>CAMCIN010000017.1 GCA_945874745.1 Akkermansia muciniphila | reverse complement strand
AGAAAACGTTGTTCCCAGCGGGAGGTGCAACGCATTTCAGGCGAGGGAGCGCAGGGGAACCCAAAGCCAGGCGGGGCGGTGCGTAATTTCGTACAGCGCCTCATAAATGGACTTTTCCCAAACCAGGGCGCTGAACAGGCCGTTCCAGTTGCCATCGGGCAGCGGCATCCGCTCATTCCAGCCTTCCAAAAAGGCCTCCTGCAGGGGAACGGCTGCGTCAGGAGCGCCTCCTGCCGTGGCGGCGGCATAGTCAAAGGAGCGCCACATTCCGGCTACGTCGCGGAGGGGCAAATCGAGCGCCCGCCTTTGGTCCAAAGGGCGCAGCGGTTCGCCCTCAAAATCAACAACCCACCAGCGTGAGGCTAAATCGGGGGCGTTGGTCTCGAGAGTCTGGCCGAGGTGCAGGTCTCCGTGAATGCGGCTGCAGGCGCCACCCACCCGAAGCGATTCAAGGGAGCAGACGCGTTCGCGCCAACGGGGCTCGCCGGCAATCCACAGCACGCGCGCCTCTTCCCATGCAGCCGGAAGAATCCCGGTTGGCGGAGATGCCCGCAGTGCTGCGTGCAGTTGCTCTGCGACGGCACTGACACGAAGGATCCACTGCTCGTGGTGTTTTACGGAATAGGCTGTGGAACAGAATGCAGGGTTGGCGGCGGCATCCCCTGACGCGAGCGCCGCGTGCAGTGCGCCAATCCGCTGACCAAGCTCCTTCGCCCAACGCCGCGGACTCGTGCCCCCGCGCAGTGCCTCAACCGCCACATCCCAAGCCGCGCGGCCCGGAATCCACCGCTGGATGTAGGCCGCGGTCGTGTAGCCACCGGACTCCCTGCGGTCCAGGCGCGCACCGAATTCGGGGACGCCTGCGAAGCCCCGCTCTTGCAAGAATTGGCCCACCTCCGGTTCCGGATGCACCCCGGGTTGGGGGTGCTTGTACCACTTCAGCAACCAATCTCCCGAAGGCCCCCCGCCGCGCCAGAGGCGGTTGGTCGACCCCGCAGCAAAGGGTTCCCACCGGTTGCCGCGCGGCTTGAAAGCGCCGCGGTCCACGCGCCAGTGGCCGGCGGTGCTCATCCCCGGACGAGCGCGCCGAAATGCTCGAGGGCCTCGACCACCCCGGTACTGCAACGGCCGCGCGCCTGGTACCCACCGGCCAGCCGGACGACCTCCTTGACGGCGGGGACCGCGTTGGAGGGACAGGTCACCCACTTTGCGCAGGAGCCATCCAGCATGGGAAGGTCGTTGTAATGGTCGCCGGCCGCGAAGATCTCGTCCCGGGAAATGCCGGTGAGACGGGCGAGTTCGCTCAGGGCGGTACCCTTGCTATAGGCCTCGTGGCAGAAGCGGACCCAGATGGTGTTACGCATGTAGGCAAAGCCGGGGACGCGCCGGCGCTCCTCTTCGAGGAACACACAGATCTTGTCCATCTCCTGCTCCGAACTGGCGGCCAGACCCACCATGCGTTTTCCCTCGTAGATAGGCTCGGCCTGTGCCCCCGTTTCCAAAAAAGCCAGAATGTCCCGCAGCAGGTCCGAAGCGGACTCAAACAACGAGTCGTGCTCTGCATAACAACGCCGGTTCCAGTCGCCGAAATCCTGCCAGCGGCCGTCGGAGCCGCGGTGAAACACCTCCCGCTCAGCCGTGACGACGAAATCCGGTTCCACCGGAAAATGAAACTCCCTGAGGCCGTCGTCGACAAAGTGCAGGTCGCGTCCGGTGTTGATCGCCCAGTGCACCCCCCGGGCGCGCAACTCCTCCAGCATTGAAAAGAGCGCGGGATCCACCGGCGGTTCGGCGTAGTGGTCCACGAGGGTGCCGTCAAAATCGGTGCTGAGGAGCCGTATCATGAAAGGGAGGTTGACTCAGGCGCCGCAATTTTTCACGTACTTCCCCATGAAAAGCGCATACGAGCTGGCCATGGAACGGCTGGAAAGCAAATCCCCCACGGCAACCCTCACGCCCAAGCAAAAGGAACGCATCGCCGAGGTGGAGTCCGTGGCCCAGTCCAAGATTGCCGAAAAGGAGCTGTTTTTGAAGGAACAGATCACCAAGGCGCTCGCCTCCGGGGATGGCGCGTCGGCCCTCCAACTGGAACAACAACTGGCGATGGAAACCCGGCGGATCCAGAGCGACGCCGAGGCCAAGCGCGCCGCGATCCGGGAGGAAAAGTAGGAAGTCCCGGTGGTTTCAGTGAGGTGCGTTTCACGAAACCAAATGGGGTACAGGAGGTTATCCACAGATGACGCAGATCACACAGATGTTCAAAGGGGTTTTGAATGGCCTCCTCTGCGGCATCTCTGACCTCTGCGGATCCTGCTGAAGATTGAGTCCCGCTGCCGCTTCCCGCTACCTTGCGCCCACTGAAAAGGGTGGGGAGTCAAAGGTAGCAGGGGAGCGGGTGGGGGAGCTGGATTTTTCTAGGCGCGTCCGGCGTGTACGCGGGAGGCGACCTTGAGCCTCAAGGCGTTCAAGGCTATGAAGCCGGAGGCGTCGTTTTGGTTGTATGCCTTGGTCGGATCGGCCTCCATCGTGGCGATGTGCGGGTTGTAGAGGCTCACGGGGGACTTACGGCCCGCCGCGATCACGTTGCCCTTGTAGAGCTTGAGGCGGACGGTGCCCGTCACGTTCTTCTGGCTTTCCGAAACGAGCGCCTGGAGAGCCTCCCGCTCGGGACTGAACCAGAAGCCGTTGTAGACCAGGCCGGCGTACTTCGGAATCAAACCGTCCCGCAGGTGCATCACCTCGCGGTCCATCGTGAGCGATTCCACCTGCCGGTGGGCGAAATGGAGGATGGCGCCGCCGGGAGTTTCGTACACGCCGCGGGATTTCATGCCGACAAAGCGGTTTTCGACCATGTCCACGCGGCCAATGCCGTTGCGGCCCCCGAGGCGGTTGAGGACCTTCATGATCCAGTAGGGTGAGAGAACTGCATGCCCTTCGGAGTCTTGGTGGGGTACCCCCTTGTAACCCATTTCAGCCAGAAGCGCTCCGGTTTCGGGATGGCCCACCGCGGTGCAAAGCCCCTTTTCAAAGCTCAGTTCCACCGTTTCCATCCGGTCGGGCGCCTGCTCCGGGGAGACGGAAAGGACGTACATGCCGGCGGACTCGGGCGCCGAAGCGTCAAACCACGGGTCCTCCAAGATTCCTGCTTCGAAGGAGATGTGAAGGAGGTTGCGATCCATTGAATACGGCTTTTTGGCGGTCGCCTGCACCGGAATGCGCCGCTCCTCGCAGTAGGCGATCATTTCGGCGCGCCCGGGGAACTGCTCCCGGAACCGGTCCTGCCGCCAGGGGGCGATCACTTCAAGTTCCGGCGCGAGGGCCGCCGCGGTGAGCTCAAACCGGACCTGGTCGTTGCCCTTGCCGGTGGCCCCGTGGGCGACGGCGTCAGCGTTTTCTGCCCTGGCGATTTCCACCATCCGCTTTGCAATGAGGGGGCGGGCGATTGAGGTGCCGAGAAAGTACTGCCCCTCGTAGATCGCGTTGGCCTGGATCATCGGGAAGATGAAGTCCTGTGCGAACTCTTCGCAGAGATTGTCGATGTGGATCTTGCTGGCCCCGGTGCTGATCGCCTTGTCTTCGAGTCCGTCCAGTTCCTCTTCCTGGCCGACGTCTGCACAAAAGGCAATAATTTCGGCCTGATAGGTTTCTTTCAACCAGGCGAGGAGGACGGAGGTGTCAAGGCCTCCAGAGTATGCGAGCACGATTTTCATAGAGTGGGGCGAATGGAAACAGACTCTGCGCCCGCGTCCAATTCTTTTCCGTCAAAGCCGCCGCATCCAGCCCGCTTCCGTCCGTCCTACCAGTCACCGTCGGAGCCGCCACCGCCGGAGCTGTCGCCGCCGAAGTCGCCCCCGCCAAAGCTGTCGAACCCACCCGGTTCGGAGGAATCTGCGCCCCCGTCCGAGGCTGCGCCTCCCGCTGAACCGCCAGTGCCACCGTTGTCGTGGTGGGATTCAGAGGCGTTAGAGGAGGAGTTTCCAAGCCAGTAGCCCAGCAGCCCCCCGCCTAGAAGTCCGCCCAGCAGCCCTCCCCAACCCGGGGCGCTTCCGCCCCCAAGCCCGCCGCCGCCTCCCCCTGAGAACAGGCGGCCCAGCAGTGAAATCAGCACGTACCCCCCCACGATGATGGCAAGCCACATGCCCCAGCCGAGGCCCGCTTCCTTTTGCGGCTCGGGCTTGGCTGCGTCGGGCGAGGAGGCGAAAGGCTGACGGTTTGCGGGGGTGCCGGGCGTTTGGGGGCCTAGGGCAGTCGGCTTGGGGGCGCCCGCCTTGGGTGCAGCGCCCGCCTTGGGCAGGAGACTCGCAAAATCCTCCGACGCAAAAACCAGCGCCTGGCCCGTCTGCCCGTCCCGCAGCTTTGCGCGGACCCGGCCGTTGAAAGTATCCCGGATGGACTCCGCCAGCTTTGGGGAAAGGTTGGTCGAGTGGGCGACGGTGAACTTGTGGTCCTCCAGTGCGAAAAGCGCCAGAAGGCCTTGGCGGGTCTTCTGGCTGCCAACCTTCCGTTCGCGGGCAAGCTGGAGCGCCATGGCGTGCACGTCCTGAGGGAGGCCCGGGTAGTCCGCCACCTTTTTGATCACCACGATCATTGCATGAATCTGGCTGGTTTCGGAGGCAAGCCGGAGGTTCCGGCTGATCTCGATCTTTTGCGAGTTGGAGACCGAGCCGGAGAAGTCGTTGAAAAACTCGTTTTCGAATTCGGGCAGGCCTGAGGAGGGCTGCTGCCCCGGGGCTGCAAGCGCGCCGGCAAAACAGGCGAGGAAGGAAAACAGCAGGAGCCTGAAAGAGCTGAGGGGGCTTTCACACAAGGTCATGTACCAAAATATAGCAGGTCCCGCGCTGCGGACAACCGGACAGCCGTCAGGGCATCCTCATCGGATTCCGCACGCAACGGTGTTTCGGTTTAGGCGTTTCGATGCTAGCCTTGGCTGTGCAACTTTCCAAACGTGGCGAATACGCCCTTCGCGTCTTGTTGGATTTGACTATCGCTCATGCGCAGGGGATCGCCGTGGTCCCTGTAACCACGCTTGCCACAGCCCAGAACATTCCCGGCGCCTTTCTCGAGCAGATCCTCGTGGCGCTCCGGCAGGCTGGACATCTGAGTGCCACCCGGGGCAAACACGGCGGCTATGCGATCCTGCCGGCAGCGACCCTCCTGAGTGTGGGCAGCTTCATTCGGTTTCTTGACGGCCCGCTGGCTCCGCTTTCTTGCGCCAGCCTCTCCGCCTACAAACGCTGCTCCTGCCCCGATGAAGAACGCTGCGGGTTGCGCCAGCTCATGGTCGAGGCACGCTCGGCCCTCTCCTCCGTGTTGGACGGGGTCACTCTGGCGGAGCTCGCGGAGCGCACCCTCGCTCGCTACCACGCTGAGGGCACGCTTCTCCCGCTGCTCGAACTGTTGGGAACCCCCCGCAAAACCAAGCGGGGCAGCGAGCCGGAATACCTGATCTGACACCGCCACCAGCAGCCAACCAAATCTTCAAAACCCGGCCTGAGGAAACGCACCTCGCCAAGGTTTCTTCTCCCGATGTTCGCCTTCCCGCCACTCTCCACCGTCCCCCCCACTTCCGTTGAGGAGGCACTTTTGCAGGCTAAACGGCTCTTTTCGCAGGCCGGACTGGCGGATGCTGAGGTGGTTGTCACCCAGCCTCCCGGGGCAGGTGAATCTCTGCGAGGGGCGTGCCTGGAGGCGTCCATCCCTGCGGCATCGCTGGAGGCCGTGGCGGCAAAAGCAGCCGAGGCGCTGGGGGCCAGTCAGGGGGTCAAAGTCTCCCACACACGCCTCTCTTTGCAGAATGGCGGCGGCGGCCTGTCGCTGGAGCTTGGACTGGAGGTGGGGGTGCGTGTTTTCGGCGCGACCGTCACAATCGGTGCCCGTGGTGTGGCTTCGGCCGTTGGCGGCGAAGACATCCAGTGCCGGGAGCTCAAGCTGGACGCAGGTTCCGGCCTGTTTTCTGGGATGGCAACGGCCATGATCCGGCCGAGGCTCGACGCCCTGGAAGGGCACCGGTTCAACCTCACCCAAATTGCAGGGGTTCCGGTGCGGTTGTTCCGCCTCGAATGCATGGGGGAAGCCCAAAACACGCTGCGGATTGGACTCCAGTTTGTGTAGGGGCGGCCTGGGGCGGGGCGACTTTCCACTGATACCACGTGGAACGGGCAGTGATCCGCAGATGACACAGAAATTCACAGATGTTCCTGAGGGTTTTCGTGCCTCGTTCGAATCTTTGGCATCTGTGGATAATTCGTTTGGGCAGCTATTTGTGGGCTTTCTGGGAAAGCCCCCGGGTTTTTTCTTTCCCATCTGCGGTTTGTTTCAACGTGACGACGCCCCGAGGTGCTGTGGGCCGAAAGGGGCCGGGGTGGCCTCCCTGAGGGGGCGTGCCGCCCGGTAAATTTATTAGTCAGCCTGCTCTCTAACTCATGTTTAGCACTTGCCCAAATCAGTGCTTTTGAGAGGTTAATCGGTCTCGGTTTACCCGTCCTGATACACACATGGCGCCCACCTTCCACATCAACGTCCGCACGCCTGAGGGCGCTCATTCCCTCGCGCTGGGGGCGGGCGAATTCGCGGTGGGCAGCGATCCGTTGTGCGCCATTGTGGTGGCCTCTGCCGGCGTGTCCCCGCACCACGCAACCCTGTGGTTGGAGGCCGACCGCATGCAAGTCGAGGACCTGGGGACGCCGGCCGAGACACTGGTCAACGGGTACGATATCAGCGGTCGTGTGGAGGTGGGCTACCCCGCAACGCTCCAATGCGGTCCGACCGTGCTCGAGGTGGAGGTGGCGGGTCTGGCCAGCACCGAAGAGGAAGCAGTGCCCTACGCGACTGCAGTGGAGGCGGTGGATTCTGCAGCTACGGGCCCGGAGGCCGCCGCGATGGGCCCGCGTGCCGCCTTGGTGCAGGTGGAGTACGCGTTGCGCGGCGAGATCGCCCGCGGCGGGATGGGCCGGATTTATTGCGGGGAGGATCCGCAGCTCAAGCGGGAGGTGGCGGTCAAAATCAGCGGCGTCGGAGGGAGCGGGGATCCGCGCTTCATGCGGGAGGCGGAGGTGCTTGCGAGTTTGGCACACCCCAATATCGTGCCGATCCACGCGATTGGACAGGACGACGATGGCTTCCAATTTTACAGCATGAAGCTGGTAAAGGGACGTACCCTCCAGTCAATCGTCAACGCCCTCCGGGCCGGGGAGGAGGAAACGGCGAAGGTCTTTACTCGGGGGCACTTGCTTTCGGTCTTCCGGAAGGTCTGCGATGCGGTCGCCTTCGCCCACGCCCGGCAGATCCTGCATCGGGATTTGAAGCCTGAGAACATCATGGTGGGTGAGTTCGGGGAGGTGCTGGTGATGGACTGGGGGCTCGCAAAGGTCATTGGAGAGCACGAGGTGCACCCGCCAAGCGGTGGCTGCGCTGCCGCGGAAGCGGACGCCGATGCGGAGCAGGACTTTGGGATGACCATGGAAGGGGAGGTCCTCGGCACACCGCAGTACATGTCCCCGGAACAGGCCCTCGGAAGGCTTTCTGAGTTGGACGAGCGCTCCGACATTTATTCACTCGGGGGCGTCCTGTACGCGATCCTGACTTTCCTTCCGCCCGTGGAGGGCAGGACCTTGGAGGAGGTGCTGACGCGGGTGCGCTCGGGCGAGATCAGCGCGATGAGCAGCCGCAAGGGGAAGCCAGCCGGAGCAGTCGCTGGCAAGGAACCGCCCGCGGAAATGGGTGGAGGCATTCCGGACGCGCTTCGAGCGGTGACGCGCAAGGCGATGGCGTTGGACCGGACTGCCCGATACGGGAGTGTCCGCGAGTTTATCGAGGACATCGACGCTTTTCAGCACGGGTATGCCACCCGGGCGGAACGGGCCGGGCCGCTGCGGCAGATCCAGCTGCTGGTGCAACGGCACCAAGGCTTCGCGGCGATGCTTGGGCTGCTGCTGCTGTTCGGCATTGGCTTTGCGGTCAAACTGTTCGCCAGCGAACGCATCGCCACGGAGAACGCCCAGAGGGCGCAGCAAAGCGCAAACCTCGCCCGGGAGAACGCAGAGCAAGCCGTGCGTGAAAAAGAATCCGCCAGCCGTGCGGCCGCGGCGGCGCTGCTTGCGCTGGCGGAGGCAGCCGAACGCGAGTTGGACGGCGAGGAAATGCAGCGGACGCTCGCCGAGATTCCTGTGGAGCTGCGGGAGCAAAAGTGGGCCTATCTCAACGGCAAGCTAGACACGGCCGAGCTCAAGGTGACCGCCAAGGACGGCGCCGGCTGGATGAGCATGGTTCCGCATCCGGAAAAGCCGGGCGTGATGGTGACACTCCAGTCCAACGGCTGGGTCAGGACCCTGGATCTGCGCTCCGGCGTGTGCACGGATTTGGTGAAGGTCAATCCCGTCGGACTGCTGGAGCTGGTGGCCTATTCTGGGGACGGAAAGATTGCGCTGGCACGCGCCATCAGGGCGGGCAACCTGGTTAAAGGCGTGGTCGTGGAGGTCTCACTACCCGACGGCAAGAAAGGACCTTCGATCCGGCTGGAGGCCTGCACGGCACTGCGGCTGAGCTTCAGCCCGGACGACAAGCAGCTTCTCGGTGAATACCGCCTCACCAGTCCCGGTGGGGCCCAGATGGTGCAGGCGTGGCAGCCGCAAACCGGGGCCGTCCTCTGGAGCTATTCCCCCAATTCACCAGCTGTCGCGGAATACTCTGACGATGGAAAGTTGGTCCGGGTGTTTGCAGAGCGAGACAACCTCAGGGAACTGGACGCTCGGACCGGGCAGCCGGTGCGGGAGTTGGGCAAGGTGCCCTGGCCCTTTTCCTTTGGCACGATTGTCTCGAACGTGCAGTACGCTGCCCCCGCGGACTGGTCAGCGCTCTTTCTTTACCAGGCTTCTCCGGCAAAGTTCCTGAGGAGTTACCAAAGCGCCACGGGAAAGCTGTTGTTTGAAAACCGGGCCCTGGAACTGCGGGGGATTGGCTACCTGCAGGATTCAGGAACGCTGGTGACCCTCGGGATGCGGTCCGACCGGTGCGTTGTGCTGCAGTACTGGCATGGCCAGACGGGGATGCTGATCAAGTCGGTCCCCCTGCTTGGAGTGTTCAAAGGAGGCTGGCGGCTGGTGGTCCACAAGAAGTCGGGGGCCGTGGCCGTCATCAACGGGACAAACCTGAGGGCGTGGAACTTCCGTCCTTCCAAGCCGATCCAAATCATGCCGGCCATGTACAAGCGCGGGTTTGCCTTTGCTGGAGAGCCCTGGAGGATCGCGCGGGTCCAGCAGAAGGGGACAGGCTTGTTTCTGGAGCTTTTGGATACGCGCTTGCCGGGCTTTGAGAAAAAGCCGCTCGGCTCCTCTCCCTCAACGGTGGCCGGGTACGCCATGGTGGCGAGCAACGGGGACGGCTCTATTTTGGCAACCTCGGGCAGCCCGGCCCGCGTCTTCAGCCGGAAGGACTCGACCTTGGTGGAGCTTTTTGGAGGACCGCTCCCCCAGGAAGGGGGTCACTTCCAGTTAAACAAGAGCGGCACCCAGCTTTGGACCGGGCACGGGGTGGTTGAAAGCGCCACCGGGCAGCTGCTCTGCAAAATGGACCGCAAGGGGGTGGAGGTTCCGCCCGCGGGTGCGGGTGCTTCGGAGTGGCTGAATGCCAGCCAGATTGTGGAGATCGCGTTGGTGAAGGCGGAATGGCAGGGCGCTCCTCCCGACGCCGTCGAAAGGGCTATCGTGCTGTGGGATGCCACCACCGGCACACGCCTTGTGACCGCCTACGCGCCGGATGCAACTTCCCTTTGCGTGTCTCCAGATGGAAAGCAGCTGGCGGAAGCCGGGGCCGACATGCGTATCAGAATCCGGAATGCGGAGACCCTGGCGGTGGAAAGGGAGTTCCGCGCGCACGACGGCCCCATCACGGATGTCGCGTGGCATCCCAAGCAGCCCGTGCTGGTGAGTGCCTCGGAGGATCTCACCGTGCGCTTCTGGAACTTGAAAACCGGCATCCAGCTGGGCGAACTGCACGGGATTGCTTCCCAGCCCGAGCAGCGGCCCGAGCGGCTCATCATTAGCCCGAACGGCCAGTTTCTGGGTGTCCGGAGCGCAGCCTTCGGCGTGGGCTTCTTCGAGCCACCGGCTTTCCAGCTGGGGAACAGGGAGTAGCGCTCGGCGCGCGGCAAACCCGCGTGCCAGAGCACTCCCTAAGGGGTGTGGCTGAACACAAGGGCGGCGCCGTCCATCTCTGCGCGGATGGTCGCGCCCTCGGCAAACCTGCCTTCGAGCAGGAGCAGCGAGAGCGGGTCCAGTAGCCGGCGCTGGATGGTGCGCTTGAGGGGGCGCGCGCCATACACCGGGTCGTAGCCTTCTTCGCCGAGGAGCCTCTTGACTTCGGCGCTCAGTTCGAGCGTGAGCTTTTGTGCCTCCAGCCGGCCGGCGAGGTGGCGCAGTTGGATCTCGACGATGCGCGTGAGGTCCTCCTCGGAAAGGCGGTCAAACAGGATGGTCTCGTCGATCCGGTTGAGGAACTCGGGCCGGAAATGGCCGCGGAGGGCCTCCATGACAAGCGCCTCCCGCTGTTCGGCGTTTGCCGCTTCTAAGATGTGCTGGCTGCCGATGTTGGAGGTGAGGATGATCACCGTGTTTTTGAAGTCCACAGTGCGTCCCTGGCCGTCGGTGATGCGTCCGTCGTCTAGGACCTGTAACAGCACGTTGAAGACCTCGGGGTGCGCCTTTTCAATCTCATCAAAGAGCACCACCGCGTAGGGTCTGCGCCGCACCGCCTCGCTGAGCTGGCCGCCTTCCTCAAAGCCGACGTACCCGGGAGGTGCCCCAAGCAACCGCGCCACGCTGTGCTTCTCCCCGTACTCGCTCATGTCGATGCGCACCATCGCTGCGTCATCGTCAAACAGGAACGACGCCAGGGCCTTCGCCAGCTCTGTCTTCCCCACACCCGTGGGTCCCAAAAAGATGAACGAACCAATCGGCCGGTTGGGATCCTGCAGGCCGGCGCGGGCGCGGCGTACGGCGTTGGACACGGCCTTGACCGCCTGTTTCTGGCCGATCACGCGCGCGCCGAGTCGCTCCTCCATGTGGATGAGGCGTTCGCGTTCGCCCTCGCGCAGGTTGGTTACCGGGATGCCGGTCCAGGCGGAGATGACCTGGGCGATGTTCTCCTCGGTGACCTCCTCGCGCAGCAGGGCGCGGCCCTCGGCTTGGGCGGCCTGCAGCAGGGCGCTCTGTTCCTGCGCTTTGCGCTGGGCCTCGGGGAGCGCGCCGTACTGGATCTGGCTGGCCTTCGCGAGGTCGCCCTTGCGCTGGGCCTGCTCCAGCTCGAGTTTGAGCCGCTCCAGCTCCGCATTCAAATGGCGGACCTTGTCGATCTCGGCCTTTTCGTTGAGCCACTGGGATTTCAGCCGGCTGCCCTCCTCCTTTACCCCGCCCAGTTCCTTCTCGATTTTTTCGAGCCGCTCCTTGCTCGCGGCGTCCTTCTCCTTTTGCAGGGCCTGGCGTTCCATCTCCAGCTGCATGCTCTGGCGCTCGAGCTGGTCGATCTCGGCCGGCATGGATTCCAGCTCGATCTTGAGCCGAGCCGCCGCTTCGTCCATCAGGTCCACCGCCTTGTCGGGCAGAAAGCGGTCGGCGATGTAGCGGTGCGAGAGGGTCGCGGCCGCCACGATCGCGGAGTCGGCGATCCGGACGCCGTGGTGCACCTCGTAGCGTTCCTTGAGCCCCCTCAGGATCGCGATGGAATCCTCCACGCTCGGTTCGTCCACAAACACCGGCTGGAAGCGGCGCTCCAGGGCCGGGTCCTTCTCGATGTGTTTGCGGTATTCGCTGAGCGTGGTGGCCCCGATGGTGCGCAACTCCCCGCGGGCCAGCGCCGGCTTCAGCATGTTCGAGGCGTCCATCGAGCCCTCCGCAGCCCCGGCGCCCACGATGGTGTGCAACTCGTCAATGAACAGGATGACCTGCCCCTGCGAGGATTCCACATCTTTGAGGAAGGCCTTGAGCCGGTCCTCGAACTCGCCACGAAACTTGGCACCCGCCACCATCGCACCGATGTCCATCGAGATTAGTCGCTTGTTCTTGAGCGACTCGGGCACGTCCCCGGACACGATGCGCCGCGCCAGTCCCTCGGCGATCGCCGTCTTTCCGGTGCCCGGCTCCCCGATGAGTACGGGGTTGTTCTTCGTCCGCCGGGAAAGGACCTGCATAACGCGCCTGATCTCGGCATCGCGTCCGATGACCGGGTCGATCTTGCCGCGCTGCGCCATGGCCGTCAGGTCGCGACCGTACTTTTCGAGGGCCTGGTATTTTTCCTCCGGGTTCTGGTCGGAGATCCGGTGGGAACCGCGCACCTTTTGGAGGGCGCCAAGCAGGGCGTCGTGGTTGAGACCCGCCTCTTTGAGCAGGCGGGCGACGGGCAGGCGGGCTTGGGCCAGGGCCAGCAGGTAGTGTTCGGCGCTGAGGTATTCGTCCTTGAGGCGGGTCATCTCGCCCGAGGCCGCCGTGATCATCGCGGCCAGGTCGCGCGCGGACGGCGTGGAGCCGCCCGGGGTTTGCAGCGTGGCGCGGCGGTCCAGTTCCGCGGAAAGCTTTTGGTGGAGGGCCGGCAGGGAGACGCCGGCGTGCTCGAGCAGAGGCTTGGCGACGCCCTCGGACTGGACGAGCAGCGCCTCAAGGAGGTGCTCGTTGTCGACCTCCGTGTGCCGGCGTTGTGTGGCGTTGGCGAGCGCAGCTTCGAGCGCTTGTTGGAACTTTTCGGTGAATCGTTCTGGTGTCATATGGCGGCTACGGATGTGGGGGAAGACCCGGTTGTGTAGTGCAGGAAGCCTGCCAAGTATCCTCACTCTGTGGGCGCTGCCAGTTTGGCTCACAAATCCGAGACGCCCCGCTCCGAATCCCCGAGTAAAGCGCGCCACGCTGGCGCAGTTTTTCACGGGTGGTGTCTCCGGGGAATTCGCTTTGTTCGTTCTTCGTGCTAAGAATGGTCGCCTCAGTGAATCGGTTTAATGCCACTTCGATGTGAGCCACTCCCAGATGAAAACCTCCCCCTGCCTTTCCCTCTCCGTCGCCGCCCTCTGTCTCGCCCAGGCTCTGGCCGTCTCCTCGCCTGCAGCCGACTCCTGGCCCCGTTTTCTCGGGGCTGGCCAGAACAACGTGGTCAGCGACGCGCCGAAGCTGCCGGTACAGTGGGATGCACAGAAGGGAGTCCGCTGGCGCACGGAAGTGCCTGGGGAGGGGTGGTCCTCGCCTCTGGTGGCGGACGGCCGGATCTGGGTGACGGCCGCTACGGAGGAAGGCCACTCGCTGCGTGCCTTGGCTTTTGACTACGAGTCCGGCAAGCTGCTTAAGGACGTGGAGGTCTTCCGGCTGGAAGCGGTGCCGCCCAAGCACCGGCGCAACTCGTACGCCTCGCCTACCGGCCTGCTCAGCGGCGGGCGGTTCTATGTGCATTTTGGCACCAACGGCACCGCCGCATTGGATGCCCGCACCGGGGAGGTGCTCTGGCGCCAGCAAACCCTCAAGGTGGAGCATCAAAACGGGGCGGGCGGCTCCCTCACTGAACACGGCAACCTGCTTCTGGTGCCCTGCGACGGGATGGACGTCCAGCACGAGGTGGCCCTCGACAAGGCGACCGGCGCGGTGGCCTGGAAGTCGGAACGCTCTGCCAAACCCTACCTCGACACGCTGCCCGCGGACATGCGGAAAGCCTACGGCACCCCCTTCCTGCTCCAGACGCCGCAGGGCACCGCCAGTCTGACGACGGCCTCCACCAGGCTCTACGCGCTGGATCCGGCCACCGGCAAGGAGCTGTGGTACTGCAACTACGGCAAGGGTTTCTCCAACGTCCCGCTGCCCGCCACCGACGGCAAGACGCTGGTGGTGTGCACCGGCTTTATGAAGCCCGAGGTGTGGGGCATCAAGCTCGAGGGCGCCAAGGGGGACATTTCGGAAAGCCACGTCCTTTGGAAGCAAAAGTCGGCCGCCCCGGACCAGGCCACCCCGGTGCTTGCCAACGGCTTAGTTTTCACGGTTTCCTCCGGCGGGATCGCCTCCTGTCTGGACATGGCCAACGGGGAGATGCTTTGGAGGGAACGGCTTGGCAGTGATTTTGCCGCCACCCCGCTGGTTGCCAACGGGTTGGTGTACTTCTCCGACTGCGCGGGGGTGGTGACGGCCGTCAAGGCGGCCCGCACCTTTGAGGTGGTCGCAAAAAGCACGATGCCTGAGGGATTTATGGCTTCCCCTGCGGTGGTGGGCAGCAGCCTCGTTTTGCGGACCAAGGCGGCGCTTTACCGGGTGGAGTGAGCTGGCGCGGTGGAAAAGAGACACCTTGTCACAGTGTGGCGCTGTCACACCTGCGCCAGCGGGATGCCTGTCCCACCGGGCCTGATGGGGCTCATTGTGAGTAAGTAAAACACGAGCAACGATTTAGCGAAAGAGTGTGCTTGTGGCGCGGCAGTTGCTCTAGTGCCCGACGCCAGCAAACGACACAATACACCGAACTTTCCTATGGCTAAAATTCTAGGCATCGACCTCGGCACCACCAACTCCTGCATGGCCATCATGGAAGGCGGAGAACCCGTGGTGCTCGAAAACAGCGAAGGCGCGCGCACCACCCCCTCTGTGGTCGCCTTCACCAAAACGGGCGAACGCGTGATTGGGCAGGCTGCGAAGCGGCAGGCCGTCACGAACCCTCAAAACACGATCTTCTCGGTCAAGCGCTTCATGGGGCGCAAGTTCGAAGAAGTGCAGGGCGAACTCCACCGGGTTCCGTACAAGGTGGTCAAGGCCGCCAACGGCGACGCGCACATCCAGGTGACCGTGGGGGCCGACACCCGCACCTACTCGCCGCCGGAAATCAGCGCGATGATCCTCAGCAAGCTCAAGGCTGACGCCGAAGCCAAGCTGGGTGAAAAGATCACGCAGGCCGTCATCACGGTGCCCGCCTACTTCAACGACTCACAGCGCAACGCCACCAAGGACGCGGGCAAGATCGCCGGCCTCGAAGTGCTGCGCATCATCAATGAGCCCACGGCCGCTTCGCTTGCCTACGGCTTGGACAAGAAGAAGGACGAGGAAATCGCCGTGTACGACCTGGGTGGCGGCACCTTCGACATCTCCGTGTTGGAAATCGGCGACGGCGTCTTCGAAGTGAAGGCGACCAACGGCGACACCCATCTGGGCGGTGACGACTGGGACAACCGGCTCATGGACTGGATTTTCGCCGAATTCAAGGCGGACTCTGGGATCGACCTTACCAAGCAGCCCGACGCCGTACAGCGCGTCAAGGAAGAGGCGGAGAAGGCCAAGATCGCCCTTTCCTCTTCACAGCAGTACGAGATCAACCTGCCCTTCATCACGGCGGACCAGACGGGGCCGAAGCACATTCAAAAAGGCTTGAGCCGCGCAAAGTTGGAGCAGCTCACAGACGACCTCTTTGAGCGCACAATGAAGCCGGTCCGTGCCTGCTTGGCTGACGCCAAGCTGTCGGAAAAGGACGTGGACGAACTGGTGCTCGTGGGCGGGATGACCCGCATGCCGAAGGTGGTCGACACCGCGCGTGCCATCATCGGCAAGGAGCCGCACAAGGGCGTCAACCCTGACGAGGTGGTTGCCGTTGGCGCCGCCATTCAGGGCGGGGTGTTGCGCGGCGAGGTTAAGGACGTGCTCCTGCTCGACGTGACGCCGCTGACCCTCGCCATTGAAACGGCGGGCGGAGTGGCCACGCCGATGATCGGCCGCAACACGACCATCCCGACGCGCAAGGCGCAGATTTTCTCCACCTACAGCGACAACCAGCCGGGCGTGGAGATCGTGATCCTTCAAGGAGAACGGGCAATGAGCCGCGACAACAAGCAGCTCGGCACCTTCAAGCTCGACGGGCTGCCGCCCGCCCCGCGCGGAATGCCACAGATCGAGGTCACCTTCGACATCGACGTCAACGGGATCTTGAACGTGTCCGCAAAGGACCTGGGCAGCGGCAAGGAGCAGAAAATCTCCATCACCGGTTCCAGCGGTCTGAGCAAGGAGGAGGTCGAGCGCATGCAGGGCGAGGCTGAGGCACATGCGGAAGACGACCGGAAGGCGCGCGAAGAGGCGGAGGTGCGCAACAACGCGGACAACCTGGCCTACCAGTGCGAGAAGCAGATTAAGGAATCGGGCGACAAGCTGCCCGAGGACAAGCGCTCGGGCGTGGAGAAGGCAGTGGAAACGGTCCGCACCGCCCTCAAGGGCTCGGACGTGGAGGCCATCAAGACGGCCTACACGGACCTGCAGAACCAGTTCCAGTCGGTGGCTGCTGATTTGAGCAGCGCGGCAGGGACGACCGCTGACGCGGGCCACGAAGGGCACGAGGGTGAAACCGCGGGCGCCGCGGCGGGCAAGAAGGCCGCCAAGGGCGACGTGGTAGACGCCGAGTTCGAAGTCGTTGATGACGACAAGAAGAAGAATTCCTGAGGCAGAACCTCAAAAAACTTTACCCTGCCCGCCGGCAGGCACCGCGATTGCGGGAGCTTCCGGCGGGCTGCGTAAACCTGAAACCCAAAACCAACCAACCAAAGCAATAGACCACCATGAGCGTTAAAATTCGCCCCCTCGGTGATCGGGTTCTCGTGAAACCGATCGAGGAAACGGAAGTCAAAAAAGGCGGGATCATCATCCCCGACACCGCCAAGGAAAAGCCACAGGAAGCGCTCGTCGTCGCCGTCGGCACCGGCAAGCATGACGATCACGGCAAGAAGATCGAGTTCACCGTCAAGAAGGGTGACAAGGTCATCATCTCCAAGTACGGCGGCACCGAAGTGAAGCTGGACGGAGAAGTGCATCTGCTGCTCCGCGAAGACGACATTCTCGGGATCCTTGGCTAAGCCCGGATCATTCAAAACAACCCAACACGCACCCTAAAAGTACTTAAATACTATGGCAGCAAAACAACTCCTCTTCGACGAAGCAGCACGGCACGCCCTGCTGCGCGGCGTTGAAAAACTCGCAAAGACCGTCAAGGCGACCCTCGGGCCGGCCGGACGTAACGTGATCCTGGACAAAAAGTTCGGATCCCCCACCATCACCAAGGACGGCGTCACCGTCGCCAAGGAAATCGAGCTGGAATGCCCCTATGAAAACATGGGCGCCCAGTTGGTGCGCGAAGTCGCCTCCAAGACCAGCGACATGGCCGGCGACGGCACCACGACTGCAACGGTGTTGGCGGAAGCCATCTACCGCGAAGGTCTCAAGAACGTGACGGCGGGCGCAAACCCCACCTCCTTGCAGCGCGGCATCCAGAAGGCTGTCGAAGCGATCGTGGCCGAACTCGGCAAGATCTCCAAGAAGGTCAAGGACCGTACCGAAATCGCACAGGTCGCGACCGTCTCCGCCAACTGGGACTCCGCAATCGGCGACATCATCGCTGACGCGATGGACAAGGTCGGCAAGGACGGCACCATCACGGTGGAAGAAGCCAAGTCGATTGAAACAACGCTCGCCGTTGTGGAAGGCATGCAGTTCGACAAGGGCTACATCTCCCCGTACTTCGTGACCAACTCCGAGAGCATGGAAGCGATCCTCGAGTCGCCCTACATCCTCCTTCACGAGAAGAAGATCTCCAGCCTCAAGGACATCCTTCCCCTGCTTGAGAAGGTTGCCAAGACCGGCAAGCCCCTCCTCATCATCTCCGAAGACGTCGAAGGCGAAGCGCTCGCAACCCTCGTGGTCAACAAGCTCCGCGGCACCTTGCAGATCGCAGCCGTCAAGGCCCCCGGCTTTGGCGACCGCCGCAAGGCGATGATGGAAGACATCGCTGTCCTCACGGGCGGCCGTCTCATCACCGAAGACCTCGGCCTCAAGCTCGAGAACCTCGGCCTCGAGGACCTCGGCAAGGCCAAGCGCATCACCATCGACAAGGAAAACACCACCATCGTCGAAGGTTCCGGCAAGCAGGCTGACATCCAGGGCCGCGTGTCCCAGATTCGCCGCCAGATCGAAGAAACCACTTCCGACTACGATCGTGAGAAGCTCCAGGAGCGTCTCGCCAAGCTCGCAGGCGGTGTGGCCGTCATCCACGTCGGTGCAGCCACCGAAACCGAGATGAAGGAAAAGAAGGCCCGCGTCGAAGACGCCCTGCACGCCACGCGCGCAGCCGTCGAAGAGGGGATCGTCCCCGGCGGCGGTGTCGCACTCATCCGCGCCCAGAAGGTCATCGACAAGCTTGACCTCCATGGCGACGAGAAGATCGGTGCAGCCATCGTCAGTCGTGCGATTGAAGCGCCTTTGCGCCAGCTCGCCGACAACGCCGGCCTCGAAGGCGCGCTGATCGTCAGCGAAGCCAAGCGCCGCAAGGGTGCCGAAGGTTTGAACATCGCCACCGGCGAATGGATCGACCTCGTCAAAGCCGGTGTGGTCGACCCCACGAAGGTCACCCGCAGCGCACTCCAGCATGCAGCCTCCATCTCCGGCCTGCTCCTCACGACCGAAGCGATCGTGACCGAGCTGCCTGAGAAGAAGGCCGCCCCCGCAGGTGACCCGCATCACGGGCACGGCGGCATGGACTACTAAGCCAGTCCAAGGCTCCAAAGCCTGAAGTTCAAACGCGCCGGATTCCGAAAGGGGTCCGGCGCTTTGCTTTTTGGCAGTCTCCTGTGTCAGACTCCGGGGAAACGCGGAGTGAGCCGCAGATGACACAGAGTTCTCAGATGAGAGACTGCCGTCAAAAGCATCTGTCAACTCTGCGTGATCTGTGGATACCCGCGGGGTTGCCTTGGCCGTTACATGCCGGGCTCACCGCGGGGCGTGCCCTTGCCCCGGGACGAGGCGTCCGAGCAGGAATTGGCGACCCGCTCGAGCAGTTCGAGAAACAACGCGGACTCGGCGCGCGAGAGCGGCGAGAGCACCGTTTTTTGCAGCTCGAGGGCGAGTGCCTGCGCCTCCAAAAAGACGCGGCGTCCCTCCGGCAGGATCGTGACGCGCTTGGCGCGGCGGTCGGTCTCATGGGGCGTCCGCTGGAGCAGGCCCGCGCCCTCCATGCGGCGCACGGTGGCGGTGATCGTGTTCGGATCACTGGCCATGTGCTGGGTCAAATCGCTCTGGGTCAGCCCTTCCACGTCCGACTCCGCCAACCAGCGCAGAATCGTGAACTGGTCGGGCGTGATTCCCAACGGGGCGATTCTTTGACGGAATCCCTGGTTGAGGGAAAACCAAGCACGTCGCAACAGGGGCGGAAGGCGGCGCATGAATCCTGGGAAACGTGAGGAAGGCTGGCGGAGCGACGGCGGGCGATGGGCCGCTTAGTCCTTGGGCAGCGGAATGTCGTGGTAGTGCAAAGCCCACTCGCGCATGAACCGGATCCGCGTGGGGCGCACCTTGTAGATGATCAGCGAAGGGTTGTCGGACTGGCCGAGGTACCTCCGGAGCAGGGGATTATCGCGCCAGATCGTCTCTAGGAGATCCGGGTCAGCCAGGATCTCGGCGACCCCCGTGATGCGGACCTGATCGTGGGCGTCGTCCAGATAGCAGAGCTCCACCTTGGGGTTGAGCGCTATTTGGTTGGTTTTTCCGTACGCCCGGAGGTTGGCGATGTAGACGATGAAACCTTCGGTGAGCACGGGCGAAACGGGGCGCAGATGGGGCTGGCCCTCGCTCGAGTCGACGGTCGCCAGCATCGGAAACTTCGCCCGGTGCATCACTTCCAACGCAAGTTTTGGTGCGTCCTGCGCGCTGACAGGCTCGGGACTGGGGGGCTGGTTTTTGGCGGGCATAGATCAGTTGGTCTTCAAAACCTGAATGAACGCTTCCTGCGGGATGTTCACCTTGCCGATGGCCTTCATCCGCTTCTTCCCCTCTTTCTGCTTCTCGAGGAGCTTGCGTTTGCGGGAGATATCGCCGCCGTAGCACTTTGCGGTGACGTTCTTGCGCAGGGCCGACACAGTCTCCCGCGCCACCACCTTGCCGCCGATGGCCGCCTGGATGGGGACGGTGAACATCTGGGTGGGGATGACTTCCTTGAGCTTGGCCGCGAGCGCCCGGCCGCGGCTCTCCGCCTTGTCGCGGTGGACGATGCTCGAAAACGCGTCCACAGGCTCGCCGTTGACCAGAATGTCGAGCTTCACCAGCTTGGAGGGCCGGTGGTCGGCGTGCTCGTAATCCATGGAGCCGTAGCCGCGGGTGATGGATTTGATCTTGTCCACGAAGTCGACGAGGATCTCGTTGAGGGGCAACTCTGTGGTGAGCATGACGCGCCGGGTGTCGAGCGACTCGGTGTGCTTTACCTCGCCCCGCTTGTCCATGATCAGCTGCATGATCGGGGAGATGTTCTCGTTGGGGATCATCAGGAAGCAGCGGACCATCGGCTCGCGAATCTCGGCGATGACGCTCATGTCCGGAAGGTGCTCGGGATTGTCGACGCTCAGGATTTCACCGTTGGTCTTGTGTACCTCGTAGATGACCGACGGGTACGTCGCGATGATGTCCATGTTGAACTCGCGCCGCAGCCGCTCCTGGATGATTTCCATGTGCAGCAACCCCAGAAACCCGCAGCGGAAGCCAAAGCCGAGGGCGACTGAGCTCTCAGCCTGAAACACGAAGGCGGCGTCGTTGAGCTGCAGCTTGCCCATGGCCATTTTGAGATGCTCGAAGTCTGCCGTGTTGATCGGGTAAATCCCGCTGAACACCATGGGTTGCACCTCCTGGAAGCCCTCCAGCGGTGCCTCCGCGGGCTGTCTGGAGTTGGTGAGTGTGTCGCCGACCTTGACCTCCGTGCTCGTCTTGATGTTGGCAATCACATAGCCCACGTAGCCCGCGGGCAGTTCCGGGAGGGCCACAAACTTGGGATTGGTGGGACGGAAAATGCCGACCTCCTTGACCTCGTAGGGCCTGTTGGTGGCCATCAACTTGACCACATCCCCCGGCTTGATCGAGCCGTCCACCACCCGGACGTGGATCACCACGCCCCGGTAGGTGTCGAAGGCCGAGTCGAACACCAGCGCCCTGAGCCGGTCGGTGGGGACGCCGCGGGGTGCGGGCATGCGGGTCACCACGGCTTCCAAGATGTCTTCGATGCCGATCCCCGCCTTGGCGCTGGCGAGGACCGCCTCGTCCGCCGGGATGGAAAGGATCTCCTCCAACTGCTTGCGCACGGTGGGTAGGTCCGAGTTGGGCAGGTCGATCTTGTTTATCACCGGCACGATGGTAAGTCCCTGTTTGTTGGCCAGGTGCAGGTTGGCGACCGTCTGGGCCTCCACGCCTTGGGCGGCATCCACCACCAGGATGGCGCCTTCGCACGCGGCGAGGGAGCGCGACACTTCGTAGGCAAAGTCCACGTGCCCGGGAGTGTCCATCAGGTTGAGCTTGTACTCCAGGCCGTCCTTGGCCTTGTACGTCATCGCGATGGGATGCGCCTTGATGGTGATCCCGCGTTCGCGTTCCAGATCCATCGCGTCCAGCAGCTGCTCCTGGGACTCCCGCTTTTCAATGGTGCCGGTGAACTCCAGGAGCCGGTCGGAAAGCGTGGTCTTTCCGTGGTCGATGTGTGCGATGATGCAAAAGTTGCGGATGCGGGAGTCGGACATAGAAAAGCTTGGGCGGTCTGGCCGGGCGCCCCACAGCATGGCGCGCCTCAGCTCCCTACTATGGAGGGGTGTGGGCGGGGGGTCAACCGGTGAGGGAGCTTTGCGGGGCCAGCCGCGGGTAGACGCACAGCGCAAAGCGGGCTAGATGTTGGGGCATGAACACAGCCGGCGCCCCTGAAGGGGAACTCATCGGAGACTTGGTGGACAAGGTGCTGGCGGGAGCCCGGGTCTCCCAGGCTGAGGCGTTGCAACTCTACAAGCTGCCCTTGCAGATGCTCGGGAGCCTCGCCAATCACCGGCGCAATCTTGCCAAGGCCGCCGCCTACGGGGGAAGGGGAGAGCAGGTGGTGACCTACATCGTCGACCGCAACGTCAACTACACCAACGTGTGCAACGTGTACTGCAAGTTTTGCGCGTTTTACCGCACGGAGCGGGACGCGGACCACTACGTGCTTAGCCTCGATCAACTGGGTGAAAAGCTCGAGGAACTCAGCGCCATTGGAGGCGTCCAAGTGCTTTTGCAGGGGGGCCACCACCCGAAGCTCGGCATTTCGCACTACCTGGAGATGCTTTCCTTCATCAAGGCGCGGTTTCCGCAGATCAATATCCACGGCTTCTCTCCGCCCGAGTTCCACCATTTTTCGCAGGTGTTCGGCCTGCCGGTGGCCGAGGTGCTGCGTCTCTTCAAGGAGGCAGGCCTGGGTTCGATCCCGGGCGGCGGCGGCGAGATCCTGGTGGATCGCGTGCGCAACCGGATAGCCCCTCTGAAGGCCAACAGCGCCGAGTGGCTGGGGGTCATGGAGGCGGCGCACGCCCTGGGGCTCAAATCGAGCGCGACGATGATGTTCGGCCACGTCGAAACGGTGGAGGACCGGGTGGAACATCTGGAGCGTCTGCGCGAGGTGCAGGACCGCACGGGCGGGTTCACCGCCTTCATCTGCTGGACCTTCCAGCCGGAGAACACCGTCCTCAAGGCCGAGCCGGTTGGCTCCTCGGAGTACCTGCGGATGCAGGCGCTTTCCCGGATCTATCTGGACAATATCGAGAACCTTCAGAGCAGCTGGGTGACCCAGGGGCCCAAGATCGGCCAGCTTGCCCTCAGCTACGGCGCCAACGACTTTGGTTCGGTGATGATGGAGGAGAATGTGGTGTCCAAGGCGGGCACCAGCTACCGCCTGCAGGCCCAGGAAATCGAACGGCTCATCCGGGAGGCCGGCTACCAGCCGAGCCGGCGTTCCACCTGGTATGAACTGCTGGAATAGCGGTCGGTGGGAGGCCCGAGGATTTGCGATAGAAAACGGTCCGCCCTCTGCTAAATTCCTCCGACCATGGATTTGTCTAATGAACCGTTGATCATCGCAGGACGCACTTTTCAGTCCCGGCTGTTGCTTGGAACTGGAAAGTTTTCGTCCAACCAGGCGATGGCCGGCGCCCTGGAAGCGAGCGGAACCCAGATCGTCACTGTGGCCCTCCGGCGCGCCGATCTCTCGGGCAAGAACGATCCGTTCGCCAACATCCTGGAGTTTATCGACCCAAAGAAGTATCTGCTGCTGCCCAACACCAGCGGGGCCATGAACGCGGAGGAGGCGGTGCGCCTGGCGCGGCTGGCAAGGGCTGCTGGAATTTCCGACTGGGTGAAGCTGGAGATCCATCCGGACCCGCGCTACCTGCTGCCCGACCCGATCGAGACTCTCAAGGCAGCGGAGATTCTTGTCAAAGAGGGGTTTGTGGTGCTCCCTTATATCAACGCCGACCCCGTGCTTGCAAGGCGCCTGGAGGACCTTGGCACTGCAACGGTCATGCCCCTGGGCGCGCCCATCGGAAGCAACCGGGGCCTCAGGACACGCGACCAGATCGAAATCATCCTCGAGCAGTGTAGCATCCCGGTGATCGTGGACGCCGGGATTGGCGCGCCCAGTCAGGCCGCGGAGGCGCTCGAGATGGGAGCCGCCGCCGTGCTGGTCAACACCGCCATCGCCATCGCCCCCGACCCAGCCCGGATGGCACGGGCTTTCCGCCACGCGGTGGAGGCGGGACGCGCAGCCTTCGAAGTCGGTCTCGGCGAAGCGGCGTTCGCAGCCTCCCCCACCAGCCCGTTGACGGCCTTTCTCCAGCACACCCACCAATAACACACGCCGGTGCAGGCCGGTGCAAACCGGTCCCAAAGCCGCGCTTCCAATCCTCTCCGCCCTGCCGTTTCCGGCGGATCCCTCCCCTCGCTTCCATGGCCCTCCTCGAAGTCCGCAACCTCAAGACCTATTTTCCCGTCCGCTCCGGCGTATTGCGCCGGCACGTGGACGACATCAAGGCAGTTGACGACGTGAGCTTCAGTGTCGAGGCAGGTACGACCGTGGGGTTGGTCGGCGAGAGTGGCTCGGGCAAGTCCACCATCGGCAAAACCCTGCTGAAGCTGATCCCGGCCACCTCGGGGGAGGTGCTCTACGAGGGGCGCGACATCCTGCCCTTGGGCGAGGGCGAGTTCCGGCCCTTGCGCCGGCAGTTGCAGATGATTTTTCAGGATCCCTTCGGCTCGCTTAATCCGCGTCATTCCATTCTGGAGATCGTCGGGGAGGCGCTGGAGATCCACTTCCCAAGCCTGGGCCGCCGGGAACGCGCCGACCGGGTGTCTGATCTGCTCCGGCAGGTGGGGCTGCAACCGGAAATGGCGGGGCGTTATCCGCATGAGTTTTCCGGGGGCCAGCGGCAGCGGATTGGGATCGCCCGCGCGCTGGCGGTCGAGCCGCGTTTTATCGTGTGCGATGAGCCGGTCAGCGCGCTGGACGTGAGCGTGCAGGCGCAGATCGTCAATCTGCTGCAGGATTTGCAACAGGAGCTGGGGCTTTCCTACCTGTTCATTGCGCATGATCTGGCGGTGGTGGAGCATATCAGCGACCACGTGCTCGTTATGTACCGGGGTCACATTGTGGAGTCCGCGCCAGCCGAGCGGATTTATGCCGATCCCCAGCACGAGTATACGCGCAAGCTGCTGGCCGCCGTGCCCAAGTTTGCGTAGGGCCCAAAGGGACACATGACGCCGCTTCTTCGCAAATTGATGGGGATCAACTGGCTGATCGCCGGCTTGACCATTCTTCTTTCGCTGTTTGGCGTCGTAGCAGTGTACAGTGCCACTTACTTTCGCACCGGTGAATACTGGGAAAAGCAGTTGGTCTGGGTTGCAGGCGGCCTGCTGGTTTTTTTCACGGTCAGCGTCATGCATTACCGGTGGGTGAAGTGGGCGGCGCTGCCCATGTACGTCATGGGGATCCTGCTGACGGCTTTGACCTATACTTCTCTGGGACAGGAGCATGGCGGGGCCAAGTGCTGGCTACGGCTGCCGGGCGTCGGCACCTTCCAGCCCTCTCAGCTTGCGCTGATGGCGGGCATTCTCACCGTGGCGTTGTTTCTTGGCCAATTTAAGGGAATGCACCCGTTCTTAAAGCTGCTTTCGGTGGGCAGCATCATCGGTGTTCCTATTTTGCTTACCATCAAGCAGCCCGACTTCGGGATGACGCTGGTCTGGATTCCGGTGATGATGGCCACGATGTTCGCTGCTGGGCTGCCCAAGCGCTACCTTCTGGCGATCCTTTTGAGCGGCATGGCCCTGTTGCCGTTGGTGATCAATTTCGGCCTTAAACCTTACCAGCGGCAGAGACTGGTGACCTTCGTGGATCCGCAGATTGATCCGCAGGGGGCGAGTTACGCCATCAACCAGGCCCTCATCGCCATTGGCTCGGGAGGTTTCGCAGGGAAGGGCTTCAAGGCGACGGGAACCCAGGTCGAGCAGGGCTTCATCCCCGGCACGACCGTGCACACCGACTACATTTTCACGGCCATTAGCGAACAGTGGGGGTTTGTCGGCAACTTCACCTTAATCAGCGCCTTTGGCGTGTTGTTGCTGACCTGCCTCTATGTGGCCCACAAATCAGCGGACGAATTCGGCCTCGTGATCTGCGCCGGGTTTACCGCCCAGATCTTTTTCCACGTTTACCAAAACATCGGGATGACCATTGCAATCATGCCCATCACCGGCCTGCCCCTGCCCCTGATCTCCTACGGGGGCACCTTCCTGCTGATGAACGCGATCTCCTTGGGCCTGGTGAACTCTGTTTGGATTCACCGTAAGGATATCGTCTAAGGCGCATTCACGGAGCTTCTTCTGCAGAGAGGCATCCGCAGATGTCACAGATTTAACGGATGAGGAAACACAGGAGTCCGTATCTGTGCTCCTCTACGTCCTCTGCGGATAACCGCCCGGTCTCAGCCTGCGTGGGCTTCGGACGGGCGGAAATAGACGGCCACGTTGCCCACGGTCTGCACGAGTAGGCTGGAGGTTCGTTCGGCAAGCTCTGGCGCGAGCGTCCGTCGCTCCTCCTTGAGTCCCACAAAGCGTACCTTGACGAGTTCGTGGCGCTCGAGCGCATCCTCCATGCTTGCAAGCAGGGGTTCGCTTAAGCCCGCCTGGCCAACGCGCACCAAGGCGTCCAGAGTCTGTGCACGGGCTTTGAGGGAGCGCTTTTCCGCACCGGAAAGGGTAATGTTCACTTGGCTGCCGGTTCTTCGATCAGGCCCTTCTGCAACAGCTTCTGCAGCTTTGGTGAAATCACCATGGCGCAGTAACCGTTGCGGGTCTTGTTGTCGTTGTAGTAGTTCTGGTGGTAGTCCTCCGCCTTGTAAAACTTCGGCATCGGAGCAATCTGCGTCACGATCGGGCTTTGAAAGTCCTTTTGGGCGGCGGCACGGGACTTTTCTGCGAGCGCCTTCTGGTGGTCGTTTTCAAAGAAAATCACGGACCGGTATTGGGTGCCCTGATCGGCCCCCTGACGGTTGAGGGTGGTGGGGTCGTGGGCCGCCCAGAAGACGTCCAGTAGCTTCTCAAAGGAGATGAGCGCAGGTTGAAACTGGAGCTGGACGACCTCCGCATGACCGGTCTCTCCGGTACAGACAGCCTTGTAGGTTGGGTTTTCCACGGCGCCTCCGGCGTAGCCGCTCGCCACGGAAGTGACCCCTTTGAGGCGCTGAAAAACCGCCTCGATGCACCAGAAACAGCCCCCGCCGAAGGTGATTTTCTCCACCGCAGGTGGCGTGGTTTCGGCAGCGGGTAGGGTCATGGCAAGTAAACCGAAGATTAAGGTGGGGAGGAGCACTCTCATGGCGCGTCCGAACGTAGCGGCAACCTTCTCCGGAGAGAAGCCCCGAGTGTTTGCCTTGAGAAAGACACCGCCCTGGGTTGTCTTAACCACATGCGCCCTCCCCGATTCCTCCCCCTGGCACTCGCCTGTGCAATGTTGGCCTCCGCTGTCGCCAGCGCCGCCGCTCAAACGCCTCCGGCGGCCGTAGCCGCCGCCGTGGAACCGTGGCGCCAACAGCTTCAGGAGGAGGAAAAGGCAATTACTGCGGCGATGGACAAGATGCCTGTATCCATCCGGCTGCTTTCACGCCGTGGTGATGCCCGCGTGTTTCTGGGCAACTTTCCGGGCGCGATCTCCGACTATGAAGGCATGATCGCCCAGGACCCGGCGCAAGACGCGCCGCATTGGCGGCTGGGAATCGCCTATTATTTCGACGGCCACTTCCCCAAGGCCGCAGCACAGTTTGAAAAATACCACGCCTTCGACAACCGCGACCGCGAGAACGGAGTGTGGAAGTTTTTTTCGCAGGCCCGCGCCGACGGAATCGACACTGCCCGGAAGGGGTTGCTGCGCTACACCCAGTTTGACCGGGAACCTTTCCCGTCGGTTTACAAAATGCTCGCAGGCGAAATGACCCCCGCCGCGGTCCTGGCCGAGGTGACTCAAAAAGGCCTGCAAGCCGACACGCGGGTGGTGTTTTTCGCCAAGTACTACGCTGGCGTCATGGAATCCCTGCTGGGCCACAAGGCAGAGGGCCTCACACTCGTCGAGGAAGCCGTCGCGCTATTTAATCCGGACTCGGCCGGCCGCGACGGTCCAGGCTACATGTGGCACTCGGCCCGTTTGCACGCCGCGCAACTGACGCGGGAGGCGGGGCGCTAGGGTGTGTGCAGGGCGGGTCAGTTTCCGCTCACGCCCCATCGAAAAGGCAGTAATCCGCACAGATACCGCCGATGAGTGGAAACCCTAAAAAACATCTGTGAATCTCTGAGTCATCTGTAGATCCCTGCCCTTCCCCTCCGGAGTGAGTCAAAAGACACCTACCGAGAACAGCGACGACCCTTTTTTTCATGAAGCCCTTCTTAAGATTCAGCACGCTGTGCCTGCTCGCAACCGGACTGCTGCCGCTGCAGGCCGAACCGCCACCCGCTCGCAAACCCAAGGAGCCGTTGGGGGAGGTCCCCGGCGTGCGCTCACTGGAGGTGTGTGCAGAGGGCGGAAGGCTGCATCTGCTTTTAGGCGAACTCGCGTCGCCCACGGCCGTGCCCACGCTCACCCACCGCTCCTCCCGGGACGGCGGTGCCAGCTGGTCTGAGCCGGTGCAGGTCAACCGTGATACCCCAAAACCGCACGGTATCCACCGCGGCACGGACGCCCGGATCGCGGCGCACGGCGACCGGATTGTGGCCGCCTGGACCAGCGCCGGAACCGACGCCTGGGGCAGCGGTCCGCTCACGCTGGTTGCCTCGGCAGACGGCGGTAAAACCTGGGTCCCTTGCGAGAATCCCGCCGACGACGGCCGCACCGACGGCCACAACTTTCTCGCCTTGGCCGCCGACGGCGCCGGGCTGTTTCACCTCGCCTGGCTCGACAGCCGCGACGGCGACCGCGGGCTGCGGTATGCGCAGTCCAAGGATGGCGGGCTGCACTGGGAGCAAAACCACACCGCGGCCCCGAAGACCTGCGAGTGCTGCTGGAACTCGCTGGCGCCGCTTGCCGGTGGCGGAATCGCGATCCTGTTCCGGGGTCGGGCGCCTCGGGATATGCACGTGGTGACCTCACAGAATGCCGGGCAGGAATGGAGTAAACCGGTGCCCGTCGGAGGTTTTCAATGGGATTTCAGCGCCTGCCCGCACGTGGGCGGGGCGCTCATCACCCAGCATACCCCGGCGGGGGAACAGCTCCACGCAGCGGTATGGACCGGCGCGCCTGGTGCCTCGGGCTTGTACCACCTGCGTTCGGACGACGCCGGCCGGAGTTGGACGGCGCCTCACAAAATGAACGTGCCCCTCGCCTGGCACCCGGCCTTGGCGGCCGATACGAAGAACCGGCTGCTTGCAGTCTGGGATACCATGACGGCGGCCTCCCCCGAAACCTGGGGGGCGCTCTCCCCAGACGGGGGCCTTACCTGGAATCCGCCCGTTTTACTGTCGCAACCCTCTGCACCTGCTGCGCACCCGCGCGTCATTGCTTTGGAAAACGGGTTCCGCGTGTTTTGGACGGAAGAACGTCCTCTTCAGACTGCGGTTTGGAAGAGCGTGGTGTTTCCAGAGTAGCGCGAGCTTCGTTGGAATGCGGAGGAAGCTGGCGAGCCCCGGGCGATTTTCTCTCCCCGGTGGGTAACGGACCTCCGCTGGAGAGCCAGGGCGGCCGCGGAGCCCAGCCG
>CAMCIN010000016.1 GCA_945874745.1 Akkermansia muciniphila | reverse complement strand
GCAACTCCGCGGCAGTGGCGATCCCGTGCTCTATCTGGCCAATCCCGATGGCATCACCCCGGAGCGCCGCCGTACGCTGCTCGACGGCTTGGGGGCATTAAACCGCCTGCAATTCGAGCAGGCCGGCGACCCCGAGATCGAGACACGCATCGCGCAATACGAGATGGCCTTTCGCATGCAGACCTCGGTGCCCGATTTGATGGATTTCAAAAGCGAGACCGACGCGACCTACGAACTCTACGGCAAGGCCGCGCGCCAGCCTGGCACCTTCGCCCGCAATTGCCTGCTCGCCCGCCGGCTCGCCGAGCGCGGCGTCCGTTTCATCCAGCTCTATCACCGCGGGTGGGATCATCACGACCGCCTGACCAAGCGCATCCCCGTCCTCGCGGGCGATATCGATCAGGCTTCCGCCGCGCTCGTCACCGATCTGAAACAACGCGGGATGCTCGACGACACGCTCGTCGTCTGGGGCGGCGAGTTTGGCCGTACCGTCTATGCGCAAGGCAGCGCGAACCACGACAACTACGGACGCGATCACCACGGCAGAGCGTTCAGCATCTGGATGGCCGGCGGCGGCATCAAAGGCGGCCACACCTTCGGCGCCACAGACGACTTCGGCTTCAACGTCGTCGAAAACCCCGTCAATATTCACGACCTGCAAGCGACCATCCTCCATTGCCTCGGCATCAACCACGAGAGGCTGACCTACCGCTTCCAAGGCCGCCAATTCCGCCTCACCGATGTGCATGGGCATGTGGTGAAGGGCATCCTCGCATGAAGACCCATGTCAGACTTTCAGTCACCATTCGTTTCCTCTAACCATCATGAACCGTCGCTCCTTCATCCAAAAGTCAGCCCTCGCGGGCATCGCCACCGCCTTGTCCGCCAAATCGTATGCCCAGGTCGCTGGAGCCAATGAGCGTGTCCGTATGGGCATCATCGGCTTTGGCCTCATTGGGCGCATTCACACGCGCAGCTTTCATGGATTGAAGGATCAGAGCAAGGTCGTGGCGGTGTCGGATTGCTTCAAGCCGCGCATGGATGCTTGCGTGGAGCTGGTCGGTGGTGATTGCGCGAAGATTCCTGACTTTCGCAAGATGCTAGAGCGCAAGGATGTCGATGCCGTCGTGGTGAACACCGGCGACCACTGGCACGCGCTGCAAATGATGCTGGCCTGCGATGCGGGCAAAGACGTGTATCTCGAAAAGCCGCTGCACCTTTTCGTGCGCGAGGGCGAGTGGATGCAAAAGGTCGCCGCTCGCACCAATCGCGTCGTGCAAGTCGGCACGCAGCAACGCAGCGCCGCGCATTATCACAAGGCGAAGGAACTCCTGCGCGGCGGTGCCATCGGCGACATCGTGAGCGTGCAGTGCAATTTCTTCCGCAACGTCATGCCCGGCATCGGCAACCCACCCGATGGCGACGCGCCTGCGGACCTCGATTGGGACATGCTGCTAGGCCCTGCGCCGCAGCGTCGCTACAACGCCAACCGCGCGCTCTATCACTTCCGCTGGTTCTGGGACTACAGCGGCGGCCAAATGACCAATCTCGGCCATCACTCGCTCGACATCGTGCATTGGATTTTCGACATCGGTGCGCCAAAGTCCGTCAGCAGCAGCGGCGGACGCCTTTTCCTCAAGGACAACGGCGAGGTGCCCGACACGCAGGACGCCATCATCGAGTATCCGAAGTTCAACACCATCGTGCAGTTCCGCGAGTGCGCCGCTGGTGCTGGAGCGAGCAGCATGGGCGCGCTCACCTTCATGGGCACCAAGGGCACCATGACGCTCGGACGCGATGGTTTTGAAATCCTGCCCGACAAGAAAATCGACCCCATCAATTCGTATGCGAACATCATCGGCGGCCATCCCGTCGGCGGCCCGCAGCCCGTCCCTGAGCCCGAAGGCGACTTCTGGTGTGAGAAAGCCGAAGACAAGACTGGCGATTGGAAAGGGATGTATGTCGAGCACGCGAAGAACTTCCTTGACTGCGTGAAGAGCCGAAAAACGCCCAATTCCGACCTCGCCAGCAGCCACTGGGTCAGCACTACCTGCCATCTCGCCAACATCAGCGCCCGCACCGGCCGCAAAGTCGTGTGGGATGCCGCCGCCAACGACATCGCCAGTGACAAAGACGCCAGCGCCATGCTCCAGCGCCCCTATCGCGCACCTTGGGATACTGAACTCAAAGCCGTGCTCGCATGAACCGCCGCCATTTTCTGACTTCGGCATCTTTGGTCGTCGCCCGTTCGCTCCTGGCGGCCTCGGGTGCGGAAAAAAGCCGGCTTGGCATCTGCACGTTCTCTTGCCATCAACGCTGGAAACTCACCCAGCCGACCAATGCCGCCGACTTCTATCGCTACGCCCGCGAACTCGGCGCGGAGGGCGTGCAATCGCCGCTGCGGGGCTGCGAGCCGAACACGATTCGCGATCTCGTCGAACAAACCGGCGGCTATTACGAGGGCGAACTGCGTCTTCCAAAGACGGAGAGCGATCTTGCGGCCTTTGAGACCGAAGTCCGCCAAACACGCGAGGCGGGCGCTTTCGTTGCACGTGCCGTTTTCACGAATGGACGGCGCTACGAGGCCTTTCCGACCTTGGCGGACTTCCGTGCCTTCCAAGAGCAAGCGCAGCAAACACTGGCGCTCATCGAGCCCGTTTTGAAAAAACACGGGCTGAAGCTCGCCATCGAAAATCACAAGGATCACACCACGGAGGAGCTGGTCGGCATGATGAAGGCCATCAGCAGCGAGTGGATCGGCGTCCTCGTGGACACCGGCAACAACCTCGCTCTTCTGGAGGAACCGCACGCGGTCGTCGAAGCCCTCGCACCCTTCGCCCTCAGCGTGCACCTCAAAGACATGGCCGTGCAGGCCAGCGATGACGGCTTCCTCCTCAGCGAAGTGCCCCTTGGTAGCGGCTTCCTCGACCTGCCGCGTATGATCGCCACGCTGCGTAAGGTGAATCCCGGCATCGTTATCAATCTCGAAATGGCCACCCGCGATCCTCTGCGCATCCCGTGCCTCACCGACGTTTACTTCACCACTTTCCCCGAGCGCAAAGCCACGCATCTCGATGCCGCGATGAAGCTCGTGAAGGCAAATCCTCCCAAACAGCAACCACCCGCCGTGAGCGGCAAACCGATCGCCCAAGTCCTCGCCGAAGAAGAAGCCAACAACCGCCAGGGTCTCGATTGGATGAACAAGAGATGCCGCGCGTGATTACGGCACCTTTCCATGGGTTACTCGGGTGAAGCCACGCACCAAGCCCAACCTCTAGTCAACGACTCCATCAGTTCCACCTCCGATCATGAACACAACCTCACTCCTCCTGCTCCCCCAGACAGCTTCAGTCCCGCATCGGCTTTCGATAGGCTGACGGTGCTTTTCCAAAGCACTTCTTGAAAACCCGTGTGAACTAGAAGGGACTGGTGAAGCCGCACTCCTCGGCGATGTCTTGAATGGAGCGGGCGGTTTGTTCCAAGAGGCGGGCGGCATGCTAGAGGCGGCGTTCGTTGAGCCATTCCATGGGGCGTTGGCCGGTTTCGCGTTTGAAGATGCGACCGAAGTAGATGGTCTTCATGCCAGCGGCTTTGGCCCAATCGTACAGCATGATGACCTCACCAAGCCATTCGTTGGCCCAGCGCTGGGCGTGCAGGCTGCGGTCGATGCTGCTAACGGCTTCCGAGGTTGCATCGCCGGTCTGCACGAAGTGCTGCGCCGCCAGGGGCTCTTGGAGGGCATCTGGTGCCTCGATGAACGCGAAACGCTCATCCCAGGCCAACTCGCTGAAATTGACCGCGTCTATCGCACCTACCCGCATCTCCACAACGACGACTTCGTGACCGCTCATCGCGATGTGTGGCTGAGATAATAACCGCACCACTCCACCCAAACAATGAAACTTACACTTACCCTCATTGCCCTCATCCTCGCGCCGCTGTCCTCGTTACATGCCGCAGACACCCGCTACGCATCGGACTGGGCCAGCACTGCTCCGAAGCGAGTGGTTAAGCACACGGAACCGAGTGGTGAATCGCTGGTGAAAGCTGTCGCGGCAATCCAACCTGGCGACCAACTCGTCATCGCCGCAAGCACCTACAGCCTAGAGCGGATGTAGGACATCGGCCTTAGTGGCACGATGGAGGCTCCGATCTGGATCGTGGCCGACGTGGGCGCAAAAGTGGTCATCACGCGTCCGGATGACAAGCAGAACGTGCTCAACATTGGCCAGAACGCGCCCGTGCATCATCTTTGTCTGTGCGGCGTGGGTGAGGCGGGCGCTTATCCGACATCGATGGCTTTGATTCGCAAATGGATCCCGCTCACGGGTCGCGCCGCGTGGCTATGCCATCCAAATGCTCTTGAAGTTGATTGGTCCGGCACAGGCCAAGCCGAGCAGGCGATCCATTCAGCAGCGGAAATCGTGAACCTTGTTGCGCAACGAGGATGGGCTCAAGCCGTTGTCCTTGGTTGAACACCAAAACGAGCCGCCAGAGCGCTCATCACGGCTGCGGGGTCAAACAGATGCAGCCGGGGGCTCGGCGCAAGGTAGGGGATAAGCCGTTGCGCCACCCAGGTGTCGATTGTGCGGCTGCTCACGCCGAGTAACAGGGAGAGAGGCTTCTTCTTCAGCAGTGTAACAGGGGATGGAGGTGTTGGGTTCATGCAGAGATTCGCATGTCAACGAGGGTTCTCCGGCAGGATGCCAAACCACTTGTCAGCTTCATCCTTCGTCACCAGTTCGCGGTAGTGCTTGAAGATGATCGTCGGAGAGTTCCCCGCCTCCAGAGCCACCTGCGCGGCGCTCTGCACCACGGCGATGCGGTAGCTGATGTAGGAGTGCCGCAGCGCGTTGTGCGGCCACGCTAATCCCAAGGTTTTGGCTAGCTTCCGCGCCTTCAAAAAGACGCCTGCATCAGGAACCACCGGGCCGTTCCGGTCGATTTTTGCCAGCCAAGTCGCCAGATTGTCAGCGATCGGCACGATTCGACGCGAGGCCGTCTTGGCCTGCCCGGCCCGCAACTCGATGATCTTGCGCCCCAGATCCACCGCGCTCCAACTAAGGCGTGCAATTTCCGCGCCTCGCAGCCCGGCAAATCCCCCGATGGCAAGGACGGCAATCAGATCGTGCGGGGCTGCCTGCATGAGGCGCTCCATCTGCTCCGGAGTGAAAATGCCAACGTCCGTGTCGGCTTGTTTGCCACGTTTCAAAGATTCCGCTGCAGTGGGTTCCTGTCGCGGCAGATAGCCCCGCCGCTTGGCGAAGCCGAAGAGTTCCTTCACCCGCTTGAGCCAGTTGTTGCGTGTGACCATGGAATGCCCGCCACGGCGCAGCCAGGCATCGATCATTGCTCCTGTCACCTTGCTGATCTCCCCGGGAAACGAGCGGCCAAACTGACGCAGGTTGCCCTCCAGCAGCTTTAGGTAGTGAGCATTGATGCGATCATGGTGTTTGAGTTGCAGCAACTCCTCCACCACCCGAGGGACGATCACACCAGGCTCAAAACTGCGCGAACGTGCCGTGTAATCATCCACGGCCGTCAGCAGGGGGACCTCACCAAGTTTGCGGCGGCATTGCAGATATTCTTCCACGACAGCCACCAGAGGCAGGCCAAGAGGCGCAAGCATCGTCTGCGCCACCCTGAGGCTCTCACGATCCTGGGGGCGCAGGTCGTTGTCGCTGCTCATGCCACGTTGGATATTCAAGGCCGCTATACGGGCTTCTTCCTTGGCGGCATCCAGACTGCCGAATGTGCGCCGTTCGCGCCGCCCGTTCATGTAATAGGCGATGGTGAACCGGGAGCTTCCTCGTGAACTGCCCCGGTAGATTGGAACCGCCGCTGAGCCTTGCTTGACCACTGCCACTGGTCTGCCCTTGGCCCGAGAGGGCCGGGCCGGAGTTGTCATACTTTTGTCATGCATATCCTCGGTTGGAGTGTCAACCGAGACCCCCTGAACAGCATGGGAACCTGATATAATAAGGGCTCCAAGGCGATTTGATGCCTTGTCCCCGCTGTCGTTTTTGGAAGGCCGTTGGGCTTGGAGGCAGCCGCCTCGGAACCGACGGACAGCAGCGAAAGGGAGAGGACAAAGGCAAGCAGTGGCTTCATGGGTAAGAGGGAAAACTGGCGTTTTGGGCGACAGAAGGAAAGGCCATGCGGCAGCGGGCGCCCTAGTTGCGTTTTGGGGCGCCCCCGGCGAGAGGCCAAGCGGGATGCTCCTCGTGCGAGGCCCTCAGCAACCCCTCCGCCCGTTGCCTGACTTCGGGAAAGGCCGGGGCAAGGTCCCGCTTCTCGCCGGGATCGGCCCCCAAATCAAACAGCTCCAGCTCCCTGCCTGGGGCCGTCCGGACGGCCTTCCAGTCGCCGAAACGCACCGCCTGCTGGGGGCGCCCCTCGTGCAACTCCCAGTAAAAGTGCTCCCGTTTCGGCGCGCCGCCGCCCTTGAGGAAGGACACCAACGACAATCCATCCGTCCGAAGCGACTCCGCTCGCTGCATACCGGATAATTCCACAGCGGTGGGGAGAAAATCCCAGAAGGCCCAGGGCTCCTCCGAAACGCGTCCTGCGGGCACCGAACCGGGCCACCAGGCAAAAGCAGCCTGTCGGAGCGCGCCCTCGTAAAGGCCACGTTTGTAGCCGCGCAAACCGTTTCCGGCCTGTTCGAAAAGCTTTCCCAAGGGCGACTCCGGCGAATAGGAGGAGCCGTTGTCCCCGGAGAAGAGCACCAGAGTGTCCTTCTCAATCTTCAACTCCACGAGGAGATCCAGCAACTCCCCCACGTCGGAATCCAGACGGGAAACCATAGCGGCGTAGGTCTTCTGTTCCCGGGTCCAGGGCATCTCGGCGTACTGCCCCAGCGTGTCGATCTCGTTTTTCGCGTGCGGCAGGGTCACTGCATAGAAAAGGAAGAAGGGACGGGCAGCCTGCTCACGGACCCATTGCAGGGTGTCGTGCTGGACGAGGTTTTGTGCGTAAGTCTGGCCGTCGAGCTCCATCCTCCGGTCGTTCTCGTAGATGTATTTGGGAAAATAGCTGTGGGCGTGCCGCTGGCAGTTATACCCAAAAAAGTGGTCGAACCCCTTTTTCAGGGGGCTGCCGGTTGTCTCAAACATCCCCATCCCCCACTTTCCCGTGCAGGCGGTGGCATAGCCGGCCTGCTTGAGCAACTGCGCCACAGTGACCGTCTCCTCGGGAAGCGGCATCTGGCCTTCGGGCTTGAGTTCCCGGTTGGCGCGGATCGGGCAATGCCCCGAGTGAAGTCCCGTCAGCAGGGAGGCACGGGAGGGAGCACACACCGAGGTGCCGCAATAAGCCTGCATAAAGCGTGTCCCCTCGGCCGCCATGCGGTCAATGCGCGGGGTCTGGATCAACCTCTGACCATACACTCCCACGTCTCCCTGCGCCAGATCGTCCGAAAGAATGAAAATCACGTTTGGCCTACGGCCCGCAGCCCCAGAGGCAACTGAACCGAAAAGCGGAAACCAAAGGAGCCAGAGCAACAGCAGCGAGTGGAACTTCATAGTATTTCTACGGGGGGCGGGGAGAACGAGCTTCACTACTCTGCCCACAAGTACCCCCGGGACGGGAAAATGTTGTGAAACTTTCTCCCCGGCAGCCCGCGGCAAGCTCCGGGATCGGGCCTCACAAGCCGCCGAAAGGGAGCCGAAACCGCCCTCCCGCGGCTTCCCACGGGCACCTCACTTCTAAGCCCAGCCCTTTAGGCGGTCGCAGCCGCTCCGGGATCCGGCAACGGGGCGGTCAGCGTTTCGGTCCATCTGGCCCAGAGCCAGCACAGGTCGGAGAGGCGGTTGACGTACCGGATAATGTTCGGATTCACAGGCGCGCCGCTTTCCCGGAGCGCAATCAACCCACGCTCCGCCCTGCGGCAGACGGTGCGAGCCACGTCCAGACAGGCGCTTCCTTTGGTTGCCCCCGGCGTGGCCCACCCCGCATAGGTGATGCGGTGATTGTTTTCCAAATCCACGATCTGTGCGGTCAGTTCGTCGGCCAGCTCCGCCCCGATAATCTGGCGCCCCTTTTCCACGTAACGCACCAAATCTCCGGACGCGACCGCCAGCTCCCCCATGACCGGAATCAGGTTTTTTTGAATCGCAAGCACCCGCTCCGCGATCAGGGGCACCTCGCAAAAAGCGCGCACCATTCCCAGTGCCGAGTTTAGTTCATCCAGCGTTCCATACGCCTCGACGCGCGGATGCGTCTTGGACACGCGGCGGCCGAAAACCAATCCGGTCGTCCCGTCGTCACCAGTCTTTGTTGCTATAGACATTTTTGTTTTTGTGCAGCCCTCGCTTTTTTCCGCCAAAGCCCTCCCCAGGGCCCGCCTTGAACCGGCAAGTCCGCCGTTTGCCTACGCCCTTCCACCGAAGGACACGTAGTCGTCCAAATCCAGCAACTCCGACCAGGAGCCGATGTCCTCCCGCTTTGGTCCGATTTGTTGGTGCAACTCCTGAAACCACTGCCGTTGTTCGACAGAGGAGGGTCCGCGCTCCTCGTGGTATGCGGACCACTGCAAAATCTCCAGCGCACTGCGCTGGTGTGTGGCGTGTGCGCCAAGCCACAGGAGGATTTCCCCATCCCCTTTTCCCAGAGCCAACTGCTCGCGGAGGGCCGCGGGGTCCACCCCGACAAACCCGAGAAAATGCTGATCCAGCGGGCAATTATAGTGGTACTCCCCGTTGGTTCCCGCAATTTCTGCGCGCCCCTTGTCGAGCATTCGGGGGAGAATCACAAAGCCGCCCAGACGGGCTCGGACACTGCGCGGGGCGCGTTTGGTAAGGTCGGGGGCGTTCTCAAGCGTGTTCATAAAAAGAGGACTATCCGTTTCAAGAGGGGGCTAGACGTGCTTGATGACGTCGGTCCGGGCAAAGCGGACCTTGGGCGCCTGAGCGTACTTGTCATCCTCGGCGCGGTACCCGAAGGCAAGACCGCACAGGGCGGAGTAGCCCTCCTGCTCCAGCCCAAGCAGGGAGTCGTACTTGGCGGGTTCGATTCCCTCAAGCGGACAGGTGTCGATCCCCAAAAGAGCGGCGGCCGCCATGGCCTGCCCGAGGGCAATGTACACCTGCCGGGAAGACCAGTCGTCCAAACGGCCCTGCTCCGAAGCCGCCTTGTGGGAGCCCAACATGAAGCTGCGGTAACCCTCTAGGGATTCACGCGTGGCACCGCGCACCTCCGCGATACGGTCCACATAACGGTCCACATCCGCCACGGTGAGTCCTTTGCGCACGGCGAACACGACGTAGTGTGAACAATCCACCGACTGAGTCTGGCCCCACGACAGGGCGGGCAGCTGTGCCCGGATTTCCGGGGTCTCCACGAGGACAAACCGCCAGGGCTGGAGCCCGAAGGAAGAAGGGGCCAAAACCATGGCCTCCTCTAGCGCGGCCCACTGGTCCTGGGGAATCCGGCGGTTGGGATCAAACTTTTTGGTCGCGTAGCGCCATTGGAGAGCCTCGATGAGGGTGGTTGTGGATACTGCTTTCATAAGCTGCGAATAAGTTGTGAGTAAGCCCGCCAAAGACCGCCTGGGAAGGCGTCCGCCGGAAGCCGGCAGCAGCAGGCCTTTGCCGCTGCGGGGACAGCGCGAAGACGGGCATTGCAGCTTAGAGGCTGACTTCGCGCCGTGGCGAGCCATTCATCCCCTTTCGCCCGGGCCCCGCATCCTTTCGTCACCCGCCGGGCTCCATAGGGGTGTTCAGTGTCCGCTCAGCCTGTACGCGGCAAGGGAACTTGCGGCCCCTCCAAAACAATCCCATAACCCGCTTACGCAGACATTAATCCGCAGATTTGAGAGATTTTACAAATATGACAGACTCAACAGATGAAAAGAGGCTCTCAAGAAAACCCGTGGCCCCCTTTTTTTTCATCTGAGGACATCTTCTTCCTCTGCGGATAAATCCCTCCCTCCTGTCCTAGCCCTGCTCCGGTTCGCCGCCGCGGAATTGCTCGTTTTCCTCGATCTGCCGGAGCACCTCGGAGCGGTCTTCCACCTCTTCCCAGACTTCCCTGGAAACATACAGAGGCGCCTTTTGGGCTACCGCAAGGGCGATGCAGTCGCTGGGACGCCCGTCCAACTCGATGATCTTGCGCTCAAAAAGCTCGTTTTGGCAGCTGACAATCAGCCTGGCAAAATAGGTCTCGCTCTTGACGTCATTGATCACCACCCGCTCCACCTTCGCGCCCAACGCCGTCATCAGATGGCACATTAAATCGTGAGTCATGGGCCGCTCCCGACTCACCCCCTTCAGAAGAAGCGCGATGGTCGCCCCCACCCCCTCGTCCACGTAGATAACGAACACCTTCTCGTCGTTGCCCACAAAAATCGCCCTCCCCGCGTTGAAGGGCAAAACCGAACGCACTTCCACTGGTACCACATCCTTGTTCATTGTTTAAGGATACTCCGCGCCGCTTGGCTTCTCAAGTCTGAGGCTTAGGGTAAAGTCCCGTCTTGCCTCGGTTGTTCCGCGGTCCGGAGCAGTCAAATCCCCTGTCTTCATGAAAAAAGCCCTCCATTTCCTTCTCTGGTCCGCGCTCGCTCTCGTCGGCACCGGGGCCTATGCCACCATCGCTTTCCGCAGGGGAGAGCCCGTTAACTCCGTCTACCTGCTCACCGCGGCACTCTGCACCTATCTGATCGGCTACCGGTTTTACGCCAAATGGATCGAAGCCCGCGCACTGGCGCTCGACGATCTGCGGGCCACCCCCTGCGAGCGACACGAGGACGGACGCGACTTTGTGCGCACCAACCCCTGGGTCGTCTTCGGCCACCACTTTGCCGCCATTTCAGGCCCGGGGCCGCTGGTGGGCCCCGTGCTGGCCGCCCAGTTTGGCTACTTGCCGGGAACGCTCTGGATTCTCTTGGGCGTGGTGCTCGGCGGGGCGGTGCAGGACATGGTCATCCTCGCCTCCTCGGTGAGGCGCGACGGCAGGTCGCTGGCGCAGATGGTCCGGGAAGAAATAGGGACGGCGGCGGGGGTGGTTGGCACCGTCGCAGTGCTCTTGATCATGGTGATCCTGCTGGCCGTGCTTGCGCTGGTGGTCGTCAACGCCCTTGCGGACAGTCCCTGGGGGGTCTTCACCGTGGCGGCCACGATTCCGGCGGCGATGCTCATGGGCGGCTACATGCGGTTCCTAAGACCGGGGCGCGTGCTGGAAGCCTCGCTCATGGGCGCCGTGCTGCTCCTCGCTTCGGTGTGGGGCGGACAGTTCATCCATTCCAGCCCGGAACTGGCCGCGATTTTCCGCCTGAAAGCGCCCCTCCTAGCATGGAGCGTCATCGTCTACGGCCTGACGGCATCTGTGCTCCCGGTCTGGCTGCTGCTCGCCCCGCGCGATTACCTGAGCACCTTTCTCAAGCTGGGAACCATCTTCGCGCTCGCCTTGGGCGTGTTTCTGATCCTGCCCGACCTGAAAATGCCAGCGCTCACCCAGTTTGTGGACGGCTCAGGGCCCGTGATTCCGGGCACGCTGTTTCCGTTTTGCTTTATCACCATCGCCTGCGGGGCGATCAGCGGCTTTCACGCCCTCATCTCCAGCGGCATCACCCCGAAAATCATCACCCGCGAGCGCTACATCCGGCCGGTTGGCTATGGCGCCATGTGTCTGGAATCGCTGGTTGCGATTCTGGCGCTCGTGGCCGCCTGCACTCTGGAGCCTGGGGTCTATTTGGCGATCAACGTGAAGGCTGCGGGACCTGACGCGGCGGCCATCGCACTCGCCACGGTGGCAAAGGTCAACGCCTTTGGCGGGCCTTTTTCCGTCAGCGTCGAACAGATGCAGCACCTGGCGGAATCCGTGCAGGAGGAAAGCCTGTTCGGGCGGACCGGGGGCGCGGCCACGCTGGCGGTGGGGATGGCGCAGCTGTTTGCCCGCGTGTTCGGGGACCGGATGCTGGGGTTGTGGTACCACTTCGCGCTGATGTTTGAGGCGCTTTTTATCCTGACAACCCTCGACGCCGGCACCCGGGTCGGTCGCTACCTTCTGCAGGACGCCCTTGGGCACCTCTGGAAGCCGCTCAAAGACCCTTCCAACCCGTTCGCCAACGTGGCCTGCAGCACGCTCATCGTGGCTGCGTGGGGCTTCTTCCTCCTCAATGGAGTGGCGGATCCGGAGGGAGGCACCAAAGCGCTATGGCCGATTTTTGGAATAGCCAACCAACTTCTGGCGAGCATCGCGCTTTGCCTCTGCACGCTGGTGATCCTCAAAAAACAGCTCGCTCAGCCGAAGGGCCGGCCCGTTTTTGCGCTGGCAACCCTGCTCCCCTTGCTGTGGCTTTTGACCGTCACAGTCACGGCTGCAGTCGAGAAAATAGCTCATCCCGAGCCTCGGATCGGCTTTCTGGCGGCGGCGCGCAAAGCGGACGCCGACCTAGAACCGCTCCAGAAGGAGGCCGCCCTGGCAACCGAGGCGGACACCCGGGCCGGCCTGGCCAAAAAGATCGCCGCCAACCGGCGCCTCCACACCAACATGCTCACTGACGCCGTGGTGACGGGCGGTTTTCTGACTCTGGTGGGGGTCCTGCTGGTGCTCACGCTCCGCGAAGCCTTCCAACTGCTCCAGCGCCGCAAGGCGCCCACACTCTCTGAAGACGCCCCGGTCTGGCTGGCCGCACACGACGCGGTCAAGCCTGGCGTCCCGGTGGCCGGAATGTTGGCGATCGGAGCGACGCTGCTCCAAGAGCTTTCAGGCGAGGCCGCAATCGAAAGGGAGCGGACGATCCAGCAGGCGGAGTGCAGCTGCCCGCGCAACACCAATCCCCGGGCAAATGCCTTCTTACTCAGCGCAGAGCGGCGCTTCAGCACGCCAAACCGCTGCTGCTAACCCGCGGGCGCGAGCGCGCGCCGGGTGAGGAGGGCTTAGCGCGGCTTGGGCGGCTCCACCGCCTTCCAGAGGGCACGCTGCAACTGGGTGAGTCGCTCGGAATCGCGCACTTTCTTGCCCAGTTCGTCGGTGATGTAAAAGCTGTCGATGGCCGCGCCCTTCTCCGTGTTGACCCGGGAGAGGGCGATTTCCAGCCCTTCATCCGCGAAGGCGCTGAGCAAGGAGTGGAGCAGTCCCAGCCGGTCTGGGGTGAGCACGTCCACGAGCGTGTAAGAGGGGTGGGTGTGGTTGTCGACGGCGATCCGGGTGGGAAAGTCCAGAGACTCGCTCAGTTGGAACCCCCGCTTTCCGATAGAGCGGGTCAGCTTCGGCGTAAAATCAAACTCATCCTTCTCCATGGCCTCCAGCAACACTTTTTCGGCAAGCGCCAGCGCCTCGGGATCCGTGACCGCCTCGAAGTCTCGGGTGCACACCCGGAAGATGTCGAGAACCAGGCTGTCCACCCGGGTGAAAGCATCCGCACTGAGGATATTGAAGCCGGCAGCGGAGAGTGAGCCGGCGAGTTTTGCCAGCAAACCGCGCCGGTCCCAACCGCAGAACCAGAACTCGGTGTGGCCGCGGTTGGGGTGGGACACCCACTCGATGGCCGGGGCGAGTGCGAGTTCCGCATCCTTTGCACGCCGCTCCAAAAACCGGTGGAACAGGCGGAGATGCTTGGCGATGGCGTCCCCGGTATAGGCCATGAAATAGCGCTCCGGCATCGCGGCAAAGTGGGCGGCGATTTCCCCCTCCCAGAAGGCGCCCTTGAGCAAAGCGGTCACCTGAGCGCGCAAGTCCTCTCGTTCGACCCGGCGCTGCCGGAAAAACTCCACGTTGTCTGCGAGGTAAAGCTTGGCGGAGCGGTAGGTCTGCCAGACGAGAGATTCCTTCCAGTCGGACCAGCCGTCATCGTCCCCAACGCCCTGGCCGTCGACCAAGGTCAGGAGCATGAGTGCGTCGAGATTGGTCTGGCTGCAGACCAGCCCGGCAAATTCCTCAATGGTGGCGGGGTCTTCCAGATTCCGGCGCTGGGCGGTGTTGGAAAGGGTGGAATGGTGGTCGACGAGGAAGATAAGCATCCGCCTCTGGGCTGGGGTAAGCTGCAGGCGTACGGCGACCCGCTGTGCGGCCAGGGCGCTTGCCTCGGCATGGTGGCGCACGTTGGCCGCCTTACCGGTATCGTGCAGCAGGATGGCGAGGTAGAGCACCGCCGGGTCCTCGAGCTGATGCCAGAGTTTCCGATAGCCCTGCAGCTTTGGATCATCTGTAGCCAGAAGCGCATCGAGTTTTTCAATACAGACCAAGGTGTGCTCGTCTGCGGTGTAACGGTGGAAAAACTCGTGCTGGACCAGGCAGGTGAGCTCCCCGAACTCCGGAATGTAGCGGCCGAGAAAATCCACCTGGTGCATCGAACGGAGGACCGCCCCGGTTTCCCCTTTTTTCGAAAGGATGCTCAGGAAAGTTTCGCGGTTGGCCTTGGCGTATTGAAAGGTGCGGTCCACCAGATGAAGCCTGCGCCGGATCAACTGCTGCAACTCGGGGCTGATGCGCTCGTCCCGCTTCTGTTCGTGGTGAAAGAGCCGCATGAGGCGGGCCCGGTCTTGGCTGAAAATGGCCCGGTTTTCGGGGTAGATACGCCCGTTCTGGCTGTAGAAGCCGTCAAAATGCTCCTGCTTTGGGGGGCGCGCCAGCCGGAGCAGCTTAAGCAACTGCGAACGTTTACCGGGCTGCGGGGCCGTCACGCACAGGCGCTCACACAGCAGCTCGGTGATGTTAAAAATCACCCGGGCGTTCTGGTAATAATCCCGCATGAGCGCCTCGGTTCGGCGCAGGATGCTCTTTTGCGAGTACTCCAGATTGTTGGCGATGGCCAACTGCTGGTTGATGAGAATCACGTCCGTGGGCCGCTGGTTGAGGTAGTGCAGATCGGTCCGAATCTTGAGCAAAAAGTCGTAGGCCCGATCCAGTTGGCGCCGCTCGCTTTCATTGAGGAGTTTTTTTTCCACCATTTGGGCGGTGGAGCGCGCGCGCTCCTTCACAAAGCTGATCCAGAGCAGATTCTGGTAGTCCCGCAGCCCGCCACACCCGTTTTTGATGTTGGGCTCCTGCATGTACACCGTCCGCCCGAATTTGGAGTGGCGGTCGGTCTGGTCGGCCACGCGCTGGGCGATGTACTCGTCCTCGTGGCTGTCGATGCACTGCTTGACGAACTGGCGCTGGAACTTTGCAAAAAGCGTTTCATCGCCAGCTACCAGACGGGCCTCGATCAGGGCCGTCTTGGAAAGCATGTCCGCGTTGGCCTGGGAAATGGCCTCCTCCACTGTGCGGGTGCTGTGCCCCACCTTGAAGCCCACATCCCAAAGAGTGTAGAGGATTTTCTCCACGATGCCCGCGAGTTCCGCCGCGGCCACCTCGTCGCCGGACTGGTCATGCAGAAACATCAGGTCGACGTCACTGAAGGGATTCAGCTCCCCCCGCCCAAAGCCGCCGATGGCCACGAGCGCGAGTTTGAGCCGGCTCTTCTTGGGGGCCTCTTCCAGCCGCCTCGCCGCGTCCAACAAGTGACGGAGCACGATGTCGACCACCGTGGCGCGTTGGCTGCAAATCTCACGCCCCCCCCCTCCGCTCTGGTGTCGTAAACGAATGCGGTGGTTCTCCAGCTTGATGAACTTCTGGTAAAGCTTCAGCAGTTCCTCCGCGCGCAGGTTACCCTTGGAAAAAAGCTCCTGCTCTGCGTGGGCGAGCACCTTCTCCCGATGGCGCATGACAGTTAAAGGGAACCGGCGCGAATAGCGCCCTGGCAAACGGGTCCAGCCAGCAGGCTGGAAGACGCTGCGGAGAGCGGAGCGAAAACCAAGGTGGAACGCCCGTCCCGAGTCTGCACCGGAAGGCGCAAGAACCGTTCCCAACAAAACTTCCAACGAGCGTGGCCTCCGTTATGCTTTATCACGGTCCAAACCTTAATCAGTTTTCTTTTTCATGCAATCCCGCCCCGCCGCAAATCCGGACCGCCATGCCGTTCTGCTCATCGACGATGACCGCAAGCTGTGCCGTCTGATCGGTGGCTATCTAGATCCGATGGGCTACGAGGTGGTGGCCGCACACACCGGCCCCGAAGGACTCGCCCAGGTTGGGGAGCGCGAGTGGCACGCTGTTCTTCTGGACCTGATGCTCCCTGGAATGGACGGCTTTGAGGTGCTCAAGCGCATCCGCCACAAAAGCGACGTGCCCGTCCTGATGCTCACCGCCCGAGGCGAGGAGGCCGACCGGATCGTCGGTCTGGAGCTTGGCGCGGACGACTACCTCCCGAAAACCTGCTCCAGCCGCGAGATGCTGGCCCGGTTGCGGGCCGTGACGCGGCGGGCGCGCAGGCCCGAACAGGAGGACACCGCACCCAGCCCGGAAAAGGACCTCCGGGTCGGGGCACTGCGGATGCAACCCGAGTCCCGTCTGGCGACACTTGGGGGACACCCCCTCCAGCTGACTCCCGTGGAGTACGACCTGCTCCTTTGCCTGGCCACCGCCGTGGGCCGGGTCAAAACGCGCGAGCAGCTGCTCGAGGAAATCCGGGCGCGCAATTACGAGGTGTTTGACCGTTCCATCGACGTCCACATTTCTGCGTTGCGCAAAAAACTGGGGGACGACCCGAAGAATCCGCGTTTCATCCGGACCGTCCGCACCCTGGGCTACTCCCTCCTCCCCCCCGATGCTTCCTGAATCTGATTCGGCTCGAGAACACGTTGGCCCCATTCCCCAGAGGAACTGGTCCCTGCCCCTTTCCTTACAGATTCTGGGCTGGTTCTTCCTTAACGTAGTGGTGGCAGGCTGCGTGGTTGCGGCCCTCTTCCACGCCCAATCCGCCCCCATTCTCAATGCGCTCATTGCCGGGGACGGGGGCCAGCGGCTCGAGGCGATCGGCTCCGAATTGGGGGAACGCCTCGGCCAACTGCCCCGCACGCGCTGGCCGGAACTGATGGCCTCGGTCTCAAAGCGCTACCACGCCTCCTTCGCCCTCGTGCGCAGGGACGGGGATCCCCTAGCCGGCTCCATCCCCCAGCCTTCTGCGGCCGTCATTGCCAAAGTCCGCGAGTTTGGGGGCCCACGCCCACCGCGGCCCCCCCAAGCTCCGGAGCAAGAGGACGGCCCGCATTCCCGAAGCGGCCGGCCTGCATTGCGGGACGACGGCGCAGCAGAACATCCGGGCGGCTTTGAGGCGGAGCCTCCCCCCCGGGATCTCCCCGCCCTGAGCAACTTTCGTTTCCTCCTGCACGAGGGCGGCCTGTACTGGGCGGGCGTTCGGCTCCCGGCAGATCCTGCCCGCGGCCGCGGGCCGACTACGCTACTGATGGTTTCCTCTTCGCTCCTTGCGGGCGGACTCCTTCTGGACACAACCCCCTTGTGGATCACCGCGGCTCTGCTTCTGGGTTCCGCCCTCTTCTGGGTGCCTCTGGTTCGGCGCATCACGCTGCCCCTTCGAAAAATGCGCAACGCAGCCCGCAGCATGGCTCAGGGTCAGTTCGACACCCGGGTCAACATTCAGAGGGGCGATGAAATCGGTGGCCTGGCCAATTCCCTCAACCATCTGGGGGAGCGTTTGGAGGAATTTGTCACCGGCCAGAAGCGCTTTCTAGGCGACATCGCCCACGAACTGGGTTCTCCCCTAGCCCGCATGCAGTTCGCCATAGAGATTGTCGCCCAAAACGCCACGCCGAACATGACGCCCCTGCTCGAAGACGTCCGGGAGGAAGTCGGCCAGATGACGGAGCTGCTCGGGGAGATCCTGCAATTCACCAAGGCCGGCCTGCACACCGACCTTCATCTGGAGGCGGTCAAGGTCCGGGAGCTGGTTTTACAGGCCATAGCACAGGAAAACATTTCCACGGCACAAGTGGAGATTCAGGTGCCCGAAGCCCTGCGGGTGCAGGCGGACCGGCGCTACCTGCTCCGGGCCGTAGCCAACGTGCTGCGGAATGCCGTCCGCCACGCGGGGGCGGCAAGCCCGCTGAAGGTGCAGGCCCGCGAGTCGCGCTCCTCGGTGGTGCTTTCGGTGTCGGATGAAGGCCCCGGCGTCCCGGAAGCGTTCGTGCACCGGTTGGGCGACCCGTTCTTCCGGACGGAATCGGCAAGGACCCGCGAAACCGGCGGAGTCGGGCTGGGGCTTGCAATCGTAAAGCGCTGCGTGGAGGCGTGTGGCGGGACGGTGAGCATCCGCAACCTCAAGCCCCACGGCTTGTGTGTGGAGATGCAGCTTCCCGAGGCGGCGGAAACCCCCGTTTCGCCGTAGCAACCCGCTTGCGCCAAGGTATTGCACGCGGGCTCGCCGCCCGCACTCCCGGAGGCAACTCAAGGAGTGCGCACCGCGACCGGGTCAGGGGGTGGGGCTGACAACGACGTCGTCGATCTCGATGCCCTGTTCGCCGCCGTTCTGCATCCAAAGGAGCTTGCGCTTGATGGCGTCGAAGTTCGGCCTTTTGAGCTGCCGAACCCAGACGGTGTCCACGGCCATGTCCACGGTGTCCCCCTTGAAGCGGATTTTCGCGGTGCGCCATGCATTGGTGACAAGCGGAAGGAGGGGCAAGAGGCAGAAGGCGGGGTGGATTTTCACGGGCGCCTTTCCAGGAGTGCCTCCGCGTACCGGCGGCCGATTTCGAGGGTGCCGGCGGCGGTGAAATGGGTGTGTGACGGCGGGAGGGTTTCGGCGCCGGTGGTGTCCACGTAGTGGGCGGGCGGAAGTGAGGCTGCGACTTTTTTCTGGGCTTCGACGATCCCGGGCATAAAGGGGTTTTTTCCGTTTCCGAACCGGGTGTTGACGCCCAGAAGGAGCACCATGTCCGGCGCGGCTAGGTCGGTCCGGAGGCGGAGGAGCATCTTGGTGAGGTTCGCCTCGTACGCGGGGGCATCCTTTGGGTTGGCGTCGCTTTCCCCCTGCACCCAGACGAAGGCGCGCGGCCGGAGGAGGACGCCCCGGGTCTTTGCGGCGGCCAGCGCGGCGAGACTTTCCTCAAGCATGGCGCGGTAGCAGGAGTCGGCCGTGCCCGGGAGCTCCACGTTCCAGTCGCCTGCGACAGACGTCCCGCTGAAGGCCGTTTTGATCACCGCGAGGGGGCGGTTTTCCTTTTGGATGAGCGCCCGCACCAGACCGATTTCGGGGCCGAAACCGCCCTTGGACCCGGCGCTGAAGTTGCCGTACTGGCGGGGTGGCCGCTGGCCGTCTGGGCCGGTTTTGGGCGGAGTCCGGGGTTGAAACTGCAGGTGGGTCCACTGGCGGGCGCTGGTGCCGTCGAACTCATCGGGAGGCGGGTCTCCAACGCGCCACCAGAAAAGGGTCTGTTCGTCCCGGGCATCGGACGGAAGTTCCTCGGCGCGGGCGTCGAAGCCGACGGCATTGGACTGGCCAGCGACGAGGATCAGGTCACGGGTTTCCTGCGCGGCGGCTGCGGCCAGTCCGCTGAGGAGGAGGGCAAGGGCAAGGGGGATGCGCATGCGTGTTTGGGTAAAACCGAGTGCCATCAGAGAGTGGAAGGAGCGGCAGCCGCAAGCACCGAAACCTCCCCCCTGCCCGTTTTACGTTTCCGGCGGACTGGATCAAAGACCGCCCTCGCCGGCAGGCTCCGCCGAGGCAGCGGCTGCCCCCCGCTCCTGACCGCGCTCCTCACCACACAGCCCAAAGAGGCATTGCGATCCGTGGGCGTCCAAACCCCGGCGGAGCTGGGTGCCTGCATGCTACCGGGAGGATGCCCATGCCCTGACTGGGCAAGACCCAACCGTACAAATAGAGGCCTGCGTTTTGGCACATACCGAGGTCCGACCGCGGAACAATTTGTTTCCCGTCCCAAACGGCAGCGGAATGCGAATCCAGAGGCGTTCACGCCGAGACTGTTTTCACGGCTGCGTCCACAACGGAGCACGCCACCATCATCCCCATCGCCAGCGTTGACTTGCACCCTCCGGATTACGCCGGACTCGAAACGCCTCCTGAAATGAGCGGACACAGTCTTCGGCCTGACTTTTCTAGAGAAGCCACGAAGGGAGTTGCTTTCTGTTCCAGCTCAGCGGATTCGGATGGATTGCAGGGCAAAGAGCCTTAACTCGCAATAGGCAATGGCCGCCTCATCAAGTATTCAAATGACGCGCTTCAGGAAGTTCTTCTCGATCAACGATTCAAAATATCCCTGCAGCCTCCCCGCAAAGTGGGCATTTTGAACCAATACCCCTGCCTCAATATTTCGGTCTTGTGCCGCCTCGGTGAAGTTGGCCGACGTGACGTAGGCCGTCTTGCGGTCTACAAGAATCACCTTTGAGTGTAGCACACCCGCGTCATTGCGCTCAAAACCCTCCCGATAATCCCAGATTTCGGGGAGTCGTTCGCCCGGCCACTGGTGTTTCTTGAACTGCTCTATGAAATCCGGTGCGACCGCCGCAAAGGGCAGTTTTTTCGGGCCGCGTTTGTGGGTCAGATCCAGAAGTATCCGGACTCGAAAATTTGGATTCTCATCGTGCTTTTGAGCCAGCGGACGCAGGATTTCGCCGGCGGAGTGGAACACGTAGCTCGTCATCAGCACCTCCTGCTCGGCTTGAGAAAAAAGGGATGCCACCGTTGCCTGGGTGTTGAAAACAGGAATCCCGGGCACATCCGGTCCGCTGATCGCCAGTTGCGTGCCGTGAATCGCCGCATCCCTCTCCGCCTGAGCAAGACCAAGGGCGCTGCACAAAAGCGCTATCGAAGCCAGGCTGTGCCCCTGCTTTTCCAGTTGCGAAAATGCCGCCCCAACATCCGCTGCCTGCATTCCAACCAGCGGCCGCAGGGATATTGTTGAATATCCAAACCGCAAGGTGCCTTCCGAAAGGGCTCTTCCAAGCTCCCCATTCGCGCGGGCATGCAGACCGAGCAGGATATCAACCGGGGAACTCGTCATACGGACTCACCAAAGAGTTCGCAGCCGAGCGCGTCAATGGTTGGTACGACCAACGCCCTGTCCAGATATTGGTTGAACTGCTCACACGACGTCTCCGAAAGAAACATGCAGGCGTGACAGGCAGCCCCCGACAGATGGTTCTGCGAATGGTTGCCGGGATCGTGAGACGAGCAGATCGGGTCGTTCGAACACAACTTGGAAGCCGCAAACGCCCGTTTCAGGTGTTTCCGGATATCCCTCGCTGATTCCACCAGCCCTCCCAAGGTCCCGTGGGAATCCGTGGAGCCCGTGAATATCAAAATCCCGTAACTCCCCTTCATCGCCGAACCATCTGGGGCCGGAACGTAGATTCTCTCACGCAATGAGGAGGCTGGGTATCCACATTCGAGTGCGATGGTCTGGATGAGCAGGTGCGAGATGGAGTGGAGTAGGTAAAACGCGATCCCCGGGAAGACCGCCTCGGGGTTCGGATGATCCTCTTGCCTTTTCTTGAAGCCCTCTTGAAGCGCTTGCTGGCGCTGCAGAACCTCTTCCCGATTCATCCATGCCTCCAAAACTTCCGGGTCGAACTGGATGAACAAACCTTCGCCTCTGTTTTCCACGCAGGGCACCCAATCGGGTTCGTGCGCCGCCGTCAGGGGTGCTGTCTTCACGTCCAGTTTCAAAACGTCCCCTGCAATATCCGTACCGAGGGGCTCAAACCGAGTGAAGCCGATGAGCGCTGTGACCTCGCGGAGCCGGTGCACGAGGACGATTTTCTTGATACAGTCGAGGTCCGGCGAACGCCAAGTGGTCCGTGTGAGTTCACGCACAAAGAAGTCGCCACCGGGATCGTCTCCAGAGGACTCCGAGTCCGCCCGGGAAAGCGCTTCAAACTCGACCTCTTTGATGGGCCTCTCGGAACCAGAGACTTGTGCGCCCCCGCGGACCGCTTCAATCGTCCGGAAAATCTCCTCCTCTTCAAATCCCTCGAATGCGTGTTTCAGAGCGGGCTGTCCCAAAAGGAGTGGGAGCACTTCCTTCACTGTCACCGCCTGCAAATTTCCGGATTCCCAGTGTTCCATCACCCGGCCCGTCAGCCACGCTGCCTGATCGGGAATCGAAATCACCGACATCACGCGGGGGAACGAGGAGTTACTGGCATTCCGCACCAACAGACGGTTCACCTCATTGCATCCCTTGGGGTCCAAATCGTTCAACCAGGGACGCGATCCATTGCAGCGTTTGAGTGGCTCGCCTTCCCGCTGGGCAGCTTCGCGCATACACCGATCCGCTTGGCAGATGCCACACACGATCCACACGTCGGACAAATCCCCGCTGGTACCGCGTTCCTCTACCCAGAGCTCGCCTGGGCACGAGCCTAAATCTCCATGGGCAAATGAATGCCACTGAATATCTCCGCAATGTCCCCGTCGGCACGCCCGCACAAACCGGACGCTGACCACGGACTTCTTCTCAAACTTCCCATTGTGGAGAGCGTCCCGGTGTACCAGTCTGCGCCTGCGATACTTCTCGGGCGTCACCTGCACCTCCTGAGAGATAAACCAAAGAGGGAACTTCCATCCTTTGACAAACGAAGCGTCTTGCCCCTTGTGCTCGTCTGCTGGCGGCGGCGGCGATTTAAGCAAGATGGCGTTCTTCCGCGGACTGTGCGGCCTGAGCACTTTGGTGACCTTCGCGGCCAGTCGTGGCTCGGAAACCGAGCAGGCTTGGTCTTTTGGGTATTTCCAGTCCTCGAGCCCCCCAACGATGATCGAACTGTCGGTCAGTTCCACCATCGCGCCTGGTCCGTATGTCGTAATCAGCTGACTGCTGCGTAATTGATTGTCCATTAGTGCGCACTCGAGTTTGTGTCCACGGTACCGCCCTCCAGATGAATATTCACCGACGGTTCAACGTCTCGCATCGAACGGTTGGCGCAGAACGCACGTTCCCGCGCGGTGAGGGACGCAAGCTTCGGATCGAGGAAATTGTGCAGCAGCGGTGCTCCCTCCGCTGGCTTTTCCAACGCCTGATATTTGAGTCCCATTCCACCCGACTTTTTATCCGTCGCGATCTCATTCCACTGCGAAAGAAGTTTTTCAGCCCTCTCAAACACAAGATTGGCGAGCGCCTCCAAATCGGCCGCAGGCTTTTCTGTATCGTGCCGTAAGACGCGCTGTCGAAACACCTCGAGCAACTCACGAATCTGAACCAGATGGCTGCCCACCTCTTCTGCACCCCTTCCTGACTCCATCTGGGTAATTCCGTGGCGCACCAGTCCCACCACCGCCGCCGCAAGTCCACGATCCAACGCCCGCGGAGCAAACGGCGTGACACTGCTCGCCTCCACCGAGCGATAAAACGTCTGATGGTAAATCCCGAACCGCTCGTAGTGGGAACGGTCCCTCGGGCGGTGCATGTTCATCAAGGTCAACACCAGCCCGGGCTTGTTTTTGTCACGGCCCACGCGGCTCGTTGCCTGAATATATTCGGAGCTCGTCTTGGGCTGCCCGAACACGACCATCAATCCCAACCGAACGATATCCAAACCCACGGAAATCATGTTTGTCGCAAGGGCCACATCGACGATTTGCGGTTTGTTGGATTCGATAAACGAGGCCGACAGCTTCTGTTTCGCAGCCGCGACTTGATCCGTGGGGACGCGGGATGTCAGTTCCGTCAACTCGCGCTTGATGAAGCGGCTTGCGAAAAGCGTGTCCTCCGGGTCCAGACGCCTGCGTTGCCAGCGGAGTTGAAGCTGCAGGTGGACTTCATCTTCGATGATCCGCCGGGTGCCTCCCAAATCCCTCAAGCTGTTGAAATACCCCAGCATGGTCATGTAGGGATCTGCAGGATTTTTGTCGTTGGCCATGCCCCCATGCGCCTCAAACAACCGCTTGCCCGCCGAAAGCAATGCCAAGGCAGCCCTCAGAAAGATGACTTTCATGCTGCGTCCTTGGGCTGCCAGTCCCAGGTAGCACCTTCCCGGGTTCGCCTCCGAAACAGGGATCGTTTGCGCAAAAAAGGAGTCTGTCCGGTCGATGCCGGGGGACGGAAACACCGCGGTTTCAGCGCGTCCAAACAAAGCCCGAATCTGGCGGTTGGCCCGCCGCACCGTCGCGGTGGACGCCACAATCTTGGGCCGAATCATCCTGCCACCTGCTTTTCGCAGACAGAGCGCCTCGATCGCCGTCTCATAGATTCCCGCAATCGTCCCAAGCGGACCCGAGATCAGATGCAATTCGTCCTGAATGATCAGGTCGGGCGGAGGCAAGGCCCCGCCCGGAATCGGCACCCCTATCCCGCTGTGCATCGGACCGTAAAAACCGTTCGTGTCGTGACGCTGCACCTTCCCGAAGAGCGAACCTGTCTCGCCCACCCACGGAAGGGCGGCGAACTTGTCCACAGTGGCTATGACGAAGCATGGCAGCCGCCGGTACAGTGGATCATCCACAGCCACCACGGGAAGTTGACTGTCCTGGGCGGATGAAAACTCGCAGTCTGGATTGGTGCAGGTCAGGCGCAGATCCAGTGGCAGCTGCTCGTTGGGAACAAATTGAAAGCTGGCAGGAGTGAGTTTTTGAGAACACCACGGGCATTCTTCCAGGGGAATGGGAGACGCATTCCTTCCGGGATTATTTCGGAACGCCACCGTCCGCGAGTAGGCCGTGTTTCTGGCTCCGGGAGACTTGTCCCCGGCGTACCCCATTCTGTTGGGGGTTGCCGCAGAACCCACCCAAAGTCCGATCTCGAAAGGCCACTCACCGAGCGCCTGATTTTTCCTCCGCTCCAGCTCCAGCGCACAAATCAGTGCAGCCGCGCGCCCAAGCTGGTCCAGCGTCAGCAACCGCAGCGTGTAGCGCATCAGCACGGATACGCCACAGCCCCGGATCCCGGGGTTCTGGAGACGGCGCAACGCCAGCGTGTAGGCGGCGAGTCCAAAGTAGGCCTCTGTTTTTCCACCGCCGGTCGGGAAGAAGAGAAGATCGACGATCTCCCGCTCTCCGTGTTCCGGCTTTGCCATCCCCCGCAGGTTCATCAGCAGAAAGGCCAGCTGGAACGGTCGCCATTTGGGTTCGTCGTTGGGGCGCCGTTTTTTGGCGGCGGATGCCATCGCGCGATTTGCGATTAAGAAGGCCTCAAACACATTCGCCTCACTCAAAAGGGCGATTCCCTCGCCAATCCGGTCATGCGCAAGCCTCGCGGATCGCACCATGTCCAATGCCGTCTGTTGATCCGAACCCTCGATGCCCTCCGCAATTTTCTGCTGCGCATCAATCCACAATTTGTAGGCGTCCGCGATCGAACTAAGGCTTTTCGCTGCTTCCGCCGCCGAACCCAGGTTGCCAAGGATCTCCATCCTTAACTCCAACCCATCTCCGGAGGCATGATCCACCCGCTCCACCTCGGCCGAGGGAATCCAACAGGTGCGAACGGTCTGACAGACGCCCTCTTCGCAGAAAGCCTTCGTGGCGACTCCGTGCCCCACTGCGTATTCGAGGACATCGCGGTAATGCAGGGCGGCGATCGCCTCGTCCCCATCCAGATCAACCCCGGAGGACAAGCCGCGCAGATCGGGCCGTCCTACAAAGGAAGTCTCGGTGCGCAATTCGATTTCCGCCTGGTAAATCACGCTTTGATAAGTCTGCCGGCCATCGGTGTCGCGTTTGTTTACCAAAAAAACCGATACGGACCGCGAGCCAGCCGCGAGCGTGGATCCCACAAATGCTTTTACCGGATTCACCACGACGGACAGAAAAACGCCCCGCGAATTGGGCAGCAGATGCTCCAAGCGGTGTTCGGTCGCGGGAACGTCCAACGTCAGCGTTTCTTCGCGACATTCCCGGCGGTAACCGCTGCGCTTGGGGCGCTGGGACAGTGGCGTCTGAATCTGCACCTCCTCTTTGCCAGGCTCCGGAAGCGCGCTTGTGAGTTCCTTGTTGAATGCCTCGACCACCGCCTCCTCCGAGGGCTCCTCGGCGTCATCCGGCGCTTCCCAGCGGTAATCACCCCACCGCGCATGGATGACAATCCGTTCCGTCTCCGGGCCGACCAGCGTCGTGATCCCGATGGATGCCGGGAGAAAGCTCGTCTGTGCAGCCGGCTCGGCGCCTTCCTCGTCCTCGCCCGCATCGCGTGCTCCGGGTTCGGGTGCGTCCAGTTCGTCGTCGCCGGATTTCCGATGCGCTACCGGAGCCGAGGCGGGAACCAAATGGCCCGTCAGATACCAACGTCGCGGAGAATGCGAGAGGAGCTCATGCGCAAACGGATGGTCGTTTCGCGGGCCCACGAGGTCCAATTCAATGGCCTCAATCATTTTCGCACGGACTTGGGTGGATGTGCTCATTGGGGTGGAGGCTTCTAGGACTACGCAGCGGGTGGTTGACTGGGCTCGGGGCGTTCTTCGAGAAAAACCCGTGGATCAAAGACCGCCAGCTCCAGCGGTCCGTGTTCGCTGCGTGCCGTGACGGCGATCAACATCTCCCGCGCCGCGGACAGGAGCAGCGCCCCGCCATTGGCGCGTACAATTCTAGAACGCTTATCCTCCGGGACATCCGCGTGGAGCGTGAAGTCTCCATGGACCGTCAGCTTCGCGGTGTACCGTGGCGGCGCCTCCTTTTTGGATTCACTGAGCACCACGGTGACCGCAAGGTGCCAATGCCCCTGCGCGTCCAATGTTTCTTTCGAAGAGTGGATGGCGATGTCGTAGTCTTCGGTGGGAGCGCGGGTCTTCAGCGCCGGGTTCGCCTGGACCCAAACCTCTGAAAAATAATGCCGGGTGAGTTGGAGGACACTTAACATCGTTCAACAGGCGAGGGTTTCCTCCAAACACGTCCAGTCCGGCGTCCTCTCCTCCGGAGGATGGAAGACAGTGTGCGGATCGGTTTTGCAGTCGGGGATTGGCGAATGGACGCACTCCCTGTTGCGGACCACAAATTCGATTTCGGGCGAGTTTGCGATCCCCAGGACGCGCCGCAGAAGCTGGTCGTTGGCCTCAGTCTGAACCGTTGTTCCGGTTTCCAGCCGTTTGATGGTCGCAATCCCTAGGGATGTCCGCTCCGCGAGATCCAACTGACTCCACCCAGCCACGCTTCTTGCGTTTTTGAGATCCTCAGGCGTCAAAAGGCCGTGTTTGGAACGATACGCCGAAACCGTAGCGCGCACCGCTTCAGTAGCCTCGTCAGGCCCAAGAATGCCCATGCCGCACTGCTTGCACTTCCAGTGGGCATGCTCCACCACGAAGGTCTCGCCATGGCAAACCTTCTCAGTTGAAATCCGACCGCGGACATAGGAACCCGCTGCGCCACAAGCGATACACTTTGGTGGTAACCGCCAGTCACCGATTTTTTTTACTTGGTTCGTCTTCATGGCAATTGAGGTAAACATAGGTCGGGGGAAGCGCGTCTCCGTTCAGGCAAATTCCAAACTTCAGGTAGAGATCTTTGCTGGTGCTGGGGCTCTGCCAGACGAAGGCAAATAACTCCACATTCTCGTAACCAGGGTGATAGGAAAAATAGGGTGGTCGTTTACCGACGTAGCACTCGGGACCGCCTGCCTCTTGAATTTCCTGTAGGAAGGTCCGAATCTGGGTGAAATGCTCCGCTTGATCCAGACTTTCAAGAGAATCCATGTCTGGAAGGAAATGACGCTCACGGTCCACGATGACATACTGCCCCGCATCCAGCGCTTGGATCGCCTGGGCCAACTTCTTGCGAAGTTCCTTGTGGGTAGGGCGATTAGACGGATAGGACATGCATTATTGAGGGCGGCAGGTGCATTGATGTGCCACATGGTATCAAATGATACCCAACCCGAGGGGGCTTGCCATCATTTTGCGGCTTCCAAACAGTTTCTCATGCCTTCGAGGTCGATCGGGACCCTCCGCGCCCTTCCGCTGCTGCACGCTCGGCGTTGAGGGCGAGCAGGCGGGCAAGCACCTCGTCGCGCGTCGCGTCGCTCCAGCGGTACCGCACGCTCTTGGGCACCGGGTCGCCGCCCTCCGCAGGTTCCTCGTAATAATCGGGCACGAAATCGCACTCCGTCTGTCCCGCGTCCACCAAGTCGCCCCACCCGTACGCATGGAGCACCGCCGCGTCCATGGCCCCGTGTAGTTCCCGCAGCCGCACCGTTCCGGGGTCGTTCTTCTCGGGATCATGAAAATGGTTGTAGGTCTTTGTCAGCCCCTCCCCGCGCTCCACCATCAACCCCGCCCGATACTCGTAATACTCCCGCCCCACACGCTCCAGATCCTCATCGGCTTCCCAATTCACAGGAAACGGGAACGTCTCAAAACAGTCTGCAACATTGTAGCGCGGTCGATCTTCCAGAGTGCCTCCAAAAAACAGAGACCATGCTTCGTGGGGGCGGGAAACCACCAGCGCAAGATACGCGGTTGAATCAGAGGCAAAGACAATGAGTGTCTGATCGAGAACCTTGAGAGGTGTGTTCGATACTAAACTAAATGAGGCGTGATGTTTACTTGTAAGTGACCTGACCAACACCCGCTCCAGCGGGGCGATGGCTCGGTAAAGGTCTTTCGCCGATGACCCATATTGCCACCAAAACTTTCTTCGCTTTTCCGCGACTGAGTTGCCTCCCAACCGATCTCTCTCCGGCTTCACGTTTGCTCGCAATATCTCCAGCAGATCCGGCCAGTCGCTCGCCACAGGGCCGGGATAATCCAGCGGGACAATTCCCTCTCGCAACCACTCCTTTTGCCGGGCCTCAGTGGCACCAATCCAACGGGTTCCAAGCTCGCGGCGTTCTAGCGGGTAATCCGCGAAGTTTATGACATAGCGGTGGTGCGCGTGCGTGGGACTGGTGTTCACCTCTTCGCCCCCGAGGTACGGAAAAATCCGTTCCGCGTTGCGCGGATCCTTGCCAATGAGCCGCTCCATTTCGCTTATCGGGCTCGACGCGCCGTCTGGCGTTGTGTCGTCAAAGGTGAATCCCATGCCTAGAACGATGCTACCCTGAAAGCTTTTGCCCGCATTCGCAGCGAGCGTCTTGGGATTGTCATTTCCGCCTCCGTGGAAAACAGGGATAATTTACGCACTCGCGCAAGGGGAGGGCTAACGGGCTGCGCTCAGTGATGGTCTCCCCGCCAAAAGTAGGGTGGAGTGAGGTGTTGGCCAATTTCCCGGATCTTGTCCCCGTCAACAGAGGGTTGCTGGCATGCAGTGTGATAGAATCGCGCTGATTGGATATGTCGGTGGAGGGATTAGGCCCTACTGATCCTCGCTACTTTCACTGGGTGAGAGCTTTTGGGAAGAGAGAAGTGCCAATTCGGGAACCGGCAGGAGCCATGAACGGCTCTCGACTTGGAGGACGCAGTGTCCGACGCCGTCGG
>CAMCIN010000015.1 GCA_945874745.1 Akkermansia muciniphila | reverse complement strand
GCGGGCGCAGTTGACCGCACTGGTGGACAAGCGTTCGCGCATCGAGGTGCAGCTCAGCCAGGTCGAGATGCGCCTTGGTGCGATCGAAGAGCACATTAGAAAGCGTTACCAGATCGAGCTCTCGGAGTTTTCCAAGGATTTGTATGCCCTCAAGGTGGCCTACCGCGATGCGATCAAGCGACCCAGGTCCGGGGCTGCTGCGCAATCGGAAACAGAACCCCACGCGGTGGCTGTCCCTTCGCACGAGGGGGACGAGGAGAGCGAGGAACAAAGAGAAACGGCTGCTTACGAACTGGACTGGGCGAGGCTGGATGTGATGGTGCGGGAGATAGACCAGCGGATCGACGCCATGGGCCCGGTCAACATGGAGGCGATCCAGGAGTACGAAGAGCTCGAACAGCGCCATGGGTTCCTGCAGCAGCAGCACGCTGACCTGATCAATTCCAAGGAGGAGTTGTTGCAGGTCATCGCCAAAATCAACAACACGACGCGGCAGCTTTTTTCAGAGACCTTCGAGAAGGTGAGGCTCAACTTCCAAGAGATGTTCACTGAACTCTTCGGCGGCGGCAGGGCGAATCTGGTGCTGACCGATGAAAACGATCCGCTTGAAAGCGGCATTGAAATCATCGCCAAGCCGCCGGGCAAACAGCTCCAAAGCATCACCCTGCTCTCGGGCGGGGAGAAGACAATGACGGCCGTCTCCCTCCTCTTTTCCATCTACATGGTCAAGCCGAGCCCTTTTTGCGTGCTCGACGAAATGGACGCCCCTCTGGACGAATCCAACATCAACCGTTTCATCCGGATTCTCGACCGCTTTGTCGGACAGAGCCAGTTTGTGGTCATTTCGCACAACAAAAAGACCATCGCCCGTGCGGACGCCTTGTACGGGGTGACCATGGAAGAGCACGGGGTTTCCCGCTTGGTCGGAGTGAAGTTCACCAGACGCGACGAGAGTCGTGCCGGCGTGGACCTCACGGGCGAGTCGAATGCGGAACAGGTGCCCAGCGTCGCCGAGGCCTTTGGCAAGAGCCCGAAGCTCCACAGTGAGGAGACCGCCGCCGAGACTGCGTAAGGCGTGTTTAGGGCGGGATGATTTTCGATTGCACCTCGTGGAACGGGTGCTGCTCCGCAGGCTACGCAGATGGGTACAGATGTTTTTTGTGGTTTTGTCTCATCGGTTCAATCTGTCACCTCTGCGGATAGGTTGTTTACGGGTTTTGGTTGGGAGAGCCTGAGCGCTTCCCTTGCCGAACCTGGGTGGAATTAACCGTGAACACCCCAGAGAGACGAAACGGGGGGGGTAAGCGTTTGGCTCAGAAGGTCGGGCGTGACTTCCCATCTTCTTCTTGGCAATATGGTACAGAGGATTGGCGCTGCGGGCGCCTGGGTGGCGGTGACCCGCGCTCGGTCTCTCCCCAAGAACTATGGTACGTCCCTTTTACACCAAAAGCACCCTGTATGGGGCTGCGGCCTGTCTGGTTTTCCGGCACGCGAGTCTAGCTTTGCCCAAGCCCCCAGAACCGCCCCCCTTCGATCTGCCCAAGCCGCCGCCCGCCCAAGTCTCCTCCTCCGAGGCCAGTACCCCCTTGCCCGGCCCCCCCGCCACCTCCCAGAAGCGGCAGGAAAAAAAGAATCCTCCCCAGCCTCCTGTCATGCTCACCAAGATTCGGAGCGCGGACCAGGAGGACTGGGCGCGCACCCCCAACGATCTCAAGGGCCTCCTCGAAAGCCTCAGCGGCGAGCTCAACGTCAACTTCTCCAGCAACGTGAAGACCTTTGGCGAGGTCAGCACCAAGGCGGCGGACAACCCGGTGCTCTACCGCTCCGGCTACAAGGCGTTTGACCTAACCCCGGAGGAAGTCGCACGCCTGCGGGAATACATCCTGGGCGGCGGCACCATTATCTTTAATTCGTTGGTGGGCAATCCGGACGCCTACCAGTCTGCACTCCGCGCTGCGCGCCTGATCCTGCCTGAGCGCCAGCTCTACCGACTGAGGATGGACCACCCTGTGTTCCGCAGTTTCCACACCATCGACAAAGTCTCCTACCGGGAGCGCATGGTGAAGGACGGTGTCGTGGTAGATCCGCATCCCTTTCTAGAGGGGGTGGATGTCGACAACCGGACAGCGATTCTCATTTCGCGCTGGGATTTTGCCCTCGGCTGGGAGGCCAACGCGCATGAGAGCTGGGGTTATGCCGACGCGGACGCGCGCAGGCTGGGGGCGAACATCGTCGCCTACACCACCGCGCTGCGGGAGGCGGGCCGTTCTGTTGGAAACAGCGTGGAACTGGCCGACAAAGACAAGAAAACAGTGGGGCGTTTCCGGGTTGGGCAGGTCATGCACAGCGGGGCGTGGAAGACCCGGTCGGCAGCTTTTCCCATGCTGCTCAACCAACTCAACGTGGAAACCGGCACCAAGGTCAGCTTCGACGTGCGTGACGTGTCCCTAAAGGACCCGCTGATCTTTGAGATGCCCTTCCTGTACCTGACTGGGACGACGGACTTCGTCCTAGCCCCGGACGAGCGGACGAGCCTGCGCCAGTACCTTGCCAAGGGGGGGGTGCTTTTCGTGGAGGCGGGGGAGGGGCGTGTCACCTTTGACAAGTCCTTCCGGCAGGAGTTGGCGCAACTGCTGCCCAACAAGTCGCTCATCCAAATTCCCCAGGGACACGAGTTGTTTCGGCAGCCGCGCAATGTGAGTTCGGTTAAGGCGCGTCCGGCCCTGGCTGCGGCGCGCGGCAACCAGCTGCAGCAACCGCCCGAACTCTACGGCGTGGAGGTAAACGGAGCGCTCGCGATCATCTACACTCCCAACGACTGGAGTGCGGGCTGGGAGAAGGCTGACGCGCCCTACGCCCTGGGCTACGAACCGCAGGATTCCACAGCCCTCGGACTCAACGTGCTCTACTACGCGGTGACGCACTAACCACCCGATGGAATCCTTGGGCACGGGCAAGTGCAGTTTTGGCGCGGCGGTTTTGCTAGGGCTTTTTGCGGCGCTGGCTGGGCCGGCGCGGGCGGTCGCGCCGCCTTATTTTGAGGCGTTCAATGCGGCCGGGAAGGTGGAGTTCAACCGGCTCGGGGTGCCTGCCGAGGCGCTTCCCGCGCTGGAGTTGGAGGGGCTTCTGGCCAAGGCGCGGGCGGGAGAGGACCCGCAGCAGTGGGTGCCGAGCCTGAAGCGCTTCAGCGGGGTAGAGTCACCCAAGGGGACGGCTGCGGCGCTCAAGATGGTGGCCCTGTGTTGGGAGGCGCGGGCGCAAGTGCGCGAATGGGACAAGTTGCTGCGTGGGGTTTACCGAAAGCGGGCGCGTTTCCCCGAGCGTCTCGACGAGCTGCTCCCTACCGCTCCCGAGGCGCTGCGCAAAGATCCGTGGGGCGAGGCATGGGCGTACCGAGCGGCCGCGCCGGCACTTTCACCCCAGCTTGTTGGCCAACGTTACCAGCTCGGGCCAGCCCGCTATCCGGAGCTGGCGCCGTTGGCCGCGCCGGGCAAGATGCCCCCTCCGCGGCTGCCCGCGGGTGTGGTGCTTGAACTGTTGAGTCTGAGTTCGGGTGAAGGGGGCTCCAAGGGGGGCGAGGCGGCGTTGGTCTCGATCAAGGTCAAAGACAACCGGCCGGCGGTGCCCCAGGCGCAGCGCTTGAGCGGAGCCTATCAGGTGGGGGAGCACTTCGGGGACTACTGGGTGGTGTGGATCCAGCGTGGCGGGGTCCTTCTCGGAAACCCGGACGGGTTACTGGCCGTTCCCCTCTAATTCTGCCATGGCCTCCATCTCAGACTTCCTAACCCCGGAGGCGCTGCGCAAGCTCGAGAGTCTTGCGATTCGTTCACGTTATGTCGCCGAGGGGGCGCAGTCGGGCGGGCACAAGAGCAAGCTCAAGGGTCAGAGTGTCGAATTCGCCGACCGGCGCGAATACGTCAAGGGCGACAACCTGCGCCACCTGGACTGGAAGGTGTTTGGTCGGACCGAGAAGTATTTCATCCGCCAGTTTGAAGAGGAGACGAGCCTCCGGGTGCATATTCTTTTGGACGCCTCGGCCTCGATGGGGTTCAGCGGGGGACACGGCCGGCCGACCAAGTACGAGTATTGCGGACGTCTCGCGGCGGCGCTCGCCTATCTGGTGACGCGGCAGCAGGACTCGGTGAGTCTGACGCTCTACGACAGCGAGATCCGGGACCGCTTGCCGTGTCGCGGCGGGGCACGGCACCTGCGGTTGGTGGTGGAGCGGCTTGCTGCCAATTCGCCTCGCAATGTCACCGATACGGGACACGCACTCCATGCGCTGGCGGGGCAGTTGTCCCGCAGGGGGCTCATCGTGCTCATGAGTGACTGCTTTGACAGTCCGGAGGCGATCTTCAGCGCGATCGCCCATTTTCGAAAGCGCATGAACGACGTGGTGCTCCTGCAGGTTTTGGATCCGGTGGAACTGGAGCTTTCGCTGGAAACGGTTTCCGAGTTTGTCGATATGGAGACAGGGGAGCGGGTGGAAGTAGACCCTGCCCATGCGCGTAAGGCTTACAAGGAGGAGTTGCAGCGTTTCATCGACGGGATCAAGGAGCGCTGCGGAGTCATGAATGTGGACTACCGGCTGGTCTCCACTGCCGAAGGGTTCGACGATTTCATTCAGCAGTATTTACAAGACCGCAGGAGGATGGCGCTGTGAAAGACTGGGAGCCGCAGGCATCTGGTGCCGCCCGCGCGAACGCCTTGGAAGGAAAGACGAAGCCGTGACTTTTCTTGCTTCCCCCATGCTCTGGGCGCTGTCTGCGCTGGCTGTACCGCTCCTCATTCATTTGTGGCAGAAGCGGCGAGTGGTGGAGGTTCCCTTCAGCACGCTGCGGTTCTTGAAGGTGGTGGCCGCCCGCACGAACCGCAGCGCGAAGGTGGAGCACTTGCTCCTGTTGCTGCTGCGGAGCGGGATTGTGGCCCTGGTGGCATTGGCTGCGGCGCGTCCGGTCGCCTCCCAGTTGTCGGCGCAGCTTTTCGGCGGGCAGGTGGCCAGGGCGGTGGTGCTGGTGGTGGATCAGTCCTTTTCGATGGGGTACGAAGTCAACGGCGCCACGCGGCTGCAAACCGCCCTCGAGCAGGCAAGCGCGGTCATCGACGACCTGCGCCCGGGCGACTCGGTTGCGGTCCTCGGCGCCACGGACCGCGCCAAACCCGTGCTCCCGGAGCTCACCGTAGACCACACGGCCGCCCGTAAGGCGCTTTCCAGCATCGTGCTCACCGAGGGGCGTTCGGATTTTGGTCCGGTGTTGCTTGAGGCGCGCAAGACGCTTTCCAGAAACGCGGGTGGCGAGCGCCAGATCGTCGTGCTCACCGATCCGCAGGCGCAGGGCTGGATGTTTGACGCCAAGGGGGTACTCGATGCGGATTGGGCCGCTTCCGGGGTGAAGCTGATCGTCGTGCGGACCGACAACACGGTATCTCCAAACGCCTCACTGCTGGGGATGCAGTTTGATTCCCCGTACGCTTCCGCCGGCGGCACGATGCGGGGGATGGCCTCGGTTGCAAATTTTTCGGCGGTCCCCGTGCAGGAACTCTTTGAGCTCAAGACCGGCGGGGAACGCCTGGTGCAACGCGCGGTGGATGTGGCCGCTGGAACCCGTCTGGAGGTGCCTTTTGAATTCCAGATTCCCTCTTCCATTTCGGGGAAGTGGCTCCCGCTGGCCGGCGCACTCAGCGGCGACCGGCTCGCTCCCGACGACAAGCGCTACGCGGTGGTGAACCTCACCCAGCCGCCCCGGATTCTGGTGGTGGAGGCCGGCGACGCACCCGAGCGCGCTAAGCCGGGCTTTTTTCTGCGCAAAGCCTTTCTCGCAGGCACCTCTCCGGCGCCCGTAAAGACGATCAAGCCCGGGGAGCTGGACGAGCTGAACCTGGACGCTTTCTCCGCCGTGTTTGTGCTCGGGGTGCCTTCGCTTTCCGACCGGGCGGCAGTCCGGCTGGACCGCTATCTGGAGGGGGGCGGTTGTGTGGCGGTCTTTCCGGGGGAGGCCTTTCAAAACGCTGCCTGGGAAAAGGTGGAGTGGATGCCGGCGGTGGCTGGGGAACGCCGGGATTTGCCCGCCGAGCGGCTGCCTTCGCTGCTGCTCGAGCCGCAGCATCCCCTCTTTAATTCGTGGGACGCTAGCACTCCGTTTCCAGCGCTCCCTCAAAAGCGCGTGCTGGCGTGGAAGCCTCGCCCAAACGCCCGCGCGCTGGTGGCCATGGGACAGGGTATCCCCTTCCTCATGTACGGAGAGCGTGGCGCGGGCAAAGTGATCGTTGTCAACGCGACGGCTGATCTGGCGTGGGGAGGGTTCCCCGTTTCACCTGCGTTTTTGCCGGTGGTCCAAGAGATCGGACGGCTCTCGAGCGCGCGTTCCGCTGGGGGCAAGGCGTTTTCAGTGGGCGATCCGGTGCCGGTGCCCGGGGGGATAGCCAAGGACCAGGCGCTTAATGTCCGGCTGCCTTCGGGTGAAACGGTGGTGGCGCCGGTGGGGCAACCGCTGCTGGATGAGGCGCCCCTGGCCGGTTTGTACGAGGTGAACTCTCCCAAGGACGGGGTAGTGGCGCGGTTTGCCGTCAACGTGGACGGGGCGGAAGGAGACCTCAACAGCGAGTCGCCGGAGGCGTTGGAAAAGCGGCTGCCGCACACGGCCCTGACGGGATTGGAGGAGTTGCGGAGCTGGCTGGAACGCAGCCGCGGGGTGGCGCCGCTGTGGCCGCTTTTGCTGGTTTTGGCTGCGGTCTTGTTTGGGGTGGAGTGTGTGTATTCTAATCTGCTGGCGCGCCACCGCGGTCAGGGTGAGGAGGGGGCGATCCAGACGGGGCGGCTGGCGAAAAGGCGGTTCGGACAGGGCAAAGCCGCGGTTTCTGAGGGGGTGGCGACATGATCGCGATGACGTTTTCGCCGGTGTATTCGTGGGTGTTGGTGCTTCTGCTGGGAACCGTTCTGGGTGGGTGTATCCTGTGGAGCGGCCGCGCCGGGCTCAAACGGATGGACCGCCGCCACGCACTGGGCGGGCTTCGGTTCGGGGCGCTGGCGCTGCTGTTGGTGGTCCTGTCCCAGCCGCAAAGCCGCGTGGACGAAGTCACCGTGCTGCGGCCGCAGCTGGCCGTGCTGGTGGACGATTCCGAAAGTATGGAGGACCGCGCCGACCCCCGCCAGCCCGCCCGCTCCCAGCGCGTGCGCGAGTGGCTGGCATCCCCGGCGTTTGCCGCGGCGCGGGAACACTTTGAAATGCGGACCTTCCGGTTCGATCTGCGGCCCAGTGAATGGGGCGGGGATGCGGGAGGACTCGCGTTTAAGGGGGCGGGTTCGAACGTAGTGGCGGCGTTGCAACAGGCGCGCGAGCGCTTCGTGGGACAGCCCCTCGCCGCGATGCTCGTCCTGAGCGACGGACTGGACACCTCGGGAATCGGGGGGGGGGTCACGCTGCCGGGAGGGCTGCCCGTGCACACCTTCGAACTGGAAAAGCCCTTTGAATTGCAGACCAAGACCAGGCGCGTGTGGCTTTCGGCAGTGGATCCGCCCGGCCGCATCGTGGTGGGCTGGGACGCGGAAGTGCGCGGGGCGGTTTCAGCCAGCGGCATGTCCGGCCGCACGCTCAACGCCGAGCTTTGGCGCGATGGCGTCAAGGCTGCCGAGTCGGCGGTGACCTTCAATGAGGACGAACAGACGCGGCCCGTGGTGTTTCCCGTGGCAGGTACGGAACCGGGCATGTTGCAGTGTGAGCTGCGCTTGAGCGATCCGGCGGCGGATCCGGATGCGAAGACGCGGCACTTCGCGATCGAGGTGGTGGCCCCGGGAAAGCGGGTACTCTACGTGCAGAACTCGTTTGGCTTTGAGTTTAAGTTTCTGCGTCGGGCGGTGGCTGGGGACCGGAACCTGCAACTGCAGGCGTTCGTGCGTTCCGGGGATGGAAGGCTCGTCGCCATGGGTGACCGCGGCACCATGGACAGCGCAAAGGCGCCCAAGCTTGAGTTTTCGCAGGCGGGCCTGTCCTCCTACGCGGTGGTCGTGCTCGGGGACCTGCCTCCGGAGGCGCTCACGGCGGACCAGTACAAGGCGTTGCGCGAGTTTGTGGACCGCGGTGGCGGATTGGTGTTGCTGGGGGGAGCGGCCGGAATGGCTTCGGCTGAGGTGGCCAAGACGCCGTTGGTGGAGATGAGCCCCGCAAAACTTCCGGCGGAATACCGGGAGGGAAAGTTTCCGGTAAGGATCACCGATGCGGGGTTGAGGCATCCCGTATTCGGGCCGCTTTTTGCTAATGTGAAGGAGTTTCCCGCGCTCTTGTCGGTGAACATTGCGCGTTCGACTTCCCCGGCGGCGGAGGTGCTGATTGAGGCGGAGGAGGGGGGCAACAAGTTTCCGGTGGTGGTGGCCGCCCGGTTTGGAGCGGGGCGCGTGGTGAGCGTGCTGACCGACTCGGTGTGGCACTGGCGGATGGGGGCCAAGACCTGGTCGGCGGAGCGCTCTCCGTACGACGTTTTTTGGAGCCAGTTGATGGAATGGCTCATCCCCAAGGAGCAGGACAAGCAGGGGGTCGCAAAATTGGAACTGGTGACCGAGCGGGCCGCCTACACCCTCGGGGAGCAACCGGAGGTGCGCGCGGTTTTGGAATTGGGCGGGGCCGAGGGGAAGCCGCCCGCGACGCTGCCGCTCAGCGTGCGGACCCCGGATGGAAAGGTCTTCGAATATACTATGAAGCAGGGGCAGTTTCCTGTCGGAGGCAGAACGATCAACGGCTATGTGGCTGCGGTGGAGCCCAACGTGCCGGGGATGTTCACCGCCCGCGCCCGCTGGGAGTTGGGCAAGACTAAGCTGGAGGCGGAGACCCGGTTTTCCGTGTCCAAGCCCGCCACCGAAAAGACGGGCCGCCCTATAGACAGGGAACTGCTCGAACGGGTGGCGCAGCAGACCGGGGGCCGATTCTTCAAATGGGAGGAACGGGACGAGTGGCCCGGGTTTGTCCACGCCAAGGAGCAGCAGATTGCGCGCGTCCGCCTTCAGGAACTTTGGAACCATCCCTTGTTGCTGCTGCTTCTGCTGGGATTCCTCTCCGGCGATTGGGTGTTGCGAAAGCGTTGGAATCTACCCTGAGGCCCAAACTGCCGGCTCGCTCTTTTGTCCTGTATTCCTCAACATAATTTCGCATGAAAGCCTCCCTCCTTGCTTTTTGCCTCTACCTGGCCGCCGCTGGTTTCGCACGCGCGGACAAGCTGGTCCCGGTTCCCGTCCCGAACGGGGACTGTGCGGACGAGTCGCTGGCCGGCTTCCGCTTCCGGTACGACGTCGAACCCGTGAAACAGGACCAGTACGTGGAGAACCACAAGTGGATAAAGTCGGGTGTGGTTGGCGGAAAGAAATGCGTGATGATTCAGGCGCCCGCGTCTGTTTTGGGGGGCCAGACCGCCAAGGTTGAGACCGCATTCCTGCCGGTCCAGCCCGGGGCGACCTACAAGTTTCTCGTGGATTACTATTTGGACGGCACCGGCACCAAGATGTGGGCGGAGACCTGTGTGGTGGATCCAAGGCCGGATTCCGTCAGGGAAGACGAGGAGTCCAAGGGAAAGCGGGCCACCATTTTCCGGTTCAAACCGTTCAAGGGCCTGCCCGCGCTCCTGATGGTGCATCGCGCTGCGGCTCCGGAATTGGGAAAAGACGAACCCCAGAACTGGTACACGGCAGAGCGGGAATTCACCATTCCTGCCGAGTGGCCGGTGACCCTGCCCTTCACCATCCGGGGGGACGGCGTGGGTACGACCTTTCCGGTGAAGGCGGAACGCAAGGACGATGACGCGACATTTGAGGTGGTGGAGGTCCGGTTGCGTATCGCGGACCAGAAGCTGCCCTACCGCCAGAACAAGGGTCAGGACTACACCGTCGCAGGAGGCTCCATCGCCTTTATCAAACCGCCCCCGGTGGGCTCCGAGGCGACGGTGAATGTGAAGTGGAAGCTCAAGCCCCGCTACATGTCGCTCAAAACCATCGCCCTTGGCGGCGGCGACGACTCCACCGCGGCCTTCACCAACTACCGACTTTTTAAGACCAAGGAACCCGGCGAGGCGACCGCCCCAGTCGACGGGGTGGTCCGCTGAGTCCCTGTTTTTTCAGCCCGCAGTCCGGAGCCCCTTCCCGCAACTTCGATCTCCCCCGCACTATGGCACTCAATCCCAACACGGTTACGCACCGTCTCGAACAGGCGACCCGCCGCTGGAAGGCGTCCCAGGGGGCGAAGTTTCTCCTCGCCGGAAGTGGAACGGGTCTCGCGCAGTTGGTGGTATTTCTGGGGCTCGACACTTGGTTTCACTTCGGGATGGCGGCACGTTGGACGACTTTTTCCCTCATTACCGGCTCAGTGCTGGCGGGTGCACTGCTCGCCTGGAGAGCTTGCGCGCCGAAGGTCTCCTTGGCGAGCATGGCCCGGAGGCTTGAGATCGCTTCCGGCGACCGTTCCAACACGCTCATTAACGCCGTTCACTTCGAGCAGGCGCTTCCCAGCGGTTCGCCGTTGCGCTCGGCCATTTTTGCCGAAATGAACGACCCCTTCCCTCAGGTGCGCTGGGATGTGGTGTTGGATCGGGCGCTGCTGCAGCGGCTGGCTTTCGGGCTGGGGGGCGCGGCGCTCGCCCTCTTTGTTTTCGCCGCGCTTATGCCGTTGAACGTCTTTAATTCGGCCCTCCGGATTCTGCTGCCGGCCAGCAACATTCAGCCGCTCACCCGGACACGGATTGAGTCCCTGCATCCTGGGAATGATTCCGTTCCTCACGGCCGGGACGTCCACCTGCAGGTCACCCTTGCCGGGGAGGTGCCCAAGAGCGCGTGGGTGCGTTACCGGGAGGCGGGCGGGAGCTGGCAGCGCTCGCTGTTGGAGCACGAGGCTGGGCAGGCCGTGTTCAGTTTTACGTGGAAGGAGGTCAAACAGCCGCTTGAGTACGAGGTACAGGCGGGCGATGTCGAATCGCCCCTGCACCGGATTGGTGTCCGGCCGAGAACCGTCCTGAAGACGGGCGAGGCGGAGATCGTTCCGCCGATCTATACGGGGCTTCCCACCAGCAAGGTGGAGGTGACGAATGCGTTGCAAGGGGTGCCTGCGGGTTCCCGGGTGCGGTTGCGCCTTTCCTTCAACAACCCCTTGGTGGAGTTCAAGGCCTCGGCGGAGGGGGACCAGGTTTTTGCAGTGGAAATGGTGAGCCCCACGGAGTGGAGTTTTGCGTTTGATTCGAAGACGGTGCGGGCGTTGCGGCTCGCGTTCAAAGACGAGTCGGGCACGCCCGAACTGCTCAACCTGCCGGTAGAGGTGCGTCCTGATGAACCACCCAAGGTGGCGGTGGGCGCACCCGAGGAGGGTAAGGAGTTGTTTGCAGAAAAGGGTGCGCGGCTGGCATTGAAGTTTACGGCCTCGGACACCCTGGGCTTGGGCTTTGTGGGGCTTTATCAGGAAGGAGACGATCCGGAGCACGCCAAGCTGCTCCAGGAGTTTGGCGCGGCGGTGGGCGCCAAAAGCTGGGAAGGCAGCGCGTCGGTGACTGTCGCTCCCCTGGCGGAGGAAAGCCGGGTGACCTACAAAATCGTGGCGCGTGACACCAATGACGTGACCGGTCCGGGCACGACGCAGTCGCGGCCCGTCGTGGTCCAACTCAAGTCATCCGAGAAGGTGGCCGAGGCAAAGCAGGAGGCCCAGAAGAAGATCGAGGCGGGCATGGAAGCGCTCATCCGACTGCAAACAAAGAACCTGGATGAGACACGGGCTTTGCTGCTTAAAAAGGGTGCTGCCACGGTGGATGCTCTTTTGGAGCGGCAAATGAAAGTGTCGGTCATGGCGGGCGAACTTTCCGTAGCCACGGGCGGGTTGTCTCCCGAAGTGCATGCGACGCTGGAGCGCCTGGTCGAGAAGGAAATGAAGGAAGCCGTCCTTGCGCTGCGCGAGGCGGGCAGCGCCGAGGGGGAGTCGCGCACCAAGCAACTGGTGCAGGCCTCCGGTTTGGAGGCGGCGATTCTCGGCCGCCTCAAGGGAACGCCGGACGCGCTTCAGGAGGAGGCCAAGCGCGCCGAGGTGACGGCTGCTATTTCCGGGCTGGAGAGCCTGTTCAAGGAGCAGCGCGACCTCTTTAAGGACACCAAGTCCAAGGGCAGTACGGAGAGTGGGCTCCTCGCAAAGCGCCAGGACGCGCTGGCCGAGCGGGTGCCGCTGGTGCGCAAGGGGCTTCTGGCCGACAGTAAGAACGCGGGAATTGGAGACGCGGATTTGCGTAAGCGTTTTGAGGAGGTTTCCGGGCTGCTCGGGGAGTTCAAGGTATACGAGGGCATGCTTGGGTCTGTGGAGCATCTGGAGGCGGCACGGGTACCTGAGTCGCTTAAAAAGCAGCAGGAGGTGCTTGAGGCCCTGGCGAAGCTGGCGGCAATCCTCAACGACTGGCAGAAAAAAGAGGCTCAGGAGAAGCGTGACGAACTGAAGGAAAAGCTTTCGGAGTTTGACGAGCGCCTCCGCAATCTGGCCGATGTGCAGAAGGACATCGTGGAAAAAACCAAGGAGATGGCTCGCAAAACGGAGCTGCGTCCAGACGACGTGGCGCAGATGGACGAGCTCAAAAAGACCAAGGACCTGGTCAAGGAGGCCGTCGAGCAGATGACCACCGACATGCAGGCTTTTCCCGACACCAAGGCCGGCAATGAAATGAAGGACGCCCTGATGCAGGTCTTCGAAGACGTCGAACAGGAGGACTTGGAGGATGTGCTCGCCGGGACTAAAAAGCCCACCGAGGTTGCTGTTCAAAAAGAGCAGGGGGTGCTGGATGCACTCGAGAAGGCCAAGGAAATCTCGGCCGATATGGAACACTGGCTCGCCACCAAAATGGACACCACCAAGTGGCTGATGGAAAACTTCGACAAGTCCGAGATGCCCGAAATCCCAATGCTCCCCTTGGCGGACGCCTTCGAGGATTTGGTTGGCGAGTTGCTCCAGCAGCAGCAGGACATCGCTGAGGACGTAAAGAGCTCAGCCAGCAACCAAGCCCTCGCCGAGGCACCCGCCGGCTGGGACGTAATGGACGGGGTGATGCCCGCCTTTGGCGCACAGGGTAAGTCGGGCAACCAAGCACCCAAGCATAACGAACAGATGGGCCGCTCCTCCGGCGGGCGAGAGGGGATGTCCGACGGGGAAATGGCGGGCACTGAGACCCAGATGCTCAAGGGCGATACGCCCGATGCGCGGCGCACCAACGACGCCATGCAGCAGGGCCAGGTGCGCGACAACGGCGAGGTCGGCCAGACCAAGGCTACCGGCGGCGGCAAGGCGGGTGGCTTCAGCGACCGCAACGGCATGGAGGGAAACGCCCCCGTGCGGAGTGTCCAGTCCGACAAAAAACCCGCGGACGCTTTGGCCGTGCAGCAGGCGATGCTGGCGGAGAAGACCGCGCAAAAAACGGCCGAGGCGGCGATGCTCTACATCAAGTCGGACGGTCTGCGAGAGGTTTCCAAGGTGATGTCGCAGGCCGCTCAGGCGATCAAGGAAGGCCGGGGACAGGACGCAACGGCCCTGCACCAGCGGGTGGTGCGGCAACTCAAGGAACTGAAGGGCGGGGTGCAGGGCAACGAAGTCGTCGCGCGCGCCTCTGCCGCAGGCAAGGGGGAGGAGCGCAAGCTGCAGGGAGGAAACGAGGGCGAGGCGCCGGCAGCTTACAAGGCGATGGTGGCTGACTACTTCAAGGCATTGGGACAGGAGAAATGAAGCGCGCCTCGTTTGATATTGTCGCGTCGGCCGTGCTGGTGTTCCCAGGACTGTGCGGGCTGTCTGCGCTGGGTGCGCCCGCCGTGCCGGCGGGTTGGGCGATTCCGGACGCGACGTTCCGGTTTACGTGCGTTGCCAAGTCCCCGCCCTCCCTACCGGAGGCGGGCTGGGTGCTGGAGGTGCCAGAGTTGGGGCACACCATGCCCAATGCTGCCGACGTCCTGTTGCTGGATCCCGCGGGGAAACCGCTCTCCGTGGAACGGAGCTTTCGCGGGGATGGGATGAAAGTGGTCCTGGTGGCCAAAGGTCTGCAGGCAGGTCAGGCGTACGCCGTCTATTACGGCGGAGCCCGCACGCGGGCCGTCCCCACGTGGACGCCGAAGCCCGGTCTCTTTTTGGAGGTCCGCCGCATGGCGCCAGGCACTTCTTTGGACTCACCTGACTCGCTGGAAACGGCTTGGAAGGCTTCCACCGGAATCGACGGAGCGGAGTATGTCTCCTCCATCGCGCTCAACGACAATCCGTACGGGGAGGGAAGCTACTTCCTGAGCCGCTACCGGGGCTGGCTCAAGCCGGGCGCGATGAACCTGCCGCTGCTTGTGGCCTCCAGCGACGCGAGTTTTCTCTGGATCAACAGGAAGCTCGAGATTGCCGCTCCCGGTTTGGACGAGCCGGTGCTAACGCTCTCTAAGGCCTCGAAAAAGCAGATCGCGATTCCGGAACAAGGGGTGCTTGTGGATTTTTTACATGCCAAATCGAGCAGCGGCCTCGCCTTTGCTCGGTTCGGCTACATTAGGGAAGGTAACCAGGTGGGGCTGTTTGAAAAGGAACAGTGGGTGACGCCTGGGACGACGGAGCGGGTGAAGTTGGAGCACATCCAGTTTGGCGTAATTCCTCCGCTGCTGGTCAACCACCGGGACTACATCGGCTGGGACGGACTCTGGCTATTTGACAGTGAGCTCAAATTTGCTCCGGGCCTGCCGGCGGATTGCAGCTTGAGTTGGGAGTTCACCGACGGGGGCAAAAGCGACAAGCCGGTTGCCGAGCGGGTGTTTTCCGGGCTGCATCCCGTTGGTGTCATTGCGACGCTTAAACGCGGCGCAGACTCCCTGAGGATCGCCTTCCGGGTCTCCTTAGGCGGACGGGTCAAGGAGGCCTCCATCAACAACCGCTCCGATCTGGACCGGTACCTGAACAAGATCGCTGTTGAGGATCTTTCGAAGGTGGATTCCGAAGGATTGAAGGGCTTTTTTCGGTTCGCTCGCGAGTTTGGAACAGAACAGCAGACCGGCAAGGTAGCCGCTGCGTGGATTGCACGAAATCCGGATCCCTCCGATCCGAACTGGATCATGGGGCTGGTTTCCCGCTTGCGTGGAACGGCGCAGGTGGAGCCCAAGGCTGCGTTAACCGAGCTGGCGAAGCTTCCGCCGGCGGTGGCGAAGCGCTTCTTGCGGGAGCTCGCGCTCTTCGAACTGGATACGCGAGTGATCCTGCTCAAGGACAACTCTGCGGTGGCCTTTGCCCAGCAACTGCTGTCTGCTTTCGCCCAGCAACCCGAGGTGGTGCAGCTCATCCGGACCCGGATTGGCGATCTCTACCGCTTACAGGGGCGACTGAAAGAGGCGGAGGAAATCTATGTGGCGGTCCAAAGGACCGTGCAGGACGAAAGCGCGGGCAGGAAGTTTGCGGCCCAGGACCGAGCCAATGCGGTGGCGGTGGGCAACCTAATCGAGGGTGGGTACCGGTTGGAGGCCGAGGCGCGGCTCCAACTCTGGGAACTTGCGCATCCGATGGCAAAGCTCCAAAGCGACTTTTTACTGTTGCGGGCGCAGGCGCACATGCTGTTCGGGCGCTGGGGGGAGGCGCTTCAGGAGGTGGATTCCTTCAAGGCGCTGAATCCGGAAAGCCCCTTCCAGATCCCGGCGGACTTCCACCGGGCACGCGCGCTTGCCGGGTTGGGGCTCGTGGAGGAGGCCCGTAAGGTTTGGAGTTCCATTGTGACCCAGTACCCGAAACATCCGCTGGCCGAGAGCGCGCTGCGGCTCAAAAACACTCCATGAAAGGCAGGCTTTTCCTCTGTTTCTTTGCCGTTGTGGTGAGTGTTGCAGCACAGCATACCAACGGTTTTTACACACAACCCAGGCCGGGCGCCGCAGGCGGCCTCACTGCAAAAGTGGACGCGGCCCTCACCTTCGCCATCGCGCTGGAGCGCGACCGCACCTCCGCCTACAAGGGGACGCTGAGCGAGGAAAACACCCGCTTTCATTTCGCCAACCTACCCACCGGGAAATACGACCTGCTGCTTTTCACCAAGGGGAGCCTTGTCTTTGAGGGCCTCCAGCTTGGGGAACCTGCGGACCTCGGATCGGGAGAGGCGCGTAAAAACCTCGAGGAGCGGATCGAGAAGGCGGATGCTTTCTTCAACAAATACAAACTCCACCGCATGGGCTTGGTCGAGGACGGGAGCAAGTTGCTGGCCCTGGTCGAACGGATGCGGGACAAGGAAACGCTCGCCGGAAGCGGGGAAAAGCTCCATGGCCCGGTGCGCCGTTTTGAGTTGGCCCAATTCGACAGGGCGGCTGACACCTGGTCTTTTATGGTCAACCGCCACCTGTACCGGGAGGAGGACGCCGCGGGCAGGGTGGAGTTTCTCAACTCGAAGTTTATCCCTGCCCTTGGCAACGTCCGAGTGATCGAGTCGGTCAAAGATTTGGGTGTAATCGCGCTGAAGCCGTAGAGTCGTCGCCCGCCTGCCAGTTTTTTCGCATCTGTTCTTTTCCAATCCCCTCACACATGCCCTTCCTTACCTCGACCAAAGGCACCCTGACGGGCGCTGTTTTTGAACTGATGCCTCCGGCGTTTTCGCTCGGACGCGATGCGGATAACGCGCTGCTGCTCCCCAACGAGTCCGGTGCCTCTCGCAAACACGCGTTACTCTTTGAAAAGGACGGCTTCTGGTGGGTGGAGGATCTAGGCAGTAGCAACGGCACTTCGGTCAACGGCAAGGAGCTTGAGCAGGCCGCCCAACTTCAGGACGGTGACATCATCGCTGTGGGAATGGAGGAACTCCGCTTTAGTATGTTGTCCGCAAAGGCGGTCTTTGAGGACGCGCCATCCGACGGAGCTTCCTTTGGGGCGGTCTCCGTCCTTCAGGATTCGGCTGCCCAGGCCGCTTTCAGCGCTCCAGTGTTGGAGTCCGCTCCCGCAAAGACGCCTGAAAAGGCGCCCGAGTTTGCCGCCGACGTACAGGAATTGGTGACGCGGATGAGCGCCCTGACCGTGGAGATCCGCAAGGAGATTGGCAAGGCGATCGTCGGGCAGGTGGACATTGTGATGGATATGCTTACGGCAATTATTTCCCGAGGGCATGTGCTGCTAATCGGGATGCCCGGGCTGGCTAAAACGACTCTTGTGCGCACCATTTCCGAGGTGCTTGACTTGGAGTTCCGGCGCATCCAGTTCACCCCCGATTTGATGCCTTCAGACATCACCGGAACGGACATTCTGGAAGTGGACGAGGAGACAGGAAAGAAGGTCTACCGCTTTATTAAGGGGCCCATTTTCACCCAGATCCTTCTGGCTGACGAAATCAACCGGACCCCACCCAAGACGCAGGCTGCGTTGTTGGAGGCGATGCAGGAGTACCGCGTGACGGCTTCGGGCCAAACCTTCGACTTGGCCGCCCCTTTCTTTGTGCTGGCGACCCAGAACCCGCTGGAGCAGGAGGGCACGTACCCACTGCCTGAAGCGCAGTTGGACCGCTTCATGTTCTCGATCTATATTGACTACCCGAGCGAGGAAGAAGAGGAGCTCATCGCCAAGTTCACGACGAGCACGCTCAAAACCGTTCTGAACAAGGTTATGGACGGCGCCCAGATCCTGGAGCTGCAGAAAACCGTGCGTGACTTGCCCGTGAGCGACCATGTTTTGAAGTACGCGGTGCGGTTGGTTCGTGCGACGCGGCCGGGCGACAAGCGGGCGCCGGATTTTATTCAGCGATGGATTCAGTGCGGATCGGGTCCGCGCGCTGCGCAGAACATCATCGTGGCGGCTAAGGCCCGTGCGGTGATCGCTGGCCGCTTGCTGGTCACGACGGCCGACGTGCGCTCAGTGGCGAGGCCAGTGTTGCGCCACCGGATGTTCACAAACTTCACGGCAGACAGCGAAGGTATGGATACCGACAAGATCGTGAACAAGCTTTTGGAGGTCGTCCCCGAACCGGACGCATCGGACTACTAGCAGACACCGCAGGTTTTTGGGGCGCCATTTCAGGGCTGCGCCTTGCGGGGAGCAGCTTCCCACTGCGTCGCTGTTGGCTGCGAGCAGTTGGGAAAACCTTAGCGCCCGGCCATGGCATCGCCACGGGCCGGGCGCTGGTATTCCGCCTGCTATTGAGAGGCTCGCCGCTAGTTTTTGTCAGCCGTGACCGCAGGAAAACTGTCGGTGCGGAACGGGCTCGCGGGCAGGCCGCTTGCGTTGATGAAGTTGGGCTCCGCGGATTCGTCCCAGGCGAAGCGCACGGCCACCGGTTTGGGCACGTCGGCGGCGTGGACAAGAATGTTTTCGCCATCCACCGTGGCTTCCGCAGGAACAAACTTCTGGTCCTCGCCGGCTATGCTAAAGTGTGTGAGCGCCTTGCCGTCGCGTGCTTTGAGCCCTGCCGCGTATTCAAAGGCGAGGCGAATCTTACCTGCCTCCACCTTGGCCGATTGATACACCGGACCGGAGTAGGCGATACCCTTTTTGCCGTAATCCTTGCTCAGCGCCCAGTGCGCCAGACGCAGGCCAACGTCCTGCTTGTTCGTGGGATGAATGTTGGTGAAGTTGCCGATGTCAGTGGTCACCACCATCCCTGTCTTCGGTACGGTTTTGAGGGTGTGGAGCTGTGCCTCCCAAAGTTCAGCGCAGGCCAGCGGATTATTGTACCGGAAAGGAGCGATTTGGACGAAGTAAAAGGGGAGCTCCGGTTGGTGAAAGTCGGCACGCCAGTTGCGGATCATCGCAGGAAAAAGGGCGCGGTACTGCTGCGCGCGGCTCACGTTGGACTCGCCCTGATACCAGATCGCGCCCTTGACGCTCAGGGGAAGCAGGGGAGCGATCATCGCATTGTAGAGATTTGCCGGACGCCCCGCACTCACCGCGGGGGAAGTTGGAGCGCCTGGTGCGCGGGGAACAGGCTGGTTGGCTGCCTTGGCTTCGGCCGCCTGCTTTTCCCAGTTCTCCTTGGCCTTAAGATACGCCTGTTGGGCACTCTCGGGATTGTAATCGGCTACCTGCTTGTCCCAGCGCTCTAGCATGGGCTTTAGCAAGGGCTCTGCCTCCAAAGCCTTGCGGCTGGCCCAGGACTCTGCGGGGGTGCCGCCCCAGTTGGTTCCGATCAAGCCGACAGGCCGTTCCCCGAGTTGCTTGTGGAGTTCGCGCCCAAAAAAGTAGCCGACAGCGGAAAAAGCGCCGGCGGTCTCCGGACTGCAAACCATCCATTCCCCTTTGAGGTCCTCCAGCGGGGTGTCCGCGGTTTGTTTGGTTACCTTGAAATGGCGGATCAAGGGGTACTTTGCGGCGGCAATTTCCGCCTCCTTATTGTCCGACTGAGACACAGACCACTCCATGTTGGACTGGCCGGAGCAGAGCCAGACCTCGCCGATCAAAATGTCTTTGACCGTCACGGTGTTTTTCCCGGCGACGCTCATTTCCAAGGCAGCACCTGTGGCGGGAACGTCAAGTTTGACGGACCACTTGCCCTCAGCATTGGCGGTCGTGGCAGCGGTTTTCGCACCGAGGGTTACCTGGACTTTTTCCTGAGGATCCGCCCAACCCCAGATGGTGGCCTGTTTTTCGGCCTGCAGCACCATGTGATCACCGATGATTTTGGGGAGGCGTACATCAGCGAGGGCTGAAGGCGAGAGCGCAATGGAGCAGGCGAGGAGGAGGTGTCGGGGGTTGCTTGTCATAGATGGCGTGTTGAAATAAACGAGCGAATCGCGGCAGGTTTCTTTGACGGATGTGTCTTTATCTTTTGAGCAGCCCGAGGAAAACAGCTGACAGCAGAAGGAGCGCGCCGAAAAGCCTGCGGGCCATGATGCGGTTTCCGACGGAGCGTTCCGTGTTTGAAAACCAAGAGCCCGCAAGCCAGACCAAGAGGACGCTCCACACCCCCCGGGTGTTGTAAAGGATGTTGGTGAGGGTGACCTCGCGGAATTCTGCAATGCAGTAGGCGATGCCAGTAGCCTGAAGCGAGAGCAGGAGCCCGCCCCCTAGGTTCCAGGCCACGGAACGGGCTGGCATCTGGGAAAGGGGAGCATTGAAGAAGGGGATGAGTCCGAGTGAAAGCGTGCCTACGGTCGCAAACATGACGGGGGCAAACCGGTTGAAGCCCCAAGCCGGGGCCCAGTTCAACTGAAGGACATCGGTGGTCGCGTAGGCCAAAGCGGCGCTCAGGCCAAAGACAAGGCTCGGCACAACGCGCTGCCTGTTGGCGCGGAGTTCCCCTCCCAGCAGGGCGGTGGCTGCAACAGTAAGGCAGGCTGCAAGCCAGAGCTGAAGAGAGAGGTGTTCTCCTGCAAGGAGAACAGAGAGGAAGGCCACCAAAATCACCTTTGTCCCCATGATGGGTGTGGTGATCGAGATGTCTCCTTTGCTCAGGGCCAGGAAGGTAAGGATCTGGCCGATGAAGAAGGTCGCCCCCGCCAGCACCGCGTGCCAGAAGTGTATCCACTCAAAGGGAGCAGAGCCCAGAAACCACCAGGGCGCAAAGGTGAGCGCCGCCGTGCAGTTGACGAGGAAAGTGACCCTCCAAGCGCCCACGCCCCCCTCTGTGGCACGTTTGAGCATCAGCGCGGCAAACGAGTAGCCCAACGCTGAGCAAAGGGGAAGGAGGGTGGCAGCGACTGTTCGCATGGAGGGAGTGCAGGCGGCAGCGTGCCCCCTGCTCAAGGTCAGTGGCCGAAGAACTCCCGGATCTTCAAAATCACATAGTCCTGCTCTTCAATGGTCAGTTCAGGAAAAATTGGCAGGGCGAGAGTTTCCAGCGCTGCCTTCTCGGCTTCAGGAAAGTCCCCCAACTTGTAACCCAGATGGCGGAAGCACTCCTGTAAATGGAGAGGAAGGGGGTAGTAGACTTCGGTCCCAATGCCGGCCTCTGTAAGAAACGCGCGGAGGTCGTCCCTCTTGGGCGCCCGCACGATAAACTGGTTGTAGATGTGGTGCTCGCTGGTGCCAGTTCCCGCCCAGGGTTCGACCGGCAGCCCCAGCACCGCATCCAAGCCGCACTTATGAAATTCGCTCCTGTAGTGGGCCGCTCGCTGGCGCCGCCCCTCCCCCCAGGCGTCCAGATGCGGGAGTTTCACGTTGAGCACCGCCGCCTGAATGGCATCCAACCGAAAGTTGCCGCCCACCGCGCTGTGAAAGTAGCGAGGCTCCATGCCATGGTTGCGGAGCCTGCGGATCTGCGCCGCCAACTCAGCGTCGCGGCAGGTCACCATGCCGGCGTCGCCGAACGCTCCTAGATTCTTGGTCGGATAGAAGGAATACCAGCCAGCCTCGGCGATGGCTCCTGCCGCTCCCAGGGGGTGGCGCGCGCCGAGCGCCTGTGCTGCATCCTCCAGAATGGGGACGCCGTAGCGTGCGGCCAGCGCGATGATGGGTTCCATGTCGGCGCAGCAACCAAAAAGATGGATGGGGATGATGGCCTTGACCCGATCGTTTTCAGCGAGTGCCCTGCCTAGGTCTTGCACCGAAAGGTTGTAGGTGAGGGGATCAATGTCCGCGAATACAACTCTTGCTCCGAGGCGCTCGACGCATCCGGCAGTGGCAAAAAAAGTATAGGGGGAGGTGATGACGGCGTCCCCAGGGCCGATGCCGAGGGCCATGAGCAGGACGAGCTGGGCGTCCGTTCCGGAAGAGACACCGATGGCGTGACCCGCGCCAGTATAAGAAGCGATGCCTGCCTCGATCTGTTCGACTTGAGGTCCGAGCACTAGGTGCTGAGAGTCAGCCACCTGCTCTATGGCGGAAAGGATTTGGGACTTGAGAGGGCCGTACTGGCGTTTCAGGTCAAGGAGGGGTACACGCATGTCTGGACTGTGCATGGCAGCGCAGGGCGGCTCGGACAAACTAAAAACCGCCGTTGCCAGCCGTGCCTTACACTTTTGCAGGCGACTGTCGATGATCTCCAGTCCCAGCCGTTTGCCGGGTGCGCTGCCGGCACCTGCGTTCAAATGAGAGGCACGCGCCCTCCCTCATCCGGGACTGGAAACAGAACCTGCCGGGTAAACCAACGCTATTTTCCCGTGTCTGACTGGGGTGCTGACTCCGGCGCGGGCAAAGAAGCCTTGGGCGGAAGGACTGGCTGAAGCGACTCGCGTTTCTTGCGCAGCTGATCCAGTTTTTCCTGTAGCACCTGCTCTTCGAGGCGGAGCTTCTCCTTTTCCTTGTTCTGCAACTCCTCCGGATCCTGCCCCGTCAGGTAATTGAGCCCTTGCTTTAGGTTTGTTGACAAGACCCCTTCTTTGCGAAGGCCGGCCGAGATAGGTCTCAGCGTGTTCCTCCAAAGAAAGAATGCACTGACCGTCAAAAGCAGCAGGCCCACCGTGGCCTGAATAAGTTTATCCGAAGGTTTCCAGCTCATAGCACTCCTCCCAGTCAAACGGTCCTGGGAAGCGTAGAACCAAACTGCTTGTTGTCAAATCCACCGTCGGATCTTTCCTTGCTTGGGCTTCATTAACAGCGGACACGCTCTGGGGCGTGTTCACGGTTAGCTGCACTTCAGTTCGGGAAGGAAAACTAGCTGGGCTGCGAATAAACCCGAGAAAAGCCCACAAAACCCCGGGTAGATGATTGCCCGCAGCTGTGAAAGATTTAGGGGATCAGAAAAGCCAAGAGCCAAGAGCCGTGGAATTTGCGCGATCTGAGGACTAATTCCGGTTCCCTGAGGAAGCAGCGAAAAGTTATTCGCAGTGAACACGGGCTAGTCTCTAAACAGACGCACCTGGATAGGAGTGGATGCAATGTGTTTTATCCTGCACAGCTGTTCAGGTTTTGCCATAAAAACGCCTGACACATTGGGCGACTGCGATTAGTTTGCCCCGCCGTGTCAAAAGCCCAGCGTCTTTTCCTGCTCTTTCTCTTGCTGGTGCTCGTGCTCGGGCTGAAGGGATGGGTCGAGTATACCTCCAAAGGGCCCCTTTACACAGCAGCGCTCGAGGTGCGTTCCTCGCTGAAGGGCTCCCTCAAGGAGGAGGCCAAGCGGCGCGAGCTTCGGGAGACTCTCGAATGGCAGGGGAGGCGCATTCCGGGCGGACAGTTCGTGCTCGGAGACAACACTCCCCGGGGGGCAAATGAAGGCGGAGCGCCTGAGCAGGCAGTCACGGTGGATCCCTTTTATCTTGGGCAGGCGAATGTGACCCAGTGGGAATGGGTCAACGTGGCGCTGGCCACGGAGCATCTTGGGTACAGCTTTCGGAATTGGAAGCTGGACCCGGGGGCCTTGGAGGGAATGGCGGGACTCTTGAAGGCCGAGGGGCAAATGGAAGGGCTCAGTTGGTTCGACGCCGTTGCCTGGTGTAACGCCAAAAGCGAGCTGCACGGGTTGCTGCCCTGTTATTATGTGAAGGGGAAGGACGGCGTGTGGAGGCTGTTTAGGGGGTCGAAGTCCTCTGCGCTCGTGATTGTTTGGAAAGAGGACGCCAACGGCTACCGGCTTCCCGCCGAGGCAGAATGGGAACGGGCCGCCCGCGGCGGGGTGAACCGCAAGCTGTATCCCTGGGGGGATGTTCTCCCGGAAAAGTATGCAACCCTGCCCAACGCCTACGGACTGGTCGGACTACTGGGCAAGACGGGAAACTGGTGCTGGGACAAGTTTGCGCCCTACACCCCCTACGTAAAAATCAACCCGACTGGGGAGGCATCAGAGGCACCGCGTGGCGAACGGATCTACCGAGGAAAGGCACCCAAGGAGGGAGGGCCAAGGCCGGTTTTCGCAAGGGCTCGCGCCGAAGGTGGAGAGTTGCAGGCGGGTCTGCGGATTGCCGCGCGGGAGGAGACCCCATTTTTATTGGTCCCCGGCGGAGAGTTTGAAATGGGTGATTCTTATGTTGAGCCTGTTCAGGAGGATTTGAGCGGCCAGAAGCCGCTTGTACCTTACGGCAACAGCGCGCGTGTCCCCAAGGAAGGGGCGCTCGAAGAGACGCCTGTCCACAGGGTGTCAGTGGCTGAGTTTTTGTTGTACCGGACTGAGGTGAGCTTTGGGGAATGGAAGCGAGTAAAGCAGTGGGGCGAGGCGAGGGGCTACGCTTTCGAACATGCAGGAGAGGCAGTGCGGGACGACTGTCCGGTCACCGGAGTGAGTTGGTACGACGCGGTCAAATGGTGCAACGCTAGGAGCGAGTTGGAGAATCTCACCCCCAGCTACTACACCTCAGCCGAGCGGGGAAGTGGGGCGGTATACCGCTCCGGAGAGCTGTCCCTCGGCGAAAAGATGACCGACGCGAAGGCAATGGGTTACAGGTTGCCCACTGAAGCGGAGTGGGAAAAGGCGGCGAAAGCGGGTAAGGCTGAGAACCGTTACTCTTCCGGCAAGCAGCTGGGCCATTGGTCCGGCGTGTTTGTGGCGCAACCGGATCCAACAAGGCCAGGGATTCCGCATCCCTTGTTTGGCTCGCACCCAGCCCCAGTGCGCACTTTTTCCAGTAGCGGCCTCTACAATATGAGCGGAAATGTGTGGGAGTGGTGTGCTGATTCCTTCGGCCCCTATCCCGGTTATTCTGGGTCGCATCTCAACCCGCCCGAGGGCGCGGATTACCGGACGATGCGCGGCGGTTCCTGGAAAAGCAGGCTGTGGGATTGCCGCGTTTCCCGACGGGGACACGGGCCCGCTGGCTCAGCAAACGACACAGTGGGCTTTCGGATCGCTCAGAACAGTGTCGGAAAATAGGCGCCCGGCGCTTTGGGGCGTGGGTGCCGTCAATTAAACACGAACCTCGGTCGCTAAACTTGATAAGACCGGCGAACCTTTCAATTATCGTAAAGTCTTAGATCGGTCACTTTTTCTGTCAGTTGAAGGATCGGTAGGTTTTGACAGTTTCCCATGGTTTGGAGGTGTCGATGGGGCCACCGTGGGTATCGGAGGTGACCACCTTCTGGATGGCGATGCCGCGTGGATGAATACTCCCGCTAAGCAGTCCAGCGGCGTATCGCATGCCACCGGACAGTCCTACTGTCTCGCCTTTCGCTCAAAGGCGGGATGCAGGAAAAAAGTGTTCTGGATCTCACGGCGCCGGATGCATTCCAAGCCGATCCGGTGACTGTGTGCAGAACACGGAATACCGCAATTGGTTGCATGGCCAAGGATGCCAAACGAGAATCGTTTTAGCGAATCGGCCTTCAGCCCCCTAAAGCTGGATGCCGAAAAAGCTGCCGGATATTTCCAACGCTAATTTACCTACTACAATACCGAGTCAGAACCCTCCGTTTTGGGGATCCGGCCCTGGGAGAGACCCAACGAGGCTTGGTGGCCAAATTCCTCAGGACCCGCCGCCTCCAAAAACTTTCCAAGCGTCGACGGTATCTGGAAGAAAACAGAAAACCGGTGGCTGCAACCAAACAAACAACACCACAATGAGCGCCTCTCGTGTAGCGTAATTGAAGCGCTCTCGAGGTCATTGTTTCAGAACCGCGCAGCCTCTCTTCCCTATGCACCCCGGACTCAAAGCCAGAATCATTGCAGAGTGGCGAGGCCTGCCGGAGGAGCCGTTCCCGAAGGACACCGCCGCAGCGGTGGGCGGCCTAGTAGAATCTGTCCTTGGCAAACTGGGACTGAAAACGAGGATCCGCGAAGAGGAAATCAAGGCCGCATGGAAGGAAGTCGTCGGAGACTTTCTTGCCCGCCATTCCGCGCCTGCGGCTTTGGAGAACGGAACGCTGGTCGTTCACGTCCTGCAACCCACTGTCCACTTTGAATTGGAAAGGGTTTGGAAACGAAAACTGCTCCTCAAGTTGCAGGAACGCTTTGGAAAAACAACGGTCCGCGAAATAAGGTTCCGACTAGGCTAAGTCACTGCAGCGAACATAGCCGAAACGGCGGTGCAGAAGCCGCGACTAGTCCGTCGGCTGCCGGGGCGCAGGATGTGCGCTACCTCGGGAGAAGGGGATGATCGTCTGAACATCGGCCTTGTGGGCTTTTTGTGAAGGCCCGCCCTCGAAGTTCACTTCCCGAACTGAGGCGCATTTAACAGAGAACACGCCCCAGCGCCCTGACCTATTGAGCGGTAACCTCGCGGACGTAAATGTTCACTTGGCCGTCGGGGGTACGGCGCACCTCTCTGATTTCAAAGCCCCGCCCATCTTCGCGAGCAATTGAGGAGCCCTGCTGGGGCGGGACTCCTCCCGCAGGATATTCGACGATTACCCGGGCCTTCGGGGCACCAGCGGAGTTTGAGTTTGTGCGAAGAACGGCCCGGTTACCCCCGGCTGCGGTCACGACGAATTTTCCGTAAAGGTAAAGCGGCGCGCTGTCGTTGCGCCCTTGGAGACTGGTGGCCTGTTCTGTTGTGACCGAGCGGCCTTGGGTTTGTTTACCCGGGGCCAGCATCTTCCATGAGCCTGTAGGTTGTGTGGTAGAGGGGGCTGGCGAGGCAGCGATGAAGGGTTTAAGCGGCACGCCAGACGGGTTTTTTTCGGGTGTTTTTTCCGGGGGCTTCGGAGCCTCTTGTACGGGAGGCTTGGGCACAGCGGGCGCCGCCGCAGTCGCCAGGGGGACAGGTATCGAGGGCAGAGGCTTGTTGGTAGCCTTTTGGGCGGCAGAAATTGCTGCGGCCGGTGGAGGGGAAGGTGCTGCTGCCAGCGTGGTGCTGGCTGGTGGAGTCGCGGCTGGTTTGACTCCCTTGAGGGCCGACCCGCCGCTAGGGGGCACGGAGTTGCTTGCAAGTGCGTTTGTGGGAGGTGTTGGGGCCGGCGCGGTTGTGGCAGTCGTGGGAGGCGCGGGCGGCTCCGCCGGAGTTTGTGACGCCGCCAGAGCGGGTTTTCCGGGCTTTGTGACCTCCTGCTTTGGCTGCGTAACAACTTCCGCCTTCGGTACCACAAGAGGCAGCGGTGCCTCCTCGGGGGCTGGCGCACTGGGGGGGAGGGGGGCTGGAGAAGTCACGTCGGCGACTCGCTTCGGTGGCTCGAGGGGTTCAACGGCGGCAGGAGCTTCGGGAAGGCTACCCTCGACCCGAACGATTTCACCCGGTGCCTCCGGAAGCTGGTTGGTCGCGTTTGCTGCAGCTCGGCGGCGCGCAGACTCGCGCAGGACGGAACGCACTTCCTCGCCGCGGACCAGAGGAAAGCCAGCTCCCACGTTGAGTCCTTCGGGGGGCTCGAGGGCGAAGGTGCCGAAGCCGTTTTTGAGCGCGTAGTTGCCGTAGAGCAGGGGGACGATTGTCACCTGCATGCGTCCGTCCAGAGCATGGCCAACCTGAAGAATAGCAGACAGGTCGTGGGTGCGTTGGAGCCGCAGCTCCAGGCCGGACTGGAGCAAGGAGAGCATCTCCGGAACGTCGCTCTTGTTTTTTGTCGGGTAAACGACTTCCGCGAGCAGCTGCGGAAAATCCACCGACTGAGTGAGAGCCACCGCCCCGCAATTAAAAAGGTCTGTGCGTTGGAGTTCGTAGGCGCGCAGGATGACAAACTTTCCAGTGAGGTAGGGAACCAGCTTTTTGGTTTCCGAATAGTTGCGGAGATAGTTTCGGAAGAGCTGTTCGTTTTCCCTCTGGAGTTGGAGCTGGGTGTAGGGGCTGTAGCGCTCAAAGAGGCGTTGGGCTTCCAAAAACTCGCCCGGCGGCGCCTTGGTGACAAGGAAGCGGACCGGGGTCGCTATCTTGTTGAGCTTCTTTAGCAGCCGGTAAGCTCTGGGATTTTCCGGGTGGCCGAAAACATAGAAACTTCCCAGCCAGCAGGCAAAAACGAGGGCAGCAAGCAAAAGCAGGAAAACCGTCCAAAGAAACAGGTTGTCCCGCCCCGGAGGTTTTGCTGGGTTGTCACTAAAGACGCTGTGCGGCATGGAGGGTCCGAGCCCGCTTGCTAACGGATAAACGAGGCCGCGATCTCTTGGGCAACAGAGGCTGCGCCCGCTAAGAGGGATGCGTGTTCCACGTCGTCCGGTTGGGCGGGCTCAAAAGAGGTGCCGCAGCCGCAACTGCGTGCGGCGTTTGGGTTTTGGAGGCGGAAACCGGTGCCCACCAAATCGTCGCAGTAATCCAGTTCGGCTCCGCGGAGGAGAATGGCGCTGTCGGGATCCATGAACACCCGCGCCCCTTCTGCTTCGCTTTGCAGATCGCCTTTCCGGAGCACGTCCAGCTTCATTGCATACTGCATTCCGGCGCAGCCGCCCTTTTCGACCAGGATGCGGAGCCCTTCCGGCGCGCCCATTCCCTCCGTTTTTCCGGTTTCTGGAGCGGTCCTCTGTTCCGCGGTTGGTGGCTCGTTCGAGGATGCCCCTTCGTGCGCTGACAACAGCGCGCGCAGGTGCACCGCAGCAGCGGGAGTAATGGCAATCATTTTGGAAGTGTAGGCTTTCGCGTGCACTGAGTCAAACCACTCGCCCTAATATACAGGCGTGGCGTTACCGCCAGACCGCCAGAAGGAACCACAGGACCATCGCTGCGCCGGCAATGACCCGCAGCAGGATGCCGGCCGCGTTGCCCACCACGGTGCCCCAGGCTGCCTGAACCGCTTCGTTTGGCGGCTTTCCAGAAAGCAACTCGCCCACGATGACTCCCAAAAGCGGTCCCAAAAGCAGCCCCGGCAGGCCGAAGGCCAGGCCAATGACCAACCCGGCAAGGCCGCCCCAAACACCGCGGGGGGATGCCCCGTAGCGTCTGGCTCCGATGAGGGTGCTGGCGATATCTGTCACGTGAGACACCACCATGACGAGGGAGATGCCCCAAAGGGTGGCAGCGCTTAGCTGCGCTCCCGCGGGAGCCACCAGCCACTGGTAGGTGAAGACGCCGGCAAGAATGAGCGCTGTGCCCGGAAGTAGGGGCACGAAGCAGCCCAGAAAGCCCGTGAAAATGAGTGCCCAAACCAGCACCCACCCGGCGGGCGACGCAGTGAAGGACGGAAGATTGGCGAGAAAAGCAGACATGGAAGCGGAGCGGAGGGAGTTGTTTGCTGTTGCTCCCAGGCGCCCTCTCTCTTAAAGGGAGCGGCCGTCAGTGCAACAGTCTGATCGGTGGCAGGTGACAAACCGGCCTCCACCAACCTCCAACCAATAACATATTATGGCAATCCCATCCGGCTCCAAAGCCCCTGAATTTTCGCTTAAAACCAAGACAGCAGAAGGCCTCCAGGACATCCGTCTTGCGGACAACATCGGCCACCGGAACACGGTGCTTTTATTCTTCCCGCTGGCCTTCACGGGGGTTTGCACGAAGGAAATGTGCGACGTTTCAGGTGGCATCAAGGCCTACCAGGACCTGAACGCGAGCGTGATCGGGATCAGCGTCGATAGCCCCTTCGCGCAGGAAGCGTGGGCGCTCAAGGAGCAGATCACCATTCCCTTGGCGAGCGATCTGAACAAGGAAGTGGCCAAGGCCTACGACGTACTGCTTGCCGACCTTGTCGGAATCGGCGCTGCCTCTGCCCGGGCCGCTTTCGTCATAGATAAGGAGGGGGTGGTGCGCTACGCGGAACAAACTCCCACGCCTCTTGAGCTGCCCTCTTTTGATTTGATCAGGGCGACCCTCGCCCAGCTGCAGTAGGCTGAGCGCCCTTTTTTGGGCCGTTT
>CAMCIN010000014.1 GCA_945874745.1 Akkermansia muciniphila | reverse complement strand
AGCAGCCCCCCGGAGTGTCTCCCGCCCCTGAACGAGGGGCCATGCCAGGGCAGCCCCCGGTAGACATGCACCTGCGCTCCGCACGCTTCCAACCGGCGAAGCAGAGAGTCATCGGCCAGGGGCCGTACCCAATGATCACAGATCAGCCGCACTTGGACCCCTCTTTTTGTGGCCCGCTCAAAGCTCTCACACAGACGCCCGGCGAGGATCCCGGCTTCAAACAGGTACACCTCCATGTCTACTGAGACCTTGGCTCGCTCAATCTCGCACAGCAGTCCCCGGTAGAAGTCATCCCCATCCAAATACAGGGTTTCACTCTCCCAAGACGTCCTCGCATGCATTGCCACGTTTGTTGGGGGATGCCCTTTTCCACGGCCTAGGCAGGGCGCCCTTCCCTTCCTGAAACGGAGGCCAGTTGCATTCAGCGCGGGGGACTTTGCGCCTCGGTGCGCAGTTGGGCCGCCCTAGACCGGATGGCTGCGCGCTTGGGTTCATCCAACCGTGTCAGGTTGCGCACCTGCATAGACATGCGTTGGTTTAGCCGCATTGCGGGCTCGTGTTGCAGCAAAAAATCCCAGTAGAGCGTCGTAAAGGGGCAGGCTTTGGGGCCCGTGCTTTCTGCGGGATCAAAACGGCAGCCGGAGCAGTAGTTGCTCATGCGCTGGATGTACTTGCCGGTGGCAATGTAGGGCTTGCTGGCCATGAGCCCGCCGTCGGCGTGTTGGGACATCCCAAGGGTGTTGGGCAGCTCGACCCATTCGACGGCATCGACATAGACGGCGAGGTACCAGGCGTGGACTTCGCGGGGACGCACCCCGAACATAAGGGCGTAGAGGCCCGTGACCATCAGTCGCTGAATATGGTGCGCGTAGCCGAGCTTCAGTGTCTGGGCCAGGGCGTCCCGCATACAGACCATCTCGGTTTCGCCTGTCCAGTAGAAGGGGGGCAGGGGATGGACGGCCCCGAGGGCGTTCAACTCCAAATACTCCGGCATCTGGCGCCAGTAGATTCCCCGCACATACTCTCTCCAGCCGAGAATCTGGCGGATGAAGCCCTCCACGCCTGCAAGCGGCGCGCGCCCCTGCTTCCATGCGTTCTCGGCAGCTGCAATGACCCTGGCCGGGTGGAGCAGTTTAAGATTCAACACGGTGCTCAGCCGGGAGTGAAAGAGCCAGGGCTCGTTGGTCCACATGGCGTCCTGCCAGTCGCCAAATTCATTGAGACGGTGCGCGATGAAATCCTCGAGCGCCTCGCCGGCCTGCTCGGCGGTAACCGGCCAGTCGAAGGCAGTGAGATCCCCCGGATGATCGGCAAAGCGCTCGTTGACCAGGGCAAGCACCTGTAGCGTGAGTGCGTCGGGCTCAAACCGCCTGGGCGGGGTGTGCAGTGGCGGCCCGCCTTTGCCGAAGCTTTTGCGGTTCTCGCTGTCAAAGTTCCAGGCGCCGCCCGCGGGCTTGCCGTCTTCCATCAACGAGCCATGGCGGTGCCGCATTTCCCTGTAGAAAAACTCCATTCGCAGCTGTTTGCGACCCTCCGCATGTGCGGCAAACTGAGCGTGGCTGCACAGAAAATGACGGTCCTCCCGCATTTCCAAGGGAGTGCCGGCCGCTTTCGCCGCCTCGCAAATCTCCTCACGCACACTCCACTCGCCGGGCTCGACCAGGACCCATCGTTCGGGATTAAGGTGCGACGAGGACTCCGCCAACGCGGCGCCAAAACTTTCCGCACTGCTGGCTCTCGACTCCCCGTCCGGTTCCCGCCAAACGCCTGCACTGCGTGTGAGCTCTCTGTAAAAAACTTTCCAGCCCTTCGCCTTCAGCGCCTCACGGTGGTGCCGCATGGCCGACAGAAAAAGGGCGGTACGCGGCTTCCCGCTCCACACCTTGGTGCTTTCATGCGCGATTTCAGCCATCCAGATCGCGTCCAGCTCCGGATCGAAACCGTCAAAGGCGGCGGAGTCCGCGTCAAGTTGGTCTCCAAGGATAAGGACGAGATTTCGCATTGGCTCTGGTCTGTTTGGAGGGGAATTTCCCCCCACCGATGCGAGGGAGTCATTACATTAAACTCTGCCCAAGCGTGGGCGGGAAAACTCAAGGGCTCTCCCAAAGAAAGCCCTCAAACCTGTTAATCAGAATCGCATCCGCAGCTGTCACCGAGTCAACAGAGCAGAAAAGGTAATGAGGAGGCTTCTCCACTCCTTTTTCATCTGTGGGATCTGTTTCGTCTGCGGATGACCTGCCCGGTTCACGCCGTGAACACCCCTTAGTGGCCCTGTAGCCGTGCTTGAAGTGAGTCCTGCAACCGGACGCGCAGGGAGTTTTCCGGCAGGCGTTCGATCACCTCATTAAGGAAGCCGTAGGTGATGAGTCGGTAGGCGTCGCTTTCGGAAATGCCGCGCGCCTGCATGTAGAAAAGCTCCTCTCGATTGATTTCGCCCGTGGTCGCGCCGTGCGAACAGCGCACCTGGTCGGCAAGAATCTCTAGGCCGGGCAGGGAAACCGCCTCGGCTTCGGCACTCAGGACGAGGTTGCGCACCTTCTGGTAGGCATCCGTCCGGTGGGCGTGAGGGGCCACCCGGATGAGGCCCGCAACGATGGTCTTGGCCTCGTTGTAGAGCGCGTTTTTATAGAGGAGGTCGCTTGAGGTGTCGGGCGAACCGTGGTCCTGCAGCGTGCGCTGGTCGAACTCCTGCGCCCCATCGGCCACCGTCGCCGCCAGCATTTCGCTCCGCGCCCCGGGACCGCGCAGGTGGCTGACGCTTTCGCTGCGTGCAAAACTGCCCCCCAGATGCAACGAGAGATGGACCGCCTTGGCACCGGCCCCCACGACGGTCGTGTTGGAGTGAAGCGCCACGGTTTGGCGGCTCCAGTCTTGGACCGACACGTAGTGGACCTGCGCCCCCGCGCCCACGTGCAGGTCGTGCACCCCGCAGGCCAGGTTGCGCGCGTCGTTGTGCGCCTTGAACCAGTCTACAAACGTCACGGAACTCCCTTCCTCGGCGATGAGAAGGGTGTGCGGGAAAACCGCCTGTCCCGAGCCCGCAAGCCAGTGGAAAGACTGCAGAGGCGCCTCCACGTGCACGCCCTTTGGCACGTAGAGAAAGGTTCCCGTGCGCACCGAGGCCTGGTGGAGGGCCAGATGTTTGGCCGAACCGAACAGGGAGTCGCTCTGCATGAAGTACCGCTGCACCAGAGCGGGATGCTGTGCGACCGCCTCCTCAAGGGACATCCAGAGGACGCCCTGCTCGCTTACTGCGGAGCGGGTGCGCGCCACCAGTTTGTCGTTTGCAAAGACAAGACTGCCCGCGTGGGAGTCCGCTCCCAGGGAAAGGGGAAGCAAAGAGTCTGTTAGCTCCAGCCCCACTGGGCGCGCCGGGGTGAAGTCCTGCGGATCAAAGGCGCGCAGGTTTGAAAAACGCCAAGCCTCGTCGGTACGGGAGGGGCGGGGCAGGGCGTCAAAGCGGAGGGCGGCCTGCTGCCGGGCGTCGCGGAACCAGTCGGGCTGGTTCGGGAAGGGCTCGGCGGCGAGGGGGGCTTGCAGAAGGGATTCGCTCATGAAGAAGGGATGGGGACAGCGGCGGTGCGTCGCGCCTTAACCGACGGAGTCTTCCATTTCGAGGTCGATGAGGCGCTTGAGCTCTACAGAATATTCCATGGGGAACTCCCGGACGAGGTCGTTGACAAAACCGTTTACCGAGAGACTCATGGCCTGAGCCTCGGAGAGGCCGCGCTGCTGCATGTAGAAGATCTGCTCGGCGCTGACCTGGCTCACCGAGGCTTCGTGCTGCACGGAGTTTCCCGAGCCGCGCACGGTGATGGCGGGATAGGTGTCTGTGCGGCTGGTGGAGTTGATCAGGAGGGCGTCGCACTCCGTGTTGTTTTTGCAGCCCTTGAGGTGCTTGGGAATGTGGACCAGCCCGCGGTAGGAGGAGCGGCCCTTCCCGATGGAGATGGATTTGGCGATGATGTTTGAGGTCGTCTCGTCCGCTGCGTGGATCATTTTGGCGCCGGTGTCCTGGTGTTGGCCGTTGTTGGCGAGCGCGATGGAGAGGACTTCCCCGCGGGCTTTGCGGCCCTTGAGGATGACACCCGGGTATTTCATCGTGAGGCGGGAGCCGATGTTGCAGTCGATCCACTTCACCTCTGCCTCCTCGTGGGCGATGGCCCGCTTGGTCACCAAGTTGAATACGTTCGCACTCCAGTTCTGCACGGTGACGTACTGGATCTTTGCGCCCTTGAGCGCGACCAGTTCCACCACGGCCGAATGCAGGGTGGCGGTCTCAAACTTCGGCGCGGTACAGCCTTCCATATACATGACCTCCGAGCCTTCGTCGGCAATGATCAAGGTACGTTCGAACTGGCCGAAGTTTTCGGCGTTGATCCGGAAGTACGCCTGCAGCGGATGCTTCACCTTGACTCCCGGGGGCACGTAGATGAAAGAGCCGCCGGAAAACACCGCCGAGTTGAGGGCGCTAAACTTATTGTCTCCAGTGGGGATGACCTTGCCGAACCACTTTTTGAACAGTTCCGGATGCTCCTTGAGCCCATCGGTGGACCCCACAAACACCACCCCCTGGTCGCCCAGGGCCTTCTTCATGTTCGAATAGACCGCTTCCGAGTCAAACTGAGCCTCGACCCCTGCGAGAAACTTGCGCTCCTGTTCCGGTATGCCGAGGCGTTCGAAGGTGCGTTTGACGTCGTCAGGAACCTCGTCCCAAGAACGGGTCGGGCGCTGGGCGTTTGCCAGATAGTAGCGGATCTTTTCGAAGATGATGTTTTCCAGATCCGCGCTGGCCCAGTGCGTGGGCATCGGTTTGGAGAAAAATACGTCTAGCGCCTTGTGGCGAAACTCGCGGATCCAGTCCGGTTCACCCTTGACGTTGGAGATGTAGTCCACGGTGGCGTGGCTGAGGCCGGAACCGGCGTCGAAGGTGTGCTGTTCCGGGTAATGAAAGTCGCCGCGGGTACGGTCGACATCCAGTTGGGAGAGAGTTTCGGTGGACATGCTTGGGAAAGGTTGGGCGTTGGCCGCGGGTGGGTGGCTGGCGGGATGGGCTCAGGCAAGGACGGGCTCGGCCGCGAGGGCAGCCTCGGAAAGCTCGTCCCGGATCCAGTCGTACCCCTTGGCCTCGAGTTCGAGGGCGAGTTCGGGGCCGGCACTGCGTACGATGCGGCCCCCCACCAGTACGTGCACCACGTCTGGGGTGATGTAGTCGAGCAGGCGTTGGTAGTGGGTGATGACCAGAACCCCGAGGTTGGGGCCGCGCAGGGCGTTGACTCCGGCGGAAACCACCTTCAGGGCGTCGATGTCCAAGCCTGAATCCGTTTCGTCCAGAATTGCGTAGGCGGGCTTGAGCATCGCCATCTGGAGCACTTCATTGCGCTTTTTTTCGCCCCCCGAAAACCCCTCGTTCACCGAGCGAGCCGTAAAATTGCGCGGGATTTCAAGCCGGTCCATTTCCTTGTACAGATCGCCATAATATTCGGTGGCCTCAAGTTCCTCTCCAGCAGCGAGCCGTGCTTGAAGCGCGGCGCGGATGAAGTTGGCATTGCTCACCCCTGGGATCTCCACCGGGTATTGGAAGGCCAGGAATAGACCGGCGCGCGAGCGGGCGTCCGGCTCCATGCCGAGCACGTTGACTCCGTCAAGGAGGACCTCCCCCGCGGTGACCTCGTAATCGGGGTGGCCTGCGATGACCTTCGAGAGGGTGCTTTTGCCTGAACCGTTCGGGCCCATGATCGCGTGGACGGAACCCTTCTCAATTTCGAGGTTAAGGCCGCGAAGGATCTGTTGGCCGCCGACGACGCGGGCGTGAAGGTTGTGGATGACGAGACTCATAAAGGGTGGCTGGGAAATGAAAACGTGGGACTTCGGTCTGTGAGGCTTCTGCTGAAGTTGAGTTAAGAAACTAAATTGGAGGCAGCGGTGACGGCCGGAGTGGCGCCGTGCGGGAGTGGGGCGGCAAGGGGGGCGCCTGAGCGGCGCTGTGGGGGTGTTGCCCGCATTTGGCGCAGGTGCCCCGGAAGGAAACTTCCTGTTGGGAAATGGTGACGCCCTCGGGCAGGTACCAGATCTGGTCCGGCGGCATCGGGGTGTGAACGGGCAGATCGGTCACCGAGCCGCAGTGGGAGCAAAAAAGGTGGGCGTGTTCGCTTAAGTTGGCGCAGTAGCGAGACGGCTCACGCTCGTGGTTGACCATCCGTACCTGTCCGGAAGCGGCAAGCGTTTCCAGACAGTTGTAAACGGTAGCCAGTGAGATGGAGGGCACGCGTGTCTTCACACGCAAAAAGACTTCCACCGCGCTGGGGTGGTCTGCGCGGGCCATGAGCGCTTCGAATACAGCTTTGCGCTGTTCTGTCTGACGGGGGCCTTTTTTGACCGGAAGCGCGTCAGATGGGGCGAGGTCGAGGGAGGGGGACATGGAGACAAGATCGCCTCTGGACCCATCCTTATCAAGAATTGTTCTTATTAAAGAAAACGGGGAGGATTTCTTTCAGGCGTCTTGGAGACCTGCCCTCCCTCGCGCCCGCCAGCAGCGAAGCTTTCCGAAGGCCTTCAGTGGCGCACACAAAACGCCGAAGGCCCCAGCCGGGCCGGATAAACCATGGCGAGGAGACCAAGGGACCGACCTTCCGCTCCTCCGGGGCGGGACAAGCGTCATTGGACGGACCGGTTGCGCCCACGGCTGCCGACCGGCTAATTCTCGGCGCCCCCCTGGTGCCTGCTGAAAAAGCGTTTCGTTCCCAGCTGGGGGTGCCAATTTTTGAGAGAGAGGAATCCGACTACTTGCCTGAAAGCGGGTACGGGCTCCCCGGGTTGAGCCGCCCGCTTTCAAAACCTGTTTTTGCCAGGCGGCACACCGAATCTGAGACTTTGCTAAAAACCTGCCTTGGCCAGTTCGCGGTCCAATAGCGGCTGTATCTGTTGGATGTCTTCTTCTGACGGCTTGTAGCCGGGGGTCGGGGGGACGAGGTTGAAACGTCCGTACTGATCCAAGTGCCACATTCCGGTTAAGCCGTCTGAAAAAGTCACCCTTCCACTGATCATGGCGCCCGGCCGGGCGAGCGTGTCGGTGGTCACCTGCACCGCGCCGCCGCCAGCGGTGGCGTCTGCTGTTGCTGCACCTTCGGCGAGGGCTGCCTCCGGAGCAGGGGCCCCGTTGGGCGCTGCGTCTTCCGCGGGTTTTTCGGCCACCGGCACAATGGGATCCTTCGGGAGCAGCTTCAGGTCGCCCACCAGCATCCGGGCTTCCATGTAGGTCATCCGGATGTTCCACAGCGTACCCATCCTGTCTTGGATATCAGACAAGCTGAGGCCTTCGGCGATCCACTCCGCCACCTTGTTTTTTTGCTCTTCGTTCAATTGCATAAGGACGTCTCGGTTTTGTGGGGGGATTTTTGGGGAAAGCTTTCAGGCTTGTCGAGGGATTCGAGGGAGGGGCCTGGGACCGGACTCCCGTAGACGGACTACTGTCCCGACGCGGGATCGAGGAGTCCCATGGTGCGCATCCATTCACCAACCCGCTGGGGCCATTGGCTGACCGGCTTCTCACTCTTGCGCATGCCGAAGCCGTGGCCGCCGCTGCTGAAGATGTGCAACTCGGCGGGGAGCTTTAGTTTTTTGTACTCCATATACAGAAGGGCACTGGCTGAGGCGCTGGTGACGCCGTTGTCGTCATGCGCGTGGACCAGACAAACCGGAGGGGCGGCGGGGGTGACCTTTACCGAAGGGAGCAGGGTGAAGGTGTCGTCTTTGCCCACCAGATAGGCGGGGTAGATGGGGATGAGGAAGTCCGGCGTCGCGTCGGCGACGTCCAGTGCCGGGTCATTGGGGTAGGTGCGTTCGTTGGCGTGCAGGGCCGCCATCACAGAGAGGTGGCCGCCTGCGGAGAAGCCGAGGATGCCGACGCGCTTGGGGTTGATGCCCCATTGCAGGGCGTTTTGGCGCACAATCCCGATGGCGCGCTGGGCGTCCTGAAGCGGCTCGTAGCCTGGGGTCTTGTCGCGCACTGGCACCCGGTATTTGAGAAGTACCGCGGTCACCCCGAGCGAATTGAGCCAGTCGCACACCTGGGTGCCCTCGTGTTCGATTGCCAGAATCCCGTAGCCGCCGCCCGGACACACGAGCACCGCCGTGCCGTTGGGCGTGATCGGTGGGGCGGGCCGGTACACTGTGAGGGTCGGTTCCGTCACATTGGTCACGCGCAGCACATCCTTCTCGTTTTTGGGTTCCATCCGCTTTTCCGCTTCGATGGTGACGCCCGGCTTTTCGGGTGCGCCCGTGGGCCAGAGTTTGACCACCAGGGGTTCGGACGCGTGGAGAGGAAGCGCGGCGAGGAGGGACAGCAGAAGGAGGCTGGGGCGTGTCATGGCGGGGGGTGTTTGTGCTAAAAGAGAAAGCCGTGTTTCAAACGCGAAGCGAGCATATACGCAGGGCTCACCTTGCTGCGGCGCGTTGCAGGCGGTCGTTGATCGCGATGCCTAGACCGAGCGGGGGGGCTAGTTCAGCATAAATGCGGTCCATTCCGGCTTCATCCAGTCGCCTGAGTGCGGCAAAGAGCCGGGCAGCCCCCTCGCGTAACTCACCCGATGGGGACAAGACTTCCAACGCACCAAACCCGAGCGGGCTGTTCTGCCAAGCGAGGAGTCCCGCGCGCTCCTCTGGTGGCGGTGTCTCCCCGGTTGCGAAAAGAAAAAGCGGAGTGCGCGGGGCGTAATGGCTTTTGAGCTGCCCGGGAGCCTCTGGACGGCCTTCCTCAGCCAGCGGCCCCTCGTTTTTGTAAACCGGCGCGTACGCTTCCAACTGTTCCTGGGTGATGGGCCCGCTTCGCAGAATGCGGAGGCCCCGCTCCGTAGGGGCTACGATAGTGGACTCCAGTCCATGCAAAGCCGGGCCGCCTTCTAAAATAAGAGGAATGCGCCCGCCCAACTCCTCAAAAACGTGGGCGGCGGTAGTCGGACTGATGCGCCCAAACTTGTTGGCGCTGGGAGCTGCCAGGGGCCGGTTAAATCTGGTGAGGACCTCCTGAAAAAGGGGATGTGCACTCCAGCGTACCGCAACCGTGGGAAGCCCCGAGCTGACCAGATCCGGGATGCAGGTGCGCTTGGGTAAGACCAGCGTCAGGGGTCCCGGCCAGAACGAGGTGGCCAGTCGGGCCACCAGCGGTTGCAGGGCCAAGGGGACGGCTGTGATCCTTTCCAGCCAGTCAAGATCTGGGATATGGCAGATCAGCGGGTCAAAGAAGGGACGTTCCTTTGCCTCAAAAATGCGAGCGGCCGCCTCTGCGTTAAGCGCGTCTCCCGCCAGCCCGTACACTGTTTCTGTGGGCAGGGCGACGATGCCCCCCAGCTCCAGTTCCTTGCAAACGGCGCGCAGTGAGGTTTCGCGCCCAGCCCCCTCGGCTAGCAGAATCCTTGCCGCCATTAAGTGCCCTCCCGTTGGAGTCTGCGGCGGGCCTCCCTGACCAAATCCGCAGCAGCCTGCACCGTGGCACCGAAGGCGACCAGATGGCCCATCTTGCGGCCCGGCCTCGGAGAAGCTTTGCCGTAGAGGTGGATCTTCACCTCGGGCAGGGCAGCTGCCGCAACCCAGTCGGGTTCGCCGTGGGTCCAAAGATCGCCAAGGAGGTTTGCCATGGCGGCCGGGCGGAGCGACTCGGTGGAACCCAGGGGCAGCCCGCAAACCGCGCGCAGCTGCTGTTCGAACTGGCTGGTGACAGACGCATCGAAGGAGAAGTGCCCGGAGTTGTGGGGGCGGGGAGCCAGTTCGTTGATGAGAATCTGGCCTCCGGGAAGGAGAAACATTTCTACTGCCAGCACGCCGACGAGTTCGAGTGCCTCTGCCGCACGGATGGCAAGGGTGGCAGCGGCCTCGGCGACGGACTCCTCGAGGGGGGCGGGCGCGAGAGTGACGTCCAGAATGTGGTGCGTGTGGACGTTTTCACAGACCGGGTAGGTCCGAGTCTGCCCGGTAGCACCGCGGGCCACGAGCACCGAAATTTCTTTTTCAAAAGGAACCCACGCTTCCAGAACTGCGGACTGGCCCTCAAAGTCCAACCAAGCGGAGGCAAGGTCCGCGCCGGGGCGGAGCAGCTTTTGGCCCTTGCCGTCGTAGCCAAAGGCGGCGGTTTTGAGGACCGCAGGCAGGCCCGTGGTCTGGGCTGCGTTGCGAAGCTCGGCTTCGTTAGAAACGGGAACAAATGCTGCGATGGGGAGGCCCGCTTTCTGCAAAAACTCCTTTTCGCGCAGCCGGTGCTGGCAGGTGTGGAGGACGCTTCCGGCGGGGCGCACTGCGCAGTGTTCGGCCGCCCAGTCGACGGACTGAACGGGCACGTTTTCAAATTCAAAGGTGAGCACGTCCAGTTCGGAAGCAAAGGCTCGCACGGCGGACTCGTCTTCGTAGGAGGCGCAGACCTCCTTGTCGGCGACCTGCCCGGTGGGGGTGTCTCGGTCTGGACTGAACGTGTGGACACGGTAGCCCATTTTGCGGGATTCGAGGGCGAACATCCGCCCCAGTTGGCCGCTACCCATGAGGCCGATGGTGCTTCCAGGGAGGAAAACGGAGGGAGCGCTCATAGTCCGAGCGAGTCGGTGGCGGGAAGTTCGCAGGCAAGCACGTCTGCGGTTTGCTTGGAGCGGAAGCTCTCGAGCTGCGCCCTGAGCTCGGGGGAGTGCAGCGAGAGGATGGACGCGGCAAGGAGCGCTGCGTTGCGGGCCCCTGCGGTGCCGATGGCCAGAGTGGCCACGGGAATGCCTGCGGGCATCTGCACGATGGAAAGAAGGGAGTCGACGCCCTTGAGCACCTTGCTTTCCACGGGCACGCCGAGGACTGGTAAAATTGTGTGTGCTGCGACCATCCCGGGAAGGTGGGCGGCGCCTCCGGCTCCAGCGATGATGACTTGAAGGCCGCGCCCTGCGGCAGTTCGGGCAAACTCGGCCATGAGCTCCGGGGTGCGGTGGGCAGAGACGACCCTGCGTTCGTGGGGGATGGCGAAGTGTTCGAGGACCTGCGCGGCGTGCTTCATGGTTTCCCAGTCGGACACGCTGCCCATGATGAGGCCAACGAGAGGCTTTGGAGCGTTCATGCCCTAGATTCAACCCGCAGCGGGCTGCGAAGCAAAATCCAAAAGCCGCGGACTTTGCTCTCGTGCCCGGATGGGGTAGGATTTTCCCGATACCTTATGCCTCTATGAACCCCACCGCCGCCATGGCCCTGCTGTTTTTCTGCTTTTGCGCATATACAGGGGGGCTGACTGTGGCCAATGCAAAGCCTGTGATTCCGCGGGAGGGCCCTCCCGTGATGGCGTCCCTCGACGTGAAGGTGGAGGGACGGCTACCAATGCGCATCGTCCTCAGGACATCGAGCTTGCAGCGTTCGCCTGTGAAGTTTGTCTTCCGGGGGGAGCCTGAGTTCGGCCGGGTGCGGTTGCTCAAACAGCTCACGACAGATTCGGTCGAGGTGGAATACGTGCCACCGGCGGACCGTTCGATTGTAACGGATTCCTTTCTGTTTGCGGGCGCCAACTCTCAGGGCTTTTCCTCCGACTGCCGGGCGCGGATTCAAATTATAGATCTCGGCCCCCGTCTCGCGGTGCCTCTTGCCCTGGATTTTGCCGCCACGCAGGTGGGCCAGTCTGCTCAGTTGCCGTTGGAGGTGCGCAATTCCGGGGACCAGCCAGCGGAGGGGGAGATTTCGGTTTCCGTCCCGTGGGAAATTGAGGAGGGCAAGGATCACTACTCGCTGGCGCCTGGGGAGAAAAAGACGGTTGTCGTCTTGTTTAAGCCATCCAGAGCCGGTTGGGCGCAGGGGAATGTGAGTTTTAGTGGAGGGGCTTCTGCCACGGTACAGGTGCGGGCCGAGGCCATGGATTGGGTAGAGGTTGCCAAGGACCCCTTTGCTTTTTTGTGGGGGGATACGATGCAGCAGACCGCCGAGCTGGTTCTTTCAAACTCTGGAATCAAGCCCTTGGAGCTCACGCTACAGGCCAGTCCTCCTTTAGAGCACGAAGCCAGCATCCGGATCGAGGCGGGCACCTCCCGTTTGGTTCCTGTGCGCTGGCGTGGGGATAGAGTTTCCGGTGGCTGGGGCACCCTGCTTCTTTCCTCTGCAAACGGGATGCGGCGCGTTGTTGTCTGGAGCCTCGATGCGATCCTTTCCGGTCTTGGCCCAGCCTTTATCCTGAACGGTGAGCCGGGGTTGGCCAGTGCGCGCCGCACCTTTACCAACACTGGGGGCAGGAGCGGTTCATGGACATTTCGGTGTACGCCGCCCTTTTACTTGAGCGATGCCGAACACGTTCCCAAGGATGTGCCCGAGCCGTTGGCAGGGTCCGCAGCCTCGCCTCACTCCCCGGCAAAGAGTGTTGAGGCGCACGCAGCCATTCCCGGCTTTGTCTGGGACCACAATCAGAACCGCTACATTCCTAGCGGCGGCGCCCCCAAAGCCCTTTCCTCACCCATTGAAGAGCCAAAGGAGGCGGCGCCTGCTGTGCCTAAGGCCGCCAGGGCGACAGTGCTCACGCGAAAACTCCAGCCGGGTGAGAGCTTCGTGTTGTTTGTGGGAGTTACCGGCAACACCGTTGGTACTGGCGGGACGCTCTCGGTTCATGGGCCGGGGCAAAGGCATCAGGAGCCCCTTCTTGTGCGTAGGGAGGGTGTTCAAGAGCGTGCAAGAACAAAGGGCAACGCCAGTGTGCCTGCCGCAGCGAAGGCGGCGCCGGCCACGCCGGCGGCAATACCGGTCGGAGTGGCTGTTTCCGGAGCTCCCATGCCACCCCCGTCAACCTCTCCTTTGCAACAGGCCGCGGCAGCTCTTGGGATTACGGCCCTTCCCAGTCTGTTTTCAAAAAAAACCGCTGCACCAATCCAGCCCCAGGCTCCGCCTCCTGCCATTCTTCAGGATGCCTTTTTACCGGGGCTTTTCCTCCCGGGATTCAGAGTCAAGGAGGTGACAAGCGACGCGGCGACCATTGTTTTTCCTGCTGAGCCGGGTGTCACGCCAGAGCATCTGGTGGTGCGTTACCGCGAGATCCATCCTGTCGAGGGAGGTGAACCACGCGTGGAGTGGCTGCCCTTCCAGACTGCTGACAGAAAAGGCAAGCGCGTCGGACAGAACATCGAGATCCGACTACGTGGGCTCCCTCCCAACTGGAGTAGCTTTATTGATTTGCTGGGCCCGCCCTCGGCGCAGGGAGTTAGGGACAGGCTGTATCAGACGGAAATCATGACGCTACCTGCCGACGGCGTGCTATCGACCAAGCGCCCCTGGCTTTGGCTCGGTCTGTTGGGAGCGCTGGGCGGGGCTTATTTTTTGCGGCGCCGCTCCAGATAGGCGCGCCTAGTACCCCAAATCAGTCAAATGTTTGGATCCCTTTCTCTGAAAAACTGGCTCTGTCTACCGGGCCCGGCGGACCCGCCAAAAACAGCGGCCCGCCCTTGGAGGGGCGCAAGACCGTCCAGTTGTGCGCTCCCTTTATCGGGGACCGGGGGCGCTCGCAAAGCTTCGCTGCCGCCCGGCTATCTATCTTTGCTCCCTCCGGGAGCAAGAGAGCCCCTCTTGCGACACGGAACCTTCGCTGATTTGGGACACTAGGCGCCGGCTCTTGGTGCCGCCTGAAAGGCCGCAGTGGCGGTCGCCCTTGGAACGCATGAAACCGAGGCAGCCGGTGCTTCGGCAAGTCACGCCTTTGCAAACTGAGGGGGTGGGCCCTTAAATCTTGGGCTCCGGACGCGTTCCGACTCGACGCCGGGGGCCGTTTAGAAAACTCCCAATGAATGAGTAGCGGACAAATCTATCGTAGCTCCAGAACAAGGCTGTGCCGACAAGGCAGCAGAGCAGCAGAAATTTCAGCTCAGCGGGCACGGCCCACTGGCACACAAAAGCCTGTGCAGCCAGGACAAGGGGCAGGTGTGCCAGATAGAACCAATACGAGGCGTCCGACAAGTAGCGGATCGGCTCGTTTTCCCGGGCAAGCAAAGAGCGGAACATCCCGATCCCTGCAAACGTCATCATCCAGGCGTACAAGGCTTGAAAAACTACACTCGCCACCCTGTGCTGCGCCGTGGGGAGCAGGTGCTCACGCAGCCCGAACGTCCCCGCTGCAAACTCGAGAGCTGCCGGAAAGACAACCAACAAGCTGACCGGGAGGGTCCAGCGCCAGGAGCGCCCGAGCCGGCCGGTGGCGTCGCCGCATTCGAAGTAAAGCACTCCAAATCCGAAGAATAGTGCGTAATACGCGAGCACATGCGGCATGGGAAGGATGCCCATCGAGGTGTCTGGGCCGAATTCCCCATGGGCGGATTTCATGAACCACGTGGAGAGTCCGGTCAAGGGAACCAGCCAGAGCAGGCTGCCTTGCGAGACAAGCAGCCGATGCGGGTGCAACCTCCAGCCGAAGCGTTCCGCTAAAACGGCGTAGAGCGAAAAAATCAGGAGTAGCCACACCAAGAACCAGAGGAACCAAACCAGCGAGAAAACAGGAGTGTGGACCAGCCTTGTAAAGGTTTCCTTCCAAGCATTTCTTGCTGAGACGCCACCCGGCACTTCCCTGAGTGCTCTCTGCTCCTCCAGCCGCTGGAGGATGCGCCGCCTGCCCTCCAAAACCTGTTCCCTTTGCACGGTGACGCCAAGGTACCCAGCGACGTATTCCACCCATGAATAGTCAGTGGAGGCGCTCTGCCAGGGGCTCTCTCCACTGAGGCTCAGGGCGGTGATGTCGGCCCCACTTTGTATCAGCAACTCCGCGACCTCAGATCGCCCAAAAAACGCCGCGCCATGCAATGCAGTGTGCCCCTTGGCTGAGCGCCAATTCACCTCAGCCCCTTTTCCGAGGAGCGCTCCTACGATTTGCGGACTGCCAACCAACGCGGCCCAGGACAAGGCCCTGAGGTGAAACTCGGGATGAAGGGTGGTGAGAGCCTCCGGCATTTTCAAATGCTCGGCAAAGGCATCAAAATCTTGGTTCTCAATCGCACCCCAGAGACCTCCCTCAAGCGTCACCTTTTGCTAGGCGTTCAGCCGTCTGGCTGTGTTGGCCTTTGTTGCGAAACTCCCGACCCACTTCACGGCGGGAACCAAGGTGACCAACGCGGCCAGGCACGGTAGCAAGACCCGTCTGAAACGGTTCCAGAGCAGGGCTTTCAACCCTTGTCTCCGCCAGAGCAGAGCCGTGAAAAAACCGCTCAAAACCATGAAGAGCTGCATCCGGAAGCCGTGAACAAAGGCCTGCAAAATATAGAGCGGCTTGCTTTGATCGACGTCCTGTACGATCCAGCCGGCCCCGAGGGAGAAAGAGAGGGCCGCGTGGCATGCAATTCCCAGAAGCATGGCAGCCGCACGCAGTGCATCCAGATCGTGTCTGCGCGAGGAACCGGGACCTGTTGGTTCCGGCATTAAAGCAGTTCTGGGAGCAGGAGACTGGTTCACAGCACAGGGACACAAGGAAACACGCGGTGGAAATCCTTAAGTGCCGCTGGGAGGGGATTCGCATTCACGTTGGTGAGGAAGAACGGCTGCACCACGGGGCACGCCGGCAAGAAGCACTCCGGGATGGTGCGGTTGCGTGGTGGCGTAAATATGGCGCCCCCACAATGCGAGCACCGGGGGGCCAAACCACGATCGGACCACTCCGCGAACCAAACTATTGCTGAATCGTACGATACGGCTTCCTGCCACAGGCCACTTGGCGGAGGTCCGGCAAAAGCCGGCGGCTTTAGCCGTTTTGCGCGCGCTGGCGTAGCAGGTGGTCCGTGAGAACCAGGACGGTCATGGCCTCGACCATGGGCACTGCGCGGGGCAGAACGCAGGCGTCGTGCCGGCCGCGGGCCTTGAGTTCCACGTCTTGGCCGGCAGGAGAAACCGTCGCCTGTGTTTGGAAAATCGTGGCGGTTGGCTTAAAGGCGACACGGAAAACAATCGCCTCGCCGTTGGAGATACCGCCCTGAACACCGCCGGAGCGGTTGGTGCGGGTGCGAACCCGGCCCTGTTCCATGAAGAAGGCATCGTTGTGCTCGGACCCCCGCAGGGTGGTGCCTTGGAAGCCTGAACCGATTTCAAAGCCCTTCGTCGCAGGTAGACTGAGGACCCCCTTGGCAAGGTCGGCCTCCAACCGGTCAAAGGCCGGTTCACCCAACCCCGGGGGAACGCCGCGCACGACGCACTCCACGATGCCGCCCACCGAATCGCCCTCGGAACGAACCGCCTTGATGTGGTCGATCATGCGCGCGGCGACGGCAGCGTCCGGGCAGCGCACTATGTTGGACTCCACCTGGGCGAACTGCACGGTGAGGGGGTCTATCTCTGCCTGAATGTTTTGGATCGAGCGAACGTAGGCGATCACCTCAAGGCCGGGGCACACACTGGCGAGGACCTTTTTGCCGATCGCTGCCGCCGCGACGCGTCCGATGGTTTCGCGCGCAGAGGAACGTCCGCCGCCCTGCCAGTTTCGAATGCCGTATTTGGCCTGGTAGGTGTAGTCGGCGTGGGAGGGACGGTAGGCGTGCTCCATTTCACGGTAAGCCTCGGGGCGCGCGTCCTTGTTAAACACATTGACCGCAATGGGCGTGCCGAGGGTCTGTCCTTCGAACACGCCGGAGAGAATCTGGCAGGTGTCGGCCTCGTCCCGGGGGGTGACGATTTCGCTCTGGCCGGGGCGGCGCCGATCGAGATCGGCCTGAATGTCCGCCTCGCAAAGGGCGAGGCGCGGTGGGCAGCCGTCGACCACCACACCCACGCCGCCCCCGTGGGATTCGCCCCAAGTACTAATACGGAAGAGGTGGCCGAACTGACTGGACATAGGGCGAGTAGGAGGTGGGGTGCGGAGGGCGGCGGAAAAAGCGCCCTACTTCTTGGGCTCTGCGGGCTTTGCTGCGGGGGCCTTTTCCTTCTTGGGGGCTGGCGCTTCGGCAGGCTTGAGTGTGACAGTGGGCGTCGGTTCATCCCTGCCGGTGAAAGCGTTGGCCGCCTTCTGGATCTGGTCGGGGGAGAGCACGCTGCCCTCCGAAATGAGGATGCGCCCCCTCAGGGTGAACTTGCCGCCAGCAGGAACCACCGTGTGGAAAAAACCGCCAAAGCGGCCGTAATCACGGTAGGCCGAGAAGGGGGTGTCCTTGGGATTGTCGGGATGGTTGAGAAAGGCGACGGAGTAGCGCTTTTCGTTGAGGGTAAAGTTTTCGGCAACCCACGGGTAGTCACGGTCTTTGTGGGCGTCCGCGTCTGCCTTCGGGTAGACGTAGGTCGTCAGCGTGCTATCGACAGTGCCTGAGGGTCGGAATTGGAGGCCGGCGTGTTCTGGGTCCCCGTTGAGACTGGTTTCACCGGCAAGGGCGGTGATTTCCGAGCGCATTTCCACCAGCGCGTAGGCGGGCGCTGGCGCGGAGAGGATGGTGAAAGTGCGTTCCTCGGAAAGGATGGGCGCCTCGGTGGTGCCCTGCCAGTGGAGCAGGACGGTGAACGAGGCGGAGTCCTTTCCGGGATTTTGGGAGACAATTTTCTGCTGGATCATGTTGCCGCCTTTCATGTGCCAGCGGTCCACGGTGGCGCCGTCGGCCGTGGTGATCTTGGACCAGCCCAGAAACCAGCCGCGGTGGTGGGTGAACGCCCCGCCGGGGCCCTTGGTGATCGGCTCCTTGCCCGCTGCGTCCATGACGTGCAGGTAGGGCTTGTAGGTGTCGTGCAGGCGCTCAGGCGTGGAGTTGTCGAAGGCGTACTGCCAGCGAAGCAGGGGCTTCCCGTCCTGAAGAACGTCCAGATGGTCGCCGGCGGTGTCTGCAAATGTAAAGTCCGCGCGGGCCGCGCTTGGGGCCAGACAGAGCAGGGGAGCTGCGCTCAGAAGGGGAAGGAGATGGGATCGGAGCATGTGTGTGGAGGGTTGGAAATGTAAGCATCCCGCCCGGAGCCGGTCTCGCCTAGCTCAAAAAGGAGCGGTGGCTATTTTTCCAAGGACCTGACTTCGGCTGCGAACTGTGCGGCGGCCGAGCGGATGGCGTCGCCGACGGAAGCCTTCGCTGTGGCAAATTTGGGCCGGAACCACGGAAAGGCACCGGTGAGGTCGTGCGTGACGAGAACCTGTCCGTCGCAGTGCGTTCCTGAACCGATCCCGATGGTGGGCACCGGAACAGACTCGGTGATGCGCTTTGCTGCGGCGGGATGGACGAGTTCCAAGACGATCGCAAATACCCCAGCGGCCGTGAGTGCCAAGGCGTCAGCAAGCAGTGCGTCGCTGGCGTCCGCGGTTTTGCCCTTGATGCGGTAGCCACCTTCAAGCAGGACGCTTTGGGGAAGCATGCCGATGTGGCCCATGACCGGAATACCCGCCAGAGTGAGCGCCTCGAGCTGGGCGCGGTGCGAGGTGCCCCCTTCGATCTTCACTCCGTGGGCGCCAGCCGCAAGGAGAGCCTGTGCGTTTTGGACGGCAGCTTCCGGCGTGTCGTAAGTTCCGATGGGAAGATCCGCAATCAGTGGGGTGTGCGAAAGTCCGCGGGCGGCGGCCGCCGTGTGGTGGAGCATATCCCCCAACGTGACATGGGTGGTGTCTGGATAGCCCAGCACAACCATTCCTAGGGAGTCCCCGACAAGCACCCAGTCGATGCCGGCTTCCTCCAGAAGGCGGGCTCCGGGGTAGTCGTAAGCGGTAAGGACCGCCAGCCTGCGGCCGCCGCGCTTGCCCTCGGCCGTAAGGGTCGGATGCAGGGAGTCTGCGGGGCTCATAAAGACACGGGCCACTGTTGGGCGGAGCGCTGGACTGCCGCGGGATCTGCGAGGGTGCGCAGCAGTTCTCCGGTGGTGTGCTGCTGGCCGGGGAGGCGCAGATCGGCGCGGATCTCGGCGAGGGGCTCCAATACGAAGCGGCGCAGATGGAGCCGGGGGTGGGGAATGACGATGGCTGTCGTAGAAAGGGTGAGGTTCCCGACGTAGAGGATGTCCAGGTCGATGGTGCGCGGAGCGTTGCGCGGACGCTTGGAGGGGCGGCCCATGGAGGCCTCTATTTCCTGCAGTGCCTCGAGCAGGGAGGCGGGGAGCCCGTTGTAGCCGACCTCGATGACGGCGTTTAAGAACCGTTCGGCGTCCGGCTCTGTGCCTACCGGTTCGGTCTCGTACAGGCTGGAGGCCAGACAGGGGCCGGAGACGCCCTCGATCCTTAGGACCGCGTCCCTGGCACGGCCTAAAGACTCAAGGCGGTCCCCAACATTGGAGCCCATGGCGATGCCTGCGCGCATTTTAGGGAGGCGTGGCTCAGTGCAGACCGAGCACGTCCTGCATGTCGTAGATGCCCGGGGCGCGGCCATGCGCCCAGAGGGCGGCACGCAGGGCGCCCATCGCAAAGGTGTCCCGGCTGGAGGCTTTGTGGGTGAGCTCGACCCGCTCGCCCAAGGCGGCGTAGATGACGGTGTGGTCGCCGACCACGTCGCCCCCGCGGACAGCATGCATTCCGATCTCGGAGGCGGTGCGTTCCCCAACGATGCCAAAGCGGCCGTGGCGAGTGTCCGTGTTATAGGAAAGCTGGCGCACCTCGGCGAGAATCTCTGCAAGCCGCTTGGCCGTGCCGCTGGGCGAGTCCTTCTTCATCCGGTGGTGCATCTCAACCACCTCCAGATCGAAGGCCGGCCCGAGGATCTCAGTGGCCTTGCGGGTCAGCCAGAACAGCGTGTTTACCCCGATGCTATAGTTCGGCGCGAAGACGATCGGGAGCGAGGCGCCTGCGGCATGGATGGCGGCGATTTCCTCGTCGGAGTGGCCGGTGGTGCCGATGACAAGGGTCTTGCCCGCAGCCGCGCACTCCGCAAGGACGGAACCGATGATGGAGTGATGGCTGAAATCAATGACGGCGTCGCACTGCTGGAGTGCGGATTGTAAGTCGTCCCCGGCGTCCACCTGAGCGGTAACCGAAAGTTCTGCAAAAGCGGCGGCGCAGCGTACAAGGGCCTCGCCCATGCGTCCACGGGAGCCATTGATGAGAAGGGAGAGGGGCTTGCTCATGAGAAAAAAGGGAGGCCTCGGGTGTCCGCAGTCGTTTAGCGGAGGCCGGTCTGGCGCATGGCGGCCTCTACACGCGCACGGCTGGAATCCGCCAGGGGCGCCAGAGGAAGGCGGACTTCCGGCTGCATCTGGCCCAGCAGCGAGAGGGCGTACTTTGTCGGGGCGGGATTGCTTTCGACGAAGAGCTCCTTGAACAGGGGATACAGGTGGAAGTGGTGTTTGCGGGCGGTGACGTAGTCTCCGGCCAAGGCAGCATTCACCAGCGCAACCACCTGTGCCGGGACGACGTTGGAGGCGACGCTCACCACGCCGCAGGCACCCACGCTCATGAAGGGGACGGTCAGGGAGTCGTCCCCGGAAAGGATTTCGAAGGAGGCAGGAAGGGCGGCGCGCAACTGGCTGACGCGCTCTACAGTGCCGCCCGACTCCTTGATGGCCACGATGTTGGGGTGGCGCTCAGCAAGGGTGACGACCGTCTCCACGCCAATCTCGATGCCGCAGCGGCCCGGGATGCTATAGAGCATGATCGGCAGCTTCACCGCCGAGGCGATGGCGCCGTAGTGCGCCAACAAACCTGCCTGGGTGGGCTTGTTGTAGTACGGGGCGACGATGAGTGCGGCGTCTGCGCCGAGGCGCTCGGCCTCGACCGTGAGGTTGACGGCCTCGGCGGTGGAATTCGAGCCCGTGCCAGCGATGACCTTGCAGCGGCCCGCCACGGTTTTAACCGCGAGCGCGATGACGCGGTGGTGCTCAGCGTTGTTGAGCGTGGGCGATTCGCCGGTGGTGCCGACGGGAACCACGCCTGTGATGCCGGCGCTGAGTTGGTTTTCGATGAGGCGAGTGAATGCCGCTTCGTCTAGATGATCTTGGACAAAGGGGGTCACCAGAGCCGTGAAAGTGCCTTCAAACATAGAGCCGGGAAGACTACGGGCCCAGCCTGCCAAGGGCAAGCCTGCCGCGGGAATCAACCCTGCGCGCCTTCTCCGTCGTTCTTTTTCTTCTCCAAGAGCAAAAGGTTGGCCCCCAAGATGAGGAGGGCGCCAAGGTAAAAGGGGCCGGTTAGGCTTTCGTTCGGGTACGAGATGCCGCTCATCCCGGAGAACCAGGCAGGCAGAAACAACGCCCAAAGTGTGGCGAAAATCGGTTCGGTGGCATAAATCAAGCCAGCCTGGACGGGACTGACCAGCGGCTGCCAGCGCGTCATCGTGGCGTAGCTGTAGACGGTGGAGAAGCAGGTGAGCAGCGCGGTCATCAACAGCACCGGACCGGTGCAGAAGGCCGAGGCAATCTGAATGCTAAGGGTTACGCCTCCGGCGTGGCCGCCACTCTGGCCGCCGCCAAGCAGCAACACGGGGAGCAGCACCAGGGCTTTGGTGGCGAACATGACCGTGGCGGTCGCCCGCATTTCGTTGGCGCGAAAGGCACCCATTTCAAGCACGAGGATCTGGGCGGTAAAAAGGGCTGCCGCGCCGATCGTCTCCCACTCGCCCCGTCCGAAAGCAAGCCCGGTTGGGGAAAACCCGCTCAAGATCGAGCACCCCGCCAGCACCAGCAGGCAGGAGGAAACGACCCGGGAAGTGGGGCGTTGGCGGTGTTTGAGTGCCATCACAATGGGCACAAAAATGCAGGTGAACTGCGTGAAAAACGCGGAGGTACTGGCAGGAATGACATGCTGGGCGTCGGTTTGGAGCAACATGCCTGCGCCGCCGAAGACTCCGAGCAGGACACCTTGGTGCAGCTCCGCCCTCCCCATGCGCCTCACGTGCCACGGATAAATGAGCCCCATGATCAGAGTGGCCAGCGCCATCCGCACAAAGAGGATGAGCGCCGAATGAAACCACTCCTCTCGGCCGGGAATGGCAAGGGTCTGGGCAAGCATGACGGCCTTTCCTGTGGAAAAGCTCAATCCCCAGGCTGCGGTGGCGAGCAGGAGGCGCAGCACGGCGCTTGAGTGTTGTGGCATCTGCGCTTTGGAAAAGGGAGCTCTGGGGGGGGGGTTTCTGTCGGCTATCCTATCGGTGAGACCCAACCGCGGCCAGAGCGAAGGCTGTTTCCAAAGCAACCCCAGGCGGCGCGCGCCATGGGGCGTGGCGGCAGCATGTTTTCGCGTGCTTTCGGAGGGTGCACGGGCGAGCCTGCAGCGACCAAGGCCATGTCTCTCGAAACCTCCCAACCCCAAGCCACCAAGGTCTACTCTGTTTCGGAACTGACTACCGGGGTGAGGCGCACTCTCGAGGGCCAGTTTGGGAACCTCTGTGTCGAAGGGGAGGTCAGCAACCACCGGCACCAGGCTTCCGGCCACCAGTATTTTACGCTCAAGGACGCCAAGAGTCAGGTAGCCTGTGTCTGGTTTGCAGGGCGTTCTTCCGGTCTGCGGGCGGTCCCTCTTTCCGACGGGATGCAGGTGCAGGTGCGCGGCCTGCTTACGGTGTTTGAGGCCCGCGGGAGCTACCAGATCAACGTGCAATCTGTACAGGCCGCCGGCGCTGGGTTGCTGCAAGCCAAGTTTGAAGCACTCAAGCGGCGGTTGCAAGAGGAGGGCCTCTTCGACCGTACCCGGAAAAGACCGCTGCCCCAGTATCCTGCGGTGGTGGCGCTGGTGACTTCGCCCACCGGGTCCGTGGTGCAGGACATGCTGAAGGTGCTCGGTCGGCGGGCGCCCTGGGTGCGCGTGCTGGTGTATCCTGCGCGGGTGCAGGGGCAGACGGCGGCGGCTGAAATCGCGGAGGGGATCCGGTTTGTCAACGCAGAGTCGGGCCGCTCCCTGCCCAAGGTTGACGTGCTGATTGTCGGGCGCGGCGGCGGCAGTGTGGAGGACTTGTGGAGCTTTAACGAGGAGGTCGTGGCCCGCGCGATTTTCCACTCCGAAATCCCGCTGGTCTCAGCTGTGGGTCACGAAACGGATTTTACCATCGCGGACTTTGTCGCCGACCACCGCGCGCCCACCCCAAGCGCAGCTGCCGAGTTGGTCGTGCCGGACGGGGTGGCTTTGGCGCGGCAGATTTTTGTGCAGGGCGAACGGATGGAGGCCCTCCTACAGGGCCAACTGCGGCGTTGGCGCCAGCGGCTCGAGTTTTTGGAAAAGAGCGCCCTTTTCCGCGAGCCCCGCGCGCGGTTGGCCGAGGCGGCGCAGCGTCTGGATGGAGATGCCGAGGGGTTGCATCGCGCGGTGCAGGACCGCTTGGCGCGGCTGGCGCGGCGGTTGGAGAATCTGGCGGGCTCTGTGCGTGCGCACCGTCCGGACCAGGTTCTCGCCTTGCGCCGGCAGCAAACTGATTCGGCGGCCGCTCGCTTGGAGCGTGCGCTTGCCGCGCAGCTCCTTCAGCGGCGCAGGGAGCTGGAGCAGTTGCGCCAAAAGCTCGTGCTCCTTTCGCCGGAGGGAACCCTGGAGCGGGGCTACAGTATCACGCTGGGCGAGGGTGGGGTGCTGGTGCGCAGCGCTTCGGCGGTGGCGGCGGGTCAGACGTTGGTGACGCGTTTGCGGGACGGCCGCGTGGAGTCGAAGGTGACCGGGGTTTTGCCAGCGGGCGAGTAGGGTCAACGGCGGGGAGCCGTGCTGGTCAGGGAAGGTCAAAGAGCAGAGCGTCCAATGGACTGGAGGCGGTAAGGGTCAACCGTCCTTCGTCTTCAGTGTAAACTGCGTCGCCCCGCTCCATTGGAGTGTCCTCGCAGCGCGCCGAACCCTGGATGCATTGGATCCAGACGGCACGACCGGGTGCGACCGTGTGGGATACGGATTCGCCGGGGGAAAGGGTGAGCCGGTAGATATCGGCGCTCTGGTGGATGGTTGCTGCTCCATCGCGCCCATCCCCGGAGATGATGAGGATTTTGGATTCGGCCGGTTGGTCGGAGGACGGCTGCCACTCGGTGTAGCTGGGAGTCAGGTTTTTGGTCCGTGGCAGAATCCAGATTTGGAGGAGGTGAGCGGGTTCATCGGTGGAGGGGTTGAATTCGCTGTGGGTGACTCCGGAGCCTGCGCTCATGAGCTGGATCTGGCCCGGCTTGAGCTGGCGCCCGTTTCCCATGCTGTCCTTGTGTTCAAGGGTGCCTTGGACCAAGACGGTGAAAATCTCCATGTCCCGGTGTGGATGGGTGGGGAAACCACCTCCCGGGGCAATCCAGTCTTCATTGATGACGCGGAGGCACCGAAACCCCATGTGCTCCGGATCGTAGTAATCCGCGAAAGAAAAAGAGAACTGGGACTTGAGCCAGCCATGGTCGGCTTGGCCGCGTGCATTGGATTTTCGGATGGAGATTTTCATTTTTGTAGAAGGACGGTTGGGTGCTGCGGCCAGCAAGGAGAGGCGTGATAAAAGAGAGAAGTAAGCGCCTCCGTTTAGTGGAAATCATGACTGGAGGGGGAGGGTAGCGCGCTTGCATTGAGCGCACTCACACGCTGCGCCTTGAGGTGGGTCACCCCTTCCTGCTGCTGCACAACGCCCTCAATGACAAGAAACGCCTCCTGGCTCACAGTCAGGCGGACCTTCTCAAAGAGCGCAGGGGTGAGAACCACATTCGCCACGCCCGTCTCGTCTTCGAGGCTCAGGAAGACAAAGCCCTTCGCCGTTCCCGGGCGCTGCCGGCTGATCACCATGCCGGCAGCCTGCAGGTGCGTGCCGTGCGGGGCGGTGCGCAGTTCAGCCGCCGTCCACGCCTCCGGCAGGTTCGGCCGGCAAAGCGCCATGGCGTGCGGCCCCGTAGTCAGGCCGGTGCCAGCAAAGTCCGATTCCAGCCGCTCCACGGGCGACATGGGGGCAAGGGGAGTTGCTGGGGCCGGGGTATTTGCGGGGCGGGCAAACAGGTCCTGTTCGTGCAGGGGCTCTTCAATGCGCCAGAGGGCCTCCCTGCGGTGCCTGCTAAGCGTCCGCAGGGCGCCGATGCTCGAGAGGGTGCGCAGGTCGGCTTGGGGGAGGCGTGTGCGCTCCCTCAGTTCCTCCAAGGTCGCAAAGGGGCCCTGGGAGCGTGCGTGGAGTAGCTCTCTTGCACGCGCCTCGGTAAGGCCCGCGACCAGACAGAGCCCGAGCTGGACCGCACCGTCTCTGGTGACGGTGCAACGCCAGTCGGATTCGTTCACGCAGGCAGGCAGGATTTTCAGCCCGTGAGCCTGCGCATCCATGACCAGCGTGGCGCTGGAATAAAAGCCCATCGGTTGGTTGTTGAGCAGCGAAGCGAAAAACTCCGGCGCTCGGTGCACCTTCATCCAGGCGGAGGCGTACGCGATCAGGGCAAAACTGATGGCGTGGCTTTCCGGGAAGCCATAGAGGGCGAAGGAGCGCATCGACTGGAGAACCTGTTCGGTCAGTTCGTCGGTATGTCCGCGCGCGCTCATTTTCTGCCTCAGCCGCGTGCAGACGCGCTCCATACGCTCCTCGGAGCGGTAGTCCGAAAGCGCCCGGCGCAGTTCCTCGGCCTCCGCCGCGGAAAAATCCGCCATGACCATGGCCATCCGCAGCAGTTGCTCCTGAAAGAGGGGGACTCCGAGTGTGCGTTCAAGAACCGGTTGCAGGTCCGGATGCATGTAGCGGACAGGCTCCTTGCCCGAGCGCCGTGCCAAATAGGGATGGACCATGTCGCCCTGAATAGGGCCGGGGCGGATGATGGCCACCTCCACCACCACATCGTAGAAGCAACGCGGCTTCATTCTGGGGAGCGTTGCCATCTGGGCGCGGCTTTCAATCTGGAAGACGCCAATGGTGTCGGCCTTCTGCATCATCTCAAACGTGGCGGTGTCGTCCTTGGGGATGGCGGCCAGATCCACCGGCCGCTTTCGATCCGCGCACAGCTCCAGCGTATCTTGGAGGGCAGCCATCATGCCAAGCCCCAGAAGGTCCACTTTGATGATGCCAAGCGCCTCGCAATCGTACTTGTCCCACTGGGCGACCACCCGCCCCTCCATCGAGGCCCGCTCCAGCGGGAGAAAGTGCGAAAGGCGGCCCGCGGAAAAGATCATTCCTCCAGAGTGCTGGCCCAGATGACGCGGGAGTCCCTTAATTTGTTCGTAGAGTCGCAGCGCGGTGGCAAACCGGGGATGCTCAGCGGGCAGGCCGGCTTCCGCAAGTTGGGCCTCAACTGGGGCGCTGTCTGGAAACTCGCCGCGAGAATGCAGTGCGGAAAACCGGCCGAGAATATCCTCTGGCAGGTGCAGCGCCTTGCCGATTTCGCGCATCGCGCCCTTGCCCCTGTAAGTGATGACGTTCGCGGTCATTGCCGCGCCGTGTTCCCCGAAGCGGCGGTAGACTTCCTGAATGACGCTTTCGCGCCGTGGGCCGCTGGGCAAATCCAGATCAATGTCGGGCCAGCTTGTCCGGCCTTCTGAGAGAAACCTTTCAAACAGCAACTCGCAGGCGATCGGGTCGCAGGCGGTGATTCCAAGCGCATAACAGACCACCGAATTTGCAGCCGAACCGCGGCCCTGCACCAAAATGTTGGCTGCCGAACAGAAGTTGACCAGATCCCAGACAATGAGGAAGTAGCCCGAGAAGCCGAGTTTTTCGATCAGGTTGAGTTCGTGTTCCAACTGGCGCAGGACTCTCCGGCCCGGGTGCGAGTAGCGTGCGCGTGCCCCGGCCATGGTGACTTTCCTGAGGAAAGAATCCATGGTTTCGCCAGAGGGAACGTTGAATTCAGGAAACTGGTAGCCGAGGTTGGCGAGCGAAAACTCGAGAGATTCTGCGAGGCGCGTGGTGTTGGAGACGGCCTCGGGAAGGTCCGCAAAGAGCGCGGCCATCTCCCGCACAGGGCGGAGATGGCGTTGGTCGTTTGCGGAAAGGAGGCGTCCGGCGGCGTCGAGATGGGTGTGGTGGCGCGCGCAGGTGAAGACGTCGAGAACAGGGCGTTCCTTTTGTTCGGCGTAAAGCACCCCGCCTGTGGCAAGGAGGGGGAGTCTGCAGGTGGCGGCCAGGTCGCGCAGGGCGGTGAGTGTGTGATTCTCGCCGCGCTGGAGGCTGCGCTGGACTTCCACGTGGACGTTCTGCTGGCCGAAGAGCTCAGCCAGCCTGCGGGTCAGTTTTTCGGCTGCCGGGTAGTCGTGGGCTTCGATGGCCTTGCGCACCGCGCCTTCCTCATCGCCGGTGAGTGCCACCAGACCTTCGACATTTCCAGGCAAATCCTTCCAAAGAAGGGGGGCTTCGCTTTTGGTGCCGCGCAGCTTTGCATTGGTGATGAGCTGGCAAAGGTTGGTGTATCCTTGGCGGTTGCGCACCAGTACCGGGAGGACGGAACCATCCTCCAGGGTCAGTTCCGCGCCAACGATGGGCCGTATTCCCGCCGCCAGTGCCGCCGAGTGGAACCGGGGCGTGCCGTAAAGCCCGTCCCTGTCCAGAAGCGCGACCGCCGGCAGGGAAAGCTCTGCCGCCCTCAGCGCCAGCCGGTCTGGGGGCGAGGCGGCCCGCAGAAAGCTGAAGGCGCTCCGGGCGTGGAGCTCGACGTATTCGGCCATACCCGGGCGCTAAGGCTTGCGTTCGACCTTTTTCTTGAGCGCTTCGACTTCTTTTTTCAGCTCCACCCCGGCCTTAAGCAGTTCAGAAACCTCCGTGCGCAGGGTCTTGAGCTCTTCGCTGGGTTTGCGGGCGCCGCGGATTTTCTCGAGCGCTTTCTCCGACGCTGCCTTTTCGGGTTTGAACGTGCTGGCGCCGGAGTAGGTTTCCAAAGAGGGGATGGCGCGGGGGTCCTCCAGGTTGCCGAGGCCTTGGATGGCCGCGAGCCGGATGGACTCGCGCGGGTGTTGAAGTTTGGAGAGGAGCAGTTCACGCACTGCGTCTTTGGAGGGCTCGTTGCGTTGCAAGGTGCCCAGGGTGTCGAGCGCGATGGACAGGGTGCCTGTCGGGCCGTTGGCAAGGCGGCCGTTGAGGGCGACCAAAAGCGCGGGCACATGCGCCGGGTCGTCCTGCGCTTTCATTGCGTCGAGGGCGCCCTCCGCAATGCGTTCCCTAAAAGAGGGCTTGGCCAGATGGCTGGCAAGCAGCCCGCGCACCGCTTCGGTCTGGTAGGGCGCCAGCGCGCGGAGGGTGGTGGCGGTGATGGCGGGGTTTTTCTCCGCGGCAAGGATCTTTTGGAGGGTCTCGGCTGCGGCCGGCTCAAACCAGCCTCCAAGCGCCTTGACCACGGCGTTCCGCACTCGCGCGTCCGTCTGGGTGAGGGATCCCTGGAGGCCCGCCAGCGCCTCGGGCGTCCGGGCCTGGCGCAGGACATCCGCCGCCCTGAGGCGCACCCCGTAGTGGGGAGCGGTTTTGAGGGCGTTGGTGATTTTTGCGACAGCTTCGGCGTCCGGTTTTTCCGAGAGAAGCTCGAGAGCGCGCAACTGCTCGAGCATGTCCTGATTGTTTTGGAGTTGGAGCAGGCTCATGGCCCGCGGGGGCTTGAAGCTGATCTTGGCCAGCACTTCAAGCCGGGGATCAATGCTGACCGAATCCGGTGCCGAGGGGAGGGAAAAGTAAAAGGACTCCTCCTTCTCGTGGATCTGCATGGTTCGGTCGGAGGCAACCCCTTTGGTGGAAAAGCGCACCGAGAGGGGGAACTGAAAAAGGTGGGCTTCCTCCGAGATCTTCTGGGTCTGTTTGACCGTGATTTTGGCCTGCCTGGTTTTTTCCTCCCAAGCGTAGGTGACGTCGAGTGCAGGGGCGCCCGCACCGTTGAGCCACTGGTCAAAAAAGCGTTCAAAGCTGCGGCCGGACACCTCCTCAAAGACCGAGCGCAGTTGGTCGGTGGTCACAGAGGCGTAGGCGTTGCGTTCCAGGTAGGTTTGGATCGCCTTGCGGTAAAGCCCGGGCCCGAGTTGGCAGCGGAGCATGTGCAGCACCCAGGCGCCCTTTGGGTAGGCCAGGTAGTTGAACATTTCCCCCGGCTCCACAAATTTACGCCAGACCACGCCTCGGGTTTCGTTCGTGTTGGCAAGGATCCCCTTTGCTGCGTCCCAGAGGGCCTGATTGAGGGCGTCGTGGCCCAGAAAATCGCCCTGCCACAACCAGTCGTAGTAGGTGGCAAAACCCTCGTTGAGCCAGACGTGGCTCCAGTCGCGGCAGGTCACCAGATCGCCAAACCATTGGTGGGCGAGTTCGTGTGCGACGAGGCTGTCGCTATGGAAGATGTTTTCGGTGCTGCCGTCAAAAAGGGTGCGGTGATTGAGCGTGGTGAGGCTGGTGTTTTCCATGCCGCCCCAGTGGTAGTCGTGCACCGCGACCTGGCCGTACTTGGACCAGGGATACAGGACGCCCGTTTCTTTTTCAAAAAACTCCATCATCCGCGCGGTGTGCCTGAAGGAGTTGGGCGCCAGCTCCAGCTCTTCCGGCGTGGTCCAGAATTCCAAGGGAATATCCCGGTGCTTGGACTCGATTTTGGCCAGCTTGCCCGCAACCAAGGTGATGAGGTAGTTCACATGCGGCTTGTCCTGCAGCCAGCGGAAGGCGGTGAGCCCGTTGGGCTCCCTTTCCTCGGAGAGCTGGCGCCCATTGGAAAGGGCGACCATCCCTGCGGGTAGGTGGCAGGTGACTTCCGAGGTAAACTTCTCCACAGGATGGTCGAAACTAGGAAACCAGTGCCTCGACTCGGTCGGCTCACCCTGGGTCCAGAGATGCGTTGCTTTGTAGCCCATCGCTTCGGTACGGAAGTAGATTCCCCGGGCGGGTTCCGCCGAGTATTCCAAAGTGACGGAAGCTTCCCTACCCGGAGGAATCGGGGGAGAAAAAGTCAGGACGATTTCCTTGTCGGTGACCTGATGGGCAAACCCTCCCTCGGAACTCGACGCCTTGAGAATGGCAAGGTCGACCGAATCCAACCGGAGTTCCCCAAGCGGGACTGCGATGGGCTGAAATTTCATCTGCATCCTGCCCAGGATGGTGCGCTTTTCGAAGTCGGGAGTGATATCGAGTGCGACGTGTAAAATGTCCACCCAGCGGTCCGGCGCGTATTTGCGGTAGGAGGGAGACTCCGGCTTAGCCGGGGCAACGTTTGGCGCACAGAAGCGGCACAGCAAAGCATGCGTTCCGGCGGCCTCCTCCGACCGGAGTGCGGGTGCGGACAACACCAGGGGGAAGAGCGCCAGAGAGAGAGACAGAAGGGTCAGGGTCCGGTGGATGCGGGGTGGCATGGGTGGAGGAGGGGAGGGGCGGCTTGCGGGGGCTACTTGTATTTGCAGTCGCGCAACTCAAGAATGTGGAGGAGCACCGTCTTGAGTGCCTCCAGCTCCGTAGCCTTGAGGCTGACCTTGTTGAAGATCGCGAAGAGTTCGTTTTCTTCCTCTGCCGAGGCGGGGCGGCAGGTCATCGAGCTGACCATCCAGTCGATGGCGTTGGAGGGGTTCTCGCTGGCAATTTCAAGCGCGTCTTTGATGAATTTCGTGGAGCCTTCTTCAAAAAGCGCCGGACTCATCTCCCCGCGCCAGAGGCCGGCAAGGTATACCACGTTCTTTTCCAGCACCT
>CAMCIN010000013.1 GCA_945874745.1 Akkermansia muciniphila | reverse complement strand
AGATCGCCGTCATTAAGGAAGTCCGCGCCGCTGTTGCAGGCCTCGGTTTGGCTGAAGCCAAGGCCCTGGTCGAAAGCGCACCGAAGGCCCTTAAGGAAGGTGTCACCAAGGAAGAAGCAGAAGAGATCAAGAAGAAGATCGAATCCGCCGGCGCCAAGGTCGAAATCAAGTAGTTTTTCTGGCGTCGCTCGGGAATATTTCCCCGCTTCGCTTTTTCAGCGTCCGGCAGGCTCACTTTTTGCTTGCCGGGCGCTGCCCTCTCTCAGAAGGTCACCCACCTCCGTCTCTGTTTTACCAATCTACAACCGCAGAGTCGCGCGCACTGAGTCTTCCCCACCGGGAGATCTTCTCAAGGTGCCCGCGCCTCTGCGGTTTTTTGCCCGCAGTTTCCGCATCCACCGAACCCACTCATGTCTGAGCGCATCAACTTCGGCAAAATCAAGGAAGGCGCCGAGCCGCCGAACCTTATCGAAATCCAGCTTAACTCCTACGTGGAGTTTCTTCAGAAGGATCTCCCCCTCAACCGGCGCAAAAGCACCGGTTTGCAGGCCGTCTTTTCTGAAGTGTTTCCTATTTCGAGTTACGACGAAAAAGTCGTCCTTCAATTCGATTCCTACGAAATCGGGGATCCAAAGATGACCGTGCGGGAGTGCATGCGGGAGGGCCAGACCTTCTCCGCTCCTCTCTACGTCACCTTCTCGCTCAAGGAGGAACGCGCCACCAAGGAGGAAAAGGTGTACATGGGCGAGATTCCGCTGATGACACCCCAGGGGACTTTTGTCGTCAACGGCGCGGAGCGCGTCGTGGTCTCCCAGCTCCACCGCTCCCCAGGGATCGCGTTCGAATCCAGCATCCACCTCAACGGCAAGGTGCTCTATTCGTTCCGGATCATTCCTGACCGCGGCTCCTGGCTTGAAGTCCAGTACGACACCAACGATCTGCTTTACGTCTATCTCGACAGGCGGAAGCGCCGGCGGAAGTTCCTTGCCACCACACTGCTGCGCGCATTGGGTTACGGAACCGATGAGGCGATCATCAGTCTTTTCTACGACCTTGAAACGCTCAAGCTCAGCGACTCCCTTGACGAAACCGAACTGGCCAGCAAGGTGCTTGTCCATCCGGTGATGGACGGTGAGGTCAACGTAGCTCGTGCTTTCGAGCCCTTGACTAAGGCGACCGTCGCTCAGATTCAGGCACTTGGACACAAGACCGTTTCGGTGGTGGACCTCAAGGGTGACGACACCATCATCAAGGCGCTGAAGAAGGATCCGGTTGATTCAGAGGAGGAAGCGCTCAAGGAAATCTACCGCAGGCTCCGTCCTGGCGATCCGCCGTCTGTGCCGAACGCCCGCAACCTGCTCAAGAGACTCTTTTTCGATCCGAAAAAGTACGATCTGGGTCGGGTTGGGCGTCACAAGATCAATACAAAGCTCTCGATTGACGTGAGTTCCACCGAACGCGTTCTGACCAAGGACGACTTCGTTGGCGCGATGAAGTACCTCATCCAGCTCCGTGCTGGGGAAGGACGTCTCGATGACATTGACCATTTGGGTTCCCGCCGTGTGCGGACCGTGGGTGAATTGCTCGCCAACCAGTGCCGCGTGGGCCTCGCCCGCACCGAGCGTCTGGTCAAAGAGCGCATGGCCCTTTTCGACATGAACGTCGACGGAATGACGCCCCAAAAGCTCATCAACCCGAAGGCTCTCTCTGCTGTAATCCGGGACTTCTTTGGTCGTTCCCAGCTGAGTCAGTTCATGGACCAAACCAACCCGCTCGCGGAGTTGACCCACAAGCGGCGTTTGTCCGCGCTCGGGCCAGGCGGCTTGAGTCGCGACCGTGCAGGGTTCGAGGTGCGTGACGTTCATCCGTCCCATTACGGCCGGATTTGTCCGATCGAAACCCCTGAAGGTCCAAACATCGGTCTGATTTCGTCGCTGTCCAGCTACGCGCGGATCAACGACTTCGGGTTCATCGAGACTCCCTACCGCAAGGTCACCAGCGGCCATGTCACCGGGAAGGTCGAGTACTTGACCGGCGATCAGGAGGAGAACTTCCTCGTGGCCCAGGCCAACGTTCCGATTGATGCAAACGGCAAGTTCATGACCGACAAGGTGGCAGTCCGCTCCGGCGGCGACTTCCTTGAGGTTGAACCCGACAAGGTTCACTACATGGACATTTCGCCCAAGCAGTTGGTCTCCGTCGCCGCCTCGTTGATTCCTTTCCTCGAGCACGATGATGCCAACCGCGCTTTGATGGGTTCGAACATGCAGCGCCAAGGCGTTCCTTTGCTCATCTCCGAGGCCCCGCTTGTCGGGACTGGAATGGAAGGAAAGGTTGCTCGCGACTCTCGCGCGGTGATCGTCGCTGAAGGCCGGGGCAAGGTTGCCAGCGTGACTGCCGAGCAGATCATCATCACTCCTGATGGCGAGCTGCCCGAAAGCAAGAAACGGCTGCGGCACGATCCGACTGAAGGCATCTACATCTACGAGTTGCGCAAGTTCATGCGTTCCAATGCAGGAACTTGTGTCAACCAGCGTCCGATCGTCGCCAAGGGCGCGCAGATCGAGCAGGGGATGGTCATCGCAGACGGTCCCAATTGTGACAACGGAGAGCTGGCTCTCGGCAGAAACGTGCTCGTCGCGTTCATGCCTTGGAACGGCTACAACTTCGAAGACGCCATCACCATTTCTGAGCGGGTGGTCAAAGAGGACATCTACACTTCGATTCACATTGATGAGTTTGAGTGCGGCGCTCGCGACACCAAACTCGGACCCGAGGAAATCACAAGGGATATCCCGAATGTGTCCGAAGAGGCCCTGCGCAACCTCGGTCCGGACGGCGTCGTTCGGGTGGGGGCTGAGATACGGCCCGGCGACATTCTCGTCGGCAAGATCACGCCCAAGAGCGAGACTGAGCTCGCCCCAGAGGAACGTTTGCTGCGTGCAATCTTCGGTGAAAAGGCGGCCGACGTAAAGGACACCTCTCTCACCGTGCCCTCGGGTACCTATGGGATTGTCATGGACGTGAAGGTCTCCAGCCGCAAGGAGATTGCCAAGGTCAAGTTGAGCCCCGGCGAAAGCAAGCGGCAGCAGAAGGAGGCCGAAGAGCATTACCTCAAGAAAAAAGAGGAACTGCACGAGGAGCTGACCGAGTCCCTTTCCAACGTTCTCCTCGGCGAGAAAATCCCGCTGGACGTCGTCAATGCGCAGACCGGCGAGATCATCATCCCCGCCAATCGCAAGATCACCAAAACCCTGCTGCGCAAGCTGGCGGGAGTCTATGATCACGTGGATATTGATCCCTCGCCGATCCGTAATCGGATCCGAGAAATCATTGGCCAGTTCGAGCCCCGTTTCCAAGAACTCGAGCAGGAGCACGAGTCCTCGATGGACAAGCTCGAAAGCGGTGACGACATCGACCCGGGCATCATCAAGCAGGTCAAGGTCTACATCGCCTCCAAGCGGAAGCTCTCGGTGGGTGACAAGATGGCGGGCCGCCACGGGAATAAGGGCGTTGTTGCCCGGATTGTTCCCGAAGAGGATCTCCCGTTCCTGGCGGACGGCCGCCCGGTGGACATCGTGCTCAACCCCTTGGGCGTGCCGTCCCGTATGAACGTCGGACAGGTTTTGGAGACACACCTCGGTGTGGCCGCCAAGGCGCTCGGCTTCAAGGTGGCGACGCCAGTGTTTGACGGCATTAAGGAAGAGCGGATTTTCGAGTACCTCAAGGAGGCGCAGAAGGTCGAAGGCTTCACCTGGATTACGGACACCGGGAAGACCACCGTGTACGACGGGCGCACCGGCGAGTCGTTTGACCAGCCCATTGTTGTCGGATACATCTACATGTTGAAACTCGGCCATTTGGTGGCTGACAAGATTCATGCCCGTGCCGTCGGACCCTACTCCCTTGTCACCCAGCAACCGCTCGGCGGGAAGGCCCAGTACGGGGGCCAGCGTTTCGGGGAGATGGAAGTCTGGGCTCTAGAGGCCTATGGCGCCGCTTACACGCTCCAGGAACTGCTCACCGTCAAGTCGGACGATGTGCAGGGGAGGACGCGGATCTACGAGGCCATTGTAAAGGGTGACAACGCCTTGGAAGCCGGAACTCCGGAGTCCTTCAACGTGCTCATCAAGGAAATGCAGTCTCTCGGCCTTGACGTCAAGGTCGGGGGCCGTGCAGTGCAGCACGCTCCCGTGATGCCCTCCGTTTCCTTCTAGTCCGCTCCAATATAACCATTTGAGTCCGTCCGGTGGTGCGCCACGCCGGACGGACTGTTCCCGGCGCAACTTGTTTTTTCCGTATGATTGAAACACCTTCTTTCCGCGAGCTCGTTGTTGAAGAGCGTCCGCAGGGTTTTGACAGTGTCGGTATCACCGTAGCTTCCCCGGAGAACATCCGGCTCTGGAGCAGCGGCGAGGTGAAGAACCCGGAGACCATCAACTACCGGACCTTCAAGCCTGAAAAGGGCGGCCTGTTCTGTGAACGAATCTTCGGCCCGACTCGGGACTGGGAGTGTTCGTGCGGCAAGTACAAGCGTATCAAGCACAAAGGTGTTATTTGTGACCGCTGCGGCGTGGAAGTCACGCTGGCCCGCGTGCGCCGCGAGCGCATGGGCCATATCGAGTTGGCGGTTCCCGTCACTCATATTTGGTTCTACAAGTGCATGCCCTCGCGCATTGGGCTCATGCTGGACATGTCCGGCAGACAGCTGGAGCGTATCATTTACTACGAGGACTACCTCGTGATTGAGCCCGGCCACACCGGCATGGTCAAGGGCCAGCTCCTCACCGAGACCGAATACCGCCTTGCGGTGGATTCTTTCGGCGAGATGTCGTTTGAGGCAGGTATGGGAGCCGAAGCGATCCGCAAGCTTCTCTCCCACGTTGACCTTGCCGCGCAGCAGGTGGAGCTGGAGGAACAGATGGGCGCGACACGCTCCAAGCAGATTCGCAAGAAACTCGCTAAGCGTTTGAAGCTTGTGCAGGGCTTTGCCTTCAGCAAGACCCGTCCGGAGTGGATGGTTCTGGAAGTTTTGCCGGTGATTCCTCCGGATTTGCGTCCTCTCGTGCCGCTGGAAGGTGGCCGTTTCGCCACGTCCGACTTGAACGATCTCTATCGTCGGGTCATCAACAGGAACAACCGGTTGCGCAACCTGCTGCAGCTTAAGACTCCGGATGTTATCATTCGGAATGAAAAGCGCATGCTCCAGGAAGCAGTGGACGCACTCTTCGACAACGGACGCCACGGGCGTGCGGTGACCGGAGCGGGCAACCGTCCTCTCAAGTCGCTCTCGGACATGCTCAAGGGGAAGGGCGGCCGGTTCCGTCAGAACCTTCTGGGCAAACGCGTCGATTATTCCGGCCGTTCCGTCATTGTCATCGGGCCGGAGCTCAAGCTCCACCAGTGCGGTCTTCCCAAGAAGATGGCGCTCGTACTCTTCGAACCCTTCATCATCCGCGTGCTCAAGGAGCGCGGCTATGTGCACACCGTGCGCAGTGCCAAGAAGATGATCGACCGGCAGACTCCCGAAGTCTGGGACATTCTAGAGCAGGTCACCAAGGGGCACCCCGTGCTTCTGAACCGCGCTCCGACCCTGCACCGTCTTTCCATCCAGGCTTTCGAGCCCTTGCTGATTGAAGGCGAAGCGATCCGGATTCATCCGCTGGTCTGTACCGCCTATAACGCCGACTTCGACGGTGACCAGATGGCTGTGCACGTGCCCCTTTCTGTGGAGGCCCAGATGGAAGCGCGCATGCTCATGCTCGCTTCCAACAACATCTTCTCTCCTTCGAGCGGGAAGCCAGTGACCACGCCTTCGCAGGACATTATTTTGGGTTGTTACTACCTGACTCAGAACCCGCGCAAGCATGCCGACAGTGACAAGGAAAGGCTCCCGCTCTTCGACAACGCTGCGGAAGTCGAGTTCGCATTGTCCGATCGTTCCGTGAAGGTCCACGACCGCATCCGCTACCGCAACCCGAACCGTGGCCAGGCCACCGTGTTTGGTGATGCGACTGCAAATGTGATTGAGACGACCGTCGGACGCGTGATGTTCAACGAGATCTGGCCGCCAGCGGTGGGGTTCTTCAACAAGGCCGCCGGTAAGAAGCAGATTTCCGACATCATTTTCCGGACCTACCAGTCCTCGGGTCACCAGGCGACTGTGGACATGCTGGATCGGCTCAAGAGCCTCGGGTTCCTTTGGGCGATGCGTGCCGGTGTGTCCATCGGGATCAAGGACATGATCATTCCTAAGGAGAAGCGCATCGAACTGGAGAATGCCCACAAGCAGGTCGCAGTGGTGCTACAGCAGTACAAGCGCGGGATCATCACCGATGGCGAACGCTACGCAAAGGTCGTCGACGTTTGGACTCACGCAGGCGAAGAAATCGCAAACGTGATGTTCAGGACCCTCGAGCACAACGAAGGCCGCAAGGAGCTGAACCCCGTGTTCCTCATGGTGGACTCCGGTGCCCGTGGTAACCGCCAGCAGGTCAAGCAGCTCGCAGGGATGCGTGGTTTGATGGCCAAGCCGGATGGTTCGATCATCGAGCAGCCGATCACCGCGAACTTCCGGGAAGGGCTGACCGTTCTGGAGTACTTCATCTCCACCCACGGCGCTCGTAAGGGCCTGGCGGACACGGCGCTCAAGACGGCCGATTCCGGGTACCTCACCCGTAAGCTCGTGGATTGCGCGCAGGATGTCATCATTTCCCTTGAGGATTGCGGCACTGCAAGTGGCATCGTCGTTCGCTCGATCTACGAGGGCGACGAGGAAGTGGTCGATTTGCGCACCCGACTGATCGGGCGCACGAGTTGTGAGACTATCAAGGATCCGGTTACGCAGAATGTACTCGTGAAGCGCGGCGTCATTATTGACGAGGCGACCGCGACTGCAATTGACGCCATCGGGGTGGAGCAGCTGCGCATCCGTTCTGTGCTTACTTGTGAATCGAAGCGGGGCGTTTGCGCCCTGTGCTACGGTCGCAACCTGGCCACGGGCCAGCGCGTCCGCCTCGGCGAGGCCGTGGGTATTATTGCAGCACAGTCCATCGGCGAGCCCGGCACCCAGCTGACGATGCGTACCTTCCACATCGGTGGTGTGGCGTCGCAGACATTCAAGCAACCTGTGGTAAAGGCGAAGAATGACGCAACAGTGCGCTTCAACGATCTACGTGTCGTTAAGAGCATTGAAGGCGACTACATTGTCCTAAACCGTAATGGGTCTGTCAGCTTACATGCCGAAGACGGACGCGAGTTGGAGCGCTACAACATGGTGCTCGGAACAGTCATCGCTGTCGCAGACGGTGGGACGGTGACCAAGGGCCAGTCTTTTGCACAGTGGGATCCGCACAACGTGCCGATCTTGACGGAGCGCTCCGGGAAGGTCCGGTTTGTGGACATGGTCCAAGGGGTCACAGTGAAGCGCGAGGTCGACGAGGCCACGGGCGTCATGGGTACGGTCATCATCGAACACAAAGAGGATCAGCATCCGCAGATCGTGATTGTGGACGAGAAAACCGAGGCGGTGCTCATGAGCTACTCGATCCCAGCCGGGGCCGTGGTGGTGGTCAGTGAGGGCAAGAAGGTTCAGGCCGGACAGCTGCTCGCAAAGACACCCCGGAAGGTGGCGAAGACCAAGGACATCACCGGCGGTCTGCCGCGGGTGGCCGAGTTGTTCGAAGCTCGCCGACCCAAGGACGCAGCTGAGATTGCCAAGATCGACGGCGTGGTGGAGATCGGTACCAACGTGCGGGGCAAGCGCCGCGTGCTGGTGATTGATCCAGAAACTGGAGCCGAGGAAGAACATTTGGTGCCGCTCAACAAGCACCTCATCGTGCTCCAAGGCGACTCGGTGAAGAAGGGTCAGCAGCTCACAGAAGGGCCGATTCCTCCGCATGACATCCTCGAAGTCCTCGGGCCACAGGCGCTTCAAGAGCATCTGGTGAACGAAGTGCAGGAAGTTTACCGCCTACAGGGCGTGGAAATTTCCGACAAGCACATCGAGATCATCATCCGTCAGATGCTGCGCAAGGTGAAGGTAAACGAGCCTGGAGACACTTCGCTCCTGTGGGGGGATCAGCTTGATCGCCTTACCTTTGAAGAGGAGAACCGCCGCGTTGAAGAGAAGGGTGGCAAGCCTGCCGAGGCGTCACCCGTGTTGTTGGGGATTACGAAGGCCTCTCTGGAGACCGAATCGTTCATCTCTGCAGCGTCTTTCCAAGACACGACCCGCGTGCTTACGGAAGCAGCGACTCTCGGAAGGGTCGACAAACTGCGCGGCTTCAAGGAGAACGTCATCATGGGGCACCTCATCCCTGCTGGAACGGGCTTCCCCGTCCACCGGGACGTGCAGGTCTCCGGACACCGGGGCTTTGGCGAGGATGAACCCTCGGAGACTGAAGTCGCCGAAGCGTAATTTAGAGCAGGGGCCCCTGTGGGCTTCCTCGTAAAGTTTGGGCGGACCCTAGGGCCACGAATGTGGCGAGGGTCCGCCCTTTTTTTGGGGTTAAGTAAGCAAGGCGTTTTCCGGGTTTGAGCCGGGTGCTGGCGCTGCGTTCTGGAAAAAGTTTGCCAGACGGTTTTTAGACTGCGCCGGGGACTGGTGTTCATTTATTTAGACAGAGTCCGGAACTAGGACCGGGCGCATCCACCCCCACATTAATGAAACTCAAAATCCACTCCCCCTACCTCGCTGCCGTTTTCTGCTTCGCCGCGACAGCTGTGTCCTTTTCCACTGAAACTCCGGAAGCCAAGCCTTTTGGCAAGACCAAGGAAGGTGTCCCCGTGGAAGTCTTTACCCTCGTCAACAAGCAGGGGGTAAGGCTCCGCGCGATCACGTACGGTGCCACCGTTGTGAGCCTCGAAACACCGGACAGGAACGGCAAGAACGCGGACATCGTGCTTGGTTATAAAACACTCGGGCAGTACGAGAAGTCTTCCCCTTATTTCGGCGCGATCGTGGGGCGTTATGGCAATCGGATCGCCGGTGGTAAATTCACCCTTGAGGGGAAGGAGTACAAGTTGGCTGAGAACAATGGGGGCCCCGGATTAAAGAGTTCCTTGCACGGAGGATTGCGCGGCTTTGACAAGGTTGTATGGAGGGCCGAGGCGTTGGCGCAGGAAGGGGCGCAGGGAGTGCGCTTTTCCTATCTGAGCAAGGATGGGGAAGAGGGATATCCGGGAAACCTTGAGGCGAAGGTGACCTATTGGTTGGACGATCAGAACGAATGGCGGGTGGATTATGAAATGACCTCCGACAAGGCGACTCCGGTCAACCTGACCCAGCACAGCTATTTCAATCTCAAGGGGGAGGGGAAAGGAGACATCCTCGGCCACGAACTGACTCTTCCGGCATCCAAGTTCACTCCTGTCAACGCCGCGATGATCCCCACAGGAGAACTCCGTCCGGTGGCGGGCGGGCCCTTGGATTTCAATAAGCCAACCGCGATCGGAGCCCGCATCCAGGCCGAGGACGAGCAACTTCGGTTGGGTGGCGGGTACGACCACAACTTTGTGCTGAGACGCCCCTTGTTTGCGGGTCTGTTGGGGGGGCGTATGCATCCCGCTGCAACCGTCCGCGAGCCGCTCACCGGCAGGTTCTTGACGATTTTGACCAGCGAGCCGGGGATTCAATTTTACTCCGGCAACTTTTTGGACGGTACGCTTACAGGCAAAGCCGGAGCTTCTTACCCGAAGCGTTCCGGTTTCTGCCTTGAAACCCAGCACTATCCCGATTCTCCGAATCAACCCGCGTTCCCAAGCACTATTTTGAAGCCGGGAAAGGTTTGGAAGAGCACGACGGTCTTCCTGTTCGGGGCCAAGTAGGGACCCCCGGCGTACCCCGGGGGCTGTCTCCCGGGGTTCCCCTCCGTCTGTGCGATCAGCGGTTGCGCACCCGAAGCAGCACCGGGGGAGAGGGTTGCCCGCCGTCCCCCTTCGCGCGGAAAAAGATGAGTCGCTCCGATTCCGGGACCCACTTCGCTGCGGTCAGGAAGAAATCCCGCTCGGTTTCTCCCTCGGGAATGAGCAGGCCGTTGAGGCCGATGTTGTCGACGTAGACGCCGTGGGGCAGGTTGCGCCCGGAATCCTCGCCGCCCAGTTCGATGCGGTCCTTGAAGTCGATCCGCGTAGCCTTAATCCGGGCGGTGATGGTCTCACCGGGATGGATGGTGAGCACTTGCTGCGCCCCTTCCGAAGAGGTTTGGGCGACGGCCACCTTCAGCTTCGGCGGTGCGCCAAGTTTGATCTCCCCAAAACCCGCCAGCTCGTGCCGGACCTCCTTGCCGTGGATGAGCGCGGCAGCGCGGAGGCGGCTGGAGGAAGCGACTTCCGCTGCGGGTGCCGGGGCATCGGCCGCGGCGTAAATGACGCCCAGCAGCGAGTTTTGGCCCGCTTCAAACACAAGCGGTGACGGCGCGTAGAAGCCCGGAGGCAACCCCTCCACCTCCACGCTGACTTCGCCCTCAAAGCCGTCCCTGCGCTTGAGCTTTAGCTGGAACTCCCGGCCGCTGCCTGGGCTGATTGCGGGCTTTGTCCCGGCGGCGATGCTCACTTCAAAATCCGGGGTGGCCCGCCTGCACACCAGCCTGTACGTCGACTTTTGGTCTCCAAACCCCCGGGTGTCGCCGAGGCGCAGCAGGTAGGTGCCGTCGGCGGGGGCGTTGAAGTGGAGGATGGAATCCTTTCCTGCGTCCCGCTCTGGGTCATCGTCATTTTCATAGGGCAGCCTGAACACAGGCAGGCCGTTCGCCGGCGGTTGAGCTCCTGGCGGCAACGGACGCACCGTGTAGACGACCTCGCCCAAGGGATGGGCGATGGGAGTTGTGCCGAAGAAGGCGTGGCGTGAGCCGGCCCCCGGATAGACTATAAAACCCGAGTCGGGACCCCGCGGATACATCCAGAGTTTGACTACCTCCCCGTTGCAATAGAGGAACTCGTTGAGCTCCATCTCCGGGTAGTGCTGGACCCGGAAGTCGCCGGAAGTGGTGGAGTCCTTTCCCCGGAAGGAAAGCCAAGAACTGCGCAGGGATTGCAGCACGACCCGCTCCACGGGGGTTCCCGCGGAGTCCAGCACTTCGAGCCGGGAATCAAGGTTCGACTTTTCCCGGGCAGCGAACACCTCAAAGATCCAGTCTTCTCCCTGACGCGCCTCAAACTTAAAGGTGTCGATGTCGCCAGGTTGGTCCACGCTGCCGCGGATCTCCGATGGAAGCGCGACGGGCTGCGCCTCCGCTGTGCGATTGTTGGGTTCCTGTTCCGCGAGGGACGCCGGCATTGGTTTGGGCGCAGGGGAGACGGCTTCCGGAACGGGCGACAAGCCTTTGCTGGAGCGCCCTGCAACGACTATTCCTGCCACCGTGGAGGAGGTTTTGCCAAGAGCGAGGGCCTCGGTGGAGCCGTCCATCCTGGCAAGCAGGACACCGCCACCGGGCAAGGGTTGAAGGGAGGTGACGGAGTCCGGCTGGACGGGTAGCACCTCCAAAAGATCCAGTTCCGGAAGGCTCCATACCTTGAGTGAACGGTCCAGCGCAGCGCTCAGCAGCCTGTCCCCCGAGGGGAGAACGCTGAGCGCGGTGATTGCCGCCTCGTGGGCGTAGCGCGACTCCAGGAGGGGGTTTAGTTCGGTTTTTTCACGGCTCTTCAGCGCCCAGAGGCGGATGCGGCGGTCTGCGCCTGCCGCCACAAGCTGCTTTCCGTCCGGGGTAAACGACACGCTACATTGCTCGCCCTGGGGCTCCTTAAGTGTGTCTAGCCGCTCGCCGTCGCGCACCCGCCAGACCTTGATTGTTTGGTCGGCGCTGGCGCTCGCCAGCAGGGTTCCGTCCGGACTGAAGGCCAGCGAAAAAATGGCTCCATTGTGTCCGGCGAGGCTACGCACGGGTTTTCCCGAGGCAGCATCCCAGAGGACGATCTTGGAGTCGTAGCCCCCGGTGGCAAGGGTACGGCCATCTGGCGACCAGCGCACGGAGTACACCAGATCCCGGTGGGCGCCTTCAAAAAGCATTGGCGCGGAGTCACCCGGGAGGTTCCAGCAGTGCACCGCCCCGCTGATTGCGGCGACCCCTGTTGCAGCTGCGAGCTTCCCGCCATCCGGAGAAAACGCCAACTGCGTGACCTTCCCGGGTAGTCCGGAAAAGCGCCGGCGGACGCCCCCACCGGGATTCTCGAGTAGTTCGACCACGCCGTAACGGGCAACGGCGTGCGCGGCTCCATCGGGGGAAACCGCCAGTGCGGTGAGGGCTTTGGGGGCGCGTGTTTTGAGCGGCAAGTCAGGCACTGTCACCAGCGTGAGAATCGAAATGTCCGGAGCGCTGGGGCCGGGTGCACCGGCCTTTAGCCAGGCCTCCAGAACGAGGAGGTCGGCCTCCGTGGGCTGGGGTTCCTTTTTGGGAGGCATCGCCGGCTTTTTGCCGCGGATCACCCTCCCCATGAGCGATCCTTCTGCGGGCTTCAGCTCGAGGGGAGAGCCGTGTTCTCCACCTTTTTTGAGAGCTGCGAAGGTCTCAAGGTTGAGCTCTCCTTCCTTTTCCGTTCCCGAATGGCAGGCCGAACAGTAGTCGCGAAGGATGGGCGCGACATCGGCGTGAAAGTCTGGAGCCGCGGCAAACAACGGGGCAGCGAAACCCGAAAGCAAGAGCCCGAGGGCGGCGCAGGGGGGAGGTAGTTTGAACATGGTTTCCACGGCGGGTTAGTGCTGGAAAAGAAATTCGCGGCTGGTGAGCAGTGCCCAGAACAGGTCCTCGGCGGAGGTGCGTCGTTCCTTGACGGGAGCCGCGTCCAGCATTTTGACGTAGGCGTCCTTTTCGGCGGGTTGTGGCAGGCGCCCGAGGCATTGCAGGTAGGCGGCGTCGACCAGTCCTGAGTGGGTGGGGTTGCCTGCGAGCAGTCTTTCCAAGACGCCTTCTTTTGCGGCGAGTTTTCCGTTGAGCGTGGTGCCGTTGGAGAGGTGAAGTGCCTGGACGATGCTGGGCTGATTGGAGCGTTCGCACTCGCAGGTGATCGCGCGCTGGTTGCGCCCGAAGGTTTTAAGGAAATACGACTTCACCGAGGAATCCGAGAGCTGGAGGGCCCGCTTGCCCTTGGGGTATTCCTCAGTTTTCTGCGTGCTGCCGTCTTCCATCATAAGCTCGGTATACACGTCGGGCGCGCCAGTGGCGGCGGAGATCGCGTCGCTGAGGACCTCGGCGGTGAGCCGGCGGGGGTAGTACCTCGCAAAATAGCGCGAGTCCGCTTCGTTGCCGGGGACCGTTTCGCTCGAGCGCTGGTAGGTGGCGCTTTGCAGGATCAGCCGCATGAGCGCCTTCAGGTCATAGCGTTGCTTGACCAAAAAGCCGCACAGGGCCTCCAGGAGCGCCTCGTTTGTAGCAGGATTTGAGGCGCGCAGATCGTCCACCGAATTGACGATTCCCAGCCCGAAAAAGCCGGCCCAGACCCGGTTGACGATCGCTCGGGTGAAGTACGGGTTCTTCGGCGAAGTGAGCCATTGGGCGAGGGCTTCGCGGCGGTCCACCCCCTCGGCATCCGGCAACGCCGGCGCGTCCAAGGGAGCCGCCGGCTGGTGCCTGCCGCTTTTGGGCTGAAGCAGTTCGCCCGAGGCTACCGTGTACAGGGTGCGCTTGCCGTCTCCGGAGCGCGGGTCTCCGCCCCACCCTTTGCCGCGCACCCGCGCGAACAGGTTGGCGAAGGCGTAGTACTGGTCGTTAGTCCACTTTTCGAGCGGATGGTTGTGGCATTTGGCGCAGTTAATCGAGAGGCCCATGAACGCCTGGCTGACGTTTTCCGCCATCGTTTCCGGTTCCTGGTGCACCGCGAAAAAGTTCGTCGCCCCTTGTTGCAAACTCTCCCCCTTGGCGGTGACCAACTCGCCCACCAGCTTGTCCCACGGAGTGTTTTTTTCGACTCTCTCCCTGAGCCAACCGTAGTAGGCTTTCACCGCGTCGGGGCGTAACTGCGAGCCGCTGATCAGAAAGATGTCCGCCCAGCGGTAGGTCCAGTTGTCGGTGAATTCGGGGCTAGCCAGCAGTTTTTCAATCAACGCGTCCCGCTTTGTGGCGGAGCCGTCCGATAGAAAATTCCGCACCGACTCGGGGCTTGGGAGGACGCCGGCAATGTCCAACGAGGCTCGCCGAAGAAAGGTCGCGTCGTCCGCCGCGGGCGAGGGAACCAGGTTGAGTTGGCGGAGCTGTGTGTTGACCGCCTCGTCCACCAGATTTCTTGCGGTCCAGGCTTCGGGCCGTGTTGCCGCTCTGGCCTCGGGGAAGGGGGACAGCACGCGGCTGAGCACGATCCGGCTCGAAAACCAGGCGGTGACCGCGCCCTCGCCTGACCCGGTCACCTCAACCCCTCCGTTGGCGTCTGTAACCCGGAGCATGGTCTCGTCGGTGGAGGTAAACTTGGCCCAGCGGGTGACGTCTTCGACTCGGCCGTCGGCATAGTGGGCGCGCACCAAAAAGCGGAGGCGTTCGCCCTTTTTTGCGACGTTCCAGCGAGCGGGGAGCATCTCCAGATGATCGAGTGCGGCTTCGTCCGGCCTGGGGCCCTCGGCCCCGGCGGCGATCCACTCCGCAAGAATGCGGTAGTCGTCGGAGCGGGTGTCGAGGCGCCTTCCTCCCTTGTGGGGGGCTGCCGCTGTTGGTTTCGTGAGCAGCAGGCTGTGGAGCGGATCGCTGGACTCGACGCGCCGCCCCAAGGCGTCCCGCGTGATGCTCAAATGGTCGGCGCCCGGATCGTAGGCGGCAAGGCTCAGGCGGAAGCCGCCCTTTCCCGCCAGGGCGCCGTGGCAACCGCCGCCGTTACAGTTGGCTTTGCTCAGGATCGGCAGAACGTGGCGCTTGAAACTCCACTGGTCCTGCCCGGGGGCGGGCTTTACGGAAACGGCGACTGAAACCGTCTCAGCGCCTGCCCGTACGCTGACAGTGGCCGCTCCGGGCCCCCGCGCGGTGACGGTTCCGTTCGAGGAGACCTCGGCAACCGCGGGGTTGTCCGACACAAATAGGAGGCCCGTTGCCAACCCCTTGGGAAAGCCTGCTTCTTCCCAGGCTGGCAGCAGTTCGTGGCGCTCTCCGACGCGCTGAAGCTCGAGCGAGTGTGGCCAGACCGTCAGCGTCTGCGCAGCGGCGGCCAATCCGGTGGGCAAGCTGAAAAGCCCCCAGAGCAGGGAGAGGAGGGAAATGTAACGCATCGGATTCAGGGGGTATCAACGCTGTGTAGGCGCTGGGGCGTGGAATTCTGCGAGAGGCAAGCTTAGGCGAAGAGCTCGCGTACCGGTTGGCGGCCCAGGTCCACCAGAGGGAAGGGCCGGCCTGCCGGACCTGGAAGAAAGCTTTCGTGGTCCAGTCCGAGGCTGTGAAAAACCGTCGCCACCAAATCACCCGGAAGCACCGGGCGCTCGGCCGGAAAGCCCCCGACCGGATCGCTTTTTCCAATCACCCGGCCCCCTTTGACTCCGCCGCCAGCAAACGAAACCGTGAAGCACTGCGGCCAGTGGTCGCGCCCCCCGGCAGGGTTGACCTTGGGGGTGCGGCCGAATTCGCTCAACGCAGCGACCATCGTGTTGGCGAGCATCCCGCGCTGTTTGAGGTCCTCGATGAGAGCCGAGTAGGCCTGGTCGTACATCGGGCAAACCACGTTCTTCATGCCGTCGATGGAGGTGAAGGGCTTTGAGCCGTGGATATCCCAGGTGGTCTCGCCAAAAACAGTAAGGAAAGTGTTGAGCGTTACAAAACGCACGCCGTTTTCCACCAACCGCCGCGCGAGCAGGCAGCACTGTCCGAACCTGTTTCGGCCGTAGCGGTCCCGGACAGAGTCTGGTTCCTGCGAAAGATCAAACGCGGCGCGTGCCTGTTCGCTGGTCATGAGCCGGAAGGCCGCGTGGAAGTTCTCGTCCATGAGGCGCGCGTCTTCGCTTGCTTCAAACTGCCGGAGCGCGCCCTCGACAACCTCGCGCATTTTTTGGCGCCTCTCCATGCGCACTGCTCCGATGAGGTCTGGAGGCAGCAGGTCAGGCACTTTGAAGTTTGGCTTGGAGGGGTCGGCCATTAGGGCAAAGGGATCGAGGGCCTTGCCCAGAAATCCGCCCGCCTGGCCGTTGGGCAGGTTGCCCCCGCCGCGGCCCATCAGTTCGGGCAGGACCACAAACGGCGGGAGGTCGCCGCGCTTTTGCATCAGGTGGCTGGCGACCGCTCCCATGTGCGGGGTCTGCACTCCGCCGGTGAAGCGGCGGCCGGTCTGCATGATCTGCCAGCCGGCGTCGTGCACTGCCGCGCCGTCATGGTGGCAGGAGCGGATGAGGGAAAACTCCTGCGCAATCTTGGCGTGCAAGGGCAGCACCTCGGATATTTGGATTTCTGGCGCACTGGTGCGGATGGGTGAGAAAGGGCCCCGCACTTCCGATGGAGCGTCCGGCTTCATATCCCACAGGTCAACGTGGCTGGGACCGCCCAGATTGAAAATGAGGATGCAGGCGCGCTCGTCATGGCCTGCCTTGAGCGCTCCAGCCTCCTTTGCGGCGAGGTACTGTGGCAGGGAAAGGCCCAAGGCTGAAAGGGCTCCGATTTGCAGAAACTCGCGCCGCTTCAGGTGGCTTGCACCGCAGAGTCCGCCGTTTTGTTCTGAGAGGAAGTCAAGCATAGGTCTGGGGTTCCTTGAAAACGTTACCACAAGGGCTTCTCCGCAGCTTGCAAGAGGGCGGCGCGTTTTTGTATAAAAACCGCATGCAGAATTGGTGGAAGTCCGTCTCAGACCCCGGCCAGTGGCTTGCCCTGTTCGACGCAATCCCGTCGGTTTTTTTCTACACCAAAGACACTTCACACCGCTTCATGCGGGTCAACAGCGCCATGGCCCAGATGCACGGGTGTGAGTCGCCGGAGGCGATGGCGGGAAAGTGCGACGCGGACTTTCACCCCCCGGCGCTGGCCGCGCAGTATGTGGAGGAAGACAGGCAGGTGATGCGTACCAACGAACCACTCCTAGAGCGGATCTGGCTCGTGCACGGTGCCGGCGGGTTGCCCCGGTGGTTTCGCTCCAACAAGTTTCCGCTCCGCAATGGCGCGGGCGAGGTGGTCGGGCTCGCCGGGGTGATGTGGGCGCATGATCACACGGGCGGCGGGCGAGGTGCCTACGCGCGGCTGACCCCTGCACTGGACCTTGTGCTCAAGGATTACGGCCAGCAGCAGAGTGTCCAGGGCCTCGCCCTCCTTTGCAAGATGTCGGTGAGTCAGTTCCAGAGGGAGTTTCGGCGCTGCTTCGGCCTGCCGCCTACAGCCTACGTGCTAGGGGTGAGGCTCCTTATGGCCCGCTGGAAAATCGCACACACGGACGCGCCCATTGGCGAGATTGCGCTCGAGTGCGGCTTTTATGATCAGAGCCATTTTACGCGCACCTTCAGCCGCGCTATGGGGCTCAATCCGCTGGCCTACCGGCGGAAAGAGGCAGCGGCGTCCCGCCCTTGATCCCCGGCAACCGTCGGACACACCCAGCCGGGCGCACCAAAGATTCCGGTCGGGCAGGGGCGCAAAAGAAAAGCCCCACCCAGTCCCCCGTGGGCGCTCAAAACAGGGGCTGGGAACGCCAGTCGGGGGGAGGGAAACGGGAGCGCCGCGGGCATGGGCAGCAGTTTTAGGCCTCCTTTTTCCAAGGAAAAGACAGCCCGCGCGTGGGCGCGTTCCAAAACTTCGGTCTTACCCCCGAGCGCAGGTGACGCCGCACCAAGGCAGCACAGAAGCGCCAGCAGAACGGTTTGGTTTAAAGTGGGGGCAGTTGCGGGTGTCGGCATACGCGGTGGAATCGGACTGCGCGCCCCCCGTGGTCGCACGCTTCTGGCAAGGGACGGGTCTTTGTGGCAGGTTGGTCAGCCCACATGAGCCAATTTGCAGCAGACTACGACTACGTGCTTCCAGAGGAGCTGATTGCGGTCCGGCCCCCCGAGAAAAGGGAGGCCGCCCGGATGCTTGTTTTGCACAGGGAGGAAGGCCGCTGGGAGCACCGGCGCTTCACCGATTTTCCCGAGTACCTACAGCCTGGTGATCTGACGGTCCTCAATAACACCCGGGTGATCCGCGCCAGGGTGCACAGTGACGATGGGCGTAAAGAATTACTGCTTTTGGAACAGTTTTCACCCACGCGGTGGCGTTCCCTGGTCAAGCCGGGCCGCAAGCTCAAGGTGGGCAATCATTTTGTCGTCGGCGGCATCCAGGGAACCGTCCTCGAAGTTTTTGCGGACGGCGACAGGCTGCTTGAGTTTGAGCGGCCCCTTGATTTGGAACGCCTCGGCCAGTTGCCCATCCCGCCCTATCTGGGACGGGTTCCGGAAGAGGCTGACGCGGAACGCTACCAGACCGTGTATGCGCGTGAGGAGGGCTCTGTGGCGGCTCCTACGGCGGGTTTGCACTTCACCGCCGGGATGCTGGAGCGGGTCCCGCACGCCTTTGTCACGCTGCACGTGGGCACGGGCACGTTTCGTTCCGTGCTCGTCGACCGCTTGGACGAACACCCGATGCACTCCGAGCGGTATACGTTGCCAGAGTCGACTGCCTTGGCAATCGAAGCGGCAAAACGCGTGGTCTCCATCGGGACCACAACCGCACGCGTTCTGGAAAGCTGCGCCGCAGCGGGCCGGCCGCTTTCGGCAGCGGCGGGCCGCACAGAGTTGTTCATCCGTCCCCCCTACGACTTCCGGGTGGTGGGCGCGTTGCTGACCAACTTTCACCTGCCGAAAAGCACGCTTCTGATGCTGGTCAGCGCATTGGCCGGCCGAGAGCTGATGCTCGAGGCCTACGCAGAGGCCATCAAGGAAAAATACCGGTTCTACAGCTACGGGGATTGCATGTTGATTATTTAGGCGATGCGGGTCCGCACCTCTGTGGTACGGGATTCAGGGAGCCACGGGCGCTGCAGCTCTGGGCGAAGGGCCCCTGCTTCCATGTGTGCGCTCTTTCCGTCGGGAGCAGGCGAGGCCCCCGCCCAGACCCGGACGACCCTAACTTGGGTTGGCGGTTGCATCCGGGCGCACATCCAGATCAAAATGAGCTGCCGATGAAACCCCACCCCTTGGTGACTTGTGCGCTCTTTTGTGGAGCGGTCCTTCCCAGTACAATTGCTGCACCCGAGCCTGCCGGCTCGGCTCAAAGCAAGGCGTCCGTGCAGGGCGGCGCAACCCTTTCCTCCGAATTTGGGACCGCCGTCCGGGTCCGGCAGCTCACCGGGCAATTGACGCTTGCCGAGGCGGTCAACCTGGCTTTGCGCCAGAATCCCGACGTGCTCCGGGCGCTGCGGGAAATCGAGCGCGCCCGGGGACGGGTAATCGAAGTGCGGGCGCAGGCGCTACCGCATCTGGCACTCAGCTCGGGCTACGATCAGATTGATATGAAGTTGTTCTTGGGCGGGGCTCAAAGAATTGCCACCCAAAACAAGTCTTGGAGTATCTCATTGGAGGTAAGGCAAGTGCTGTATTCCGGCGGAAAGATAAGCGCCTCGATCGAGGCGGAACGTCTTTCTTCGGATGCGCTTTACTACTCGCTGCGCGACACGCTGGACAAGGTGGTCAGCCAGGTCAGGCAGCAGTTTTCCAGCGTGCTCGCAACCCGGGGGCTCATCGGGGTGGCCGAGGAATCCGTGGAGTTGGCCGCCCAGCAGTTGCGCGACGCAACCAATCGCTTTGAGGCGGGCACCGTGCCCAGGTTTAACGTGCTGCGCGCCGAGGTGGAGCTTGCCAGCGTCAAGCCCGGGCTCATCCGCGCCAAAAACGACTACCTCATCTCCCAGCTGCAGCTGGCCAAGACCCTTGGCATCAACGCCTCTCCGGATGGAAAGCCCTCTTTTGAATGCGTGGGTGAGTTGCAGATTAGCTACCGCCCCATGTCGCTGGTGGACTCCATCAGTCTCGGCCGGGCCCGCCGTCCCTCGCTCAAAGCCCAACGGCAGCAGATTCTGGTCGAGAGGCAGCGCCTTACCGTTGCCCGGGCGGGCTACAAACCACAGGTCTCGGCAGATGTAGGTTATAGAAGGTCGAGCTCCAACGTCGGGTTGGATTTCAGCGACGCGGTCACGGGCTATTTTTTAGGGCTACGCGGTTCGTGGAATATTTTCGACGGCTTGGAAACCAACGGGCAGGTCGCGCAAGCCAAGGCCAAGATTGAGTCCGCGATTGTGACCTACGAGGAGTCTCTCCAAAGCGTTGAACTGGAGGTGCAGAAGACGTTTGCAGATTTGCAGCAGTACCGTGAGACGGTCGAGAGCCAGCAGAAGAACGTCGAACAGGCCAGGGAGGCGCTGCGGCTTTCCCAGGAGCGTCTTGGGGCAGGTGCGGGAACCCAGCTGGAAGTGCTGGATGCACGCGTCGCACTCACCCGCGCCCGGACCATCGAGTTGCAGGCACGGGCTGACTATGTGCGGTCGCTGGCTGATTTCGACCGGGCCACCGCCACCGACACCGTGTACGTGGAGCTGTTCAAGGATCCGCTGGCGGCGCTCGAAAAAAAGGCGCTGCACAAGGGGAAGGCTCCAAGTGCCGCGGACTTGTTCAAGCCGTGAACACGCCCGGGCCGGCGGCTGGAGATTGGTCTGCCGCGGGGACCGTGGTTCCTGCGGAGCACTGTCCGGCCTGGGGACGGCTCGGGGTGGTGCATGCTTTCGCCGCGCGCCAGCCCGGCGTGGAGGTGACGGTGGAGCGGGCCGCGGCGGTGGAGCGGCTGGGACCGGCCCACGCGGCGTTGCGAGCCGAACTCGGACTGGCCGGGCGTGGGTTTTGTTCCGCGGAACAGGTCCACGGGGCTGACGTGTCGATGGTGACCGGGCCCGAGCCGGCGTGTTATGCAGGCGTGGATAGTCTCGTAACGGCAAGCGAACGTGTGTGTCTTGGGATCTACACTGCCGATTGTTGTGCCGTGTTTTTCGTCGACCCACTGCGGCGAGTGATCGCCCTCGCCCATGCCGGTGCAAAGGGGACACGGTTGGGCGTTGTGCCGGCCACGCTGCGGTGCATGCAAGAGCAGTTCGGGTGCGAGTCGGCCGATATCCGGGCGGTTCTGAGTCCGTGCATCCGGCCCCCCCACTACGAATGGGACTTTGCCTCGGAAATCCGCCGACAACTTGCCGACGCAGGGGTGGGTTCTATCACGGACTCTGGTATTTGCACCGGGGCCGCCGCCGAGCGCTACTACTCCTACCGGATGGAGAAAGGGCGCACTGGGCGGATGCTTGCGCTCCTGGCGCTGGCCTGAATCTGGAGCGTCTTTGCTGGAGCCGTGCCGCCCCGCCAAAGCAGCCAGGACACCAGCGCGCCCACCGCGTATGCGAGGACGTCCCGCCAGTCGCCGACTCCCTTGTGCAGAAAGCGTGGGAACGCCCATTCAAAAGCGACGGACCACAGGAGCGTCCATTCTCCCACCTCCCTGAGGCTGGGCGGTGAATCATCCCGGCGGAGACCGAGTTTGCGGAATACGTAGAGCAGCGGGGGCAGTGCCGCTGGAAGCAGCAGGCAATCATCGAGGTGGGTGCGTAAAAAGTGGAGCGAATCTCCGAGCAGAGGTTTCCCCCAGAATCTGTTGGCCACGTACAGCGCACAGGCTGTGAGGAAAGTCTTGTCCGCAAGATAGGCAAACCTCGGCGCGATTGTTGATCCGCTCCGTGCCGGCGTGGCGCAAGGGGGCGCTAGCCGCATGTCCATTGGATTCCCGTCGCCAGGAGCAAGCCGATGCCGATTCTCAAAAGATGTTCCACAGACAGATGGCAACAGAACCGACGAGGGATTGCAAATGTGCACCCGTGGGGAGTGCCAGCAAATTGGGTTTCCTTGCCGGCATGCGAAGCACAAAGTTCTCCGATGCAAAAACGCACCCTTTTTTCGCTGCTGCTTCTCGCCGCGTCCGGACTTCGAACGACTGCCGCAGACTGGTATGTTTCGCCGGGCGGCAGCGACCAGTGGACGGGCCGCGTTCCTGCGGCAGATGCGGGGCGCAGTGACGGCCCTTTCGCGACCTTGGAGAAGGCGCGCGGCGCGATTCGCGCGGCGCGGGCGGCGGGTGACTCCGGACCGCAGACCGTGCACGTACGAGACGGGGTGTACCGTTTCGCGGATGCTTTCCGTTTGGAAGCACAGGACTCGGGAAGCGCCGCCGCGCCCGTGGTGTGGCGCGCGTTTGAGGGTGAAAAGCCCGTCATCTCCGGGGCCGTGGCCCTGGAAGGGTGGACCGCGTGGAAGGGCGAGATCCAGCGGGCCCCGCTCGGGGCGGCCGCCAAACTAAAGGGGGGCGTGCGGCAGCTGCTCCTCGGTGGGGCGCGGCAGACGCTCGCCCGGTATCCCAACGCCGATGCGCAAGACCCGGTTGCCGGCGGGTGGGCTTTTGCGGAAGGTAAAGCTTGGCCGATGTACGCCGATATTCCGGGCGAGGACAAACGCACTTTGGAGGTCAATGCCGGGGACTGGCGCGCCTGGGCAAAGCCGGCACAGGTCGAGGTGACCGTCTTCCCGCGCTTCAACTGGTGGAACAGCCGCGCACGGGTGCACTCCGTGGATCCGGAGACCCGCAAAATCACGCTGGAGTCGGACTGCTCCTACGCCATCCGGACGGGGGACCGCTACTTCTTCCAGAATGCTCTGGAGGAACTGGATGCGCCCGGAGAGTGGTACGCTGACGCTGAGGAAGGGATGCTGTATTTTTGGCCGCCTGCCGGGCACAGCGCCTCCGAGGCCAGCGCCGTGGTCGCGCCGGGGTTGGTACGAGTGGAAGCTGGCGCACATGACATTGTCTGGCGCGGTTTTGTTTTCGAGGGTGCCAACGGCTCGGCGGTAAGTTTCACCGAAACGGAACGGTGCGTCTTTGAGCACAACTGGGTGCGCGCCGTCGGCGAATGGGGTGGGGGAGGTGTGAGCGTTTCCAAGGGGCGCGACAACCGGGTGCGCCGCAACACGATTGAAAACGTCGGTAACACGGGCGTCTCTTTAAGTGGCGGGGATTTGGCCACGCTGACTCCCTCGGGAAACGTGGCCGAGCACAACCACATCCACCACTTTGGAATCTACTTCAAACAGGGGGTCGGTGTTTCCTTGAGCGGCGTGGGCAGCCAGGCCGTACACAATCACATCCACGACGGCCCGCGGTTCGGCATCATGCACTCGGGAAATAGGCACGACATCAGTTACAACCACATCCACGACGTCTGCCTCGAAACCGAGGACACCGGCGCAATCTACAGCGGAGGGCGCGACTGGACTACTCCGCGAGGGACTATCATCTCCTACAACTTTATCCACGACATTCCCGGCTTCAGCATGCACAACGGCAAGGCCGTGACTCCGAACTTCGCCTGGGGCGTCTATCTTGACGACAACTCCGGCGGAGCTGACGTCATTGGCAACATCATCGCCCGGTGCGGACGGGGCGGACTGCACGCTCACGGCGCGCGGGATTGCGTGGTCCAGAACAACGTGTTTTACGGAAACAAGGACTGGCAGGTGGACTTCCACGGCTGGAGCACCGAGCAGACCTACTGGGAGAAACACATGCCCTCGATGGTCAAGGGGTACGAGTCGGTGGTGGACCAGCCCGCCTGGAAGCAGATGCGGGGTATGGATTTGCACCCCACCAAGATTGCGCTGCCCAGCGGCCTGACCATGCGCGGCAACCGGTTTGAGCGTAACGTGGTCGTTTCCACCACGGCCGAGGTGCCCGTTGTCAGCCTTCTGCGGGTTCCGTTTTCGCACAACGTTTTTGAGTCCAATTTGTACTGGGCGCCGGGCGGAGTCGTGCGCACCGGCTTCCAAAGTGTGGGCGCGGTGGACGCGACGGATCTGCTGGGGCCTTGGAGTGGCGCGGAGGACGCTTTGCCTACAGGTTGGCGGCTCATCTCCAAGCCCGCGGGGCGGCCCGTCGCACAACTCAAAGGCAAGGACGCTGGAAGGGTGTTCCAGATTTGCTGCGAAGGAGCTGAGGGCAACACCAAGGTTTCACCCCTGTATGCCGGTCCAAACATCGCACTCGAGCCCGGTGCCAGTTACCGGCTGCGGACCCGTTTGCGTGCAAGCGTTCCGGGCAAGGCCGAGTTCGCGATCCAGTCCTTCGTGAGCAACGTTTACTTTTGGATGAGCCCCAAAAGCAGTGCGCAGGTCGGTTCCGAATGGAAGGAACATGAGGTGCTTTTCCAGGTGCCCGCCCCGGGCAAGCCCGGTTGGAACGAACAGATGAGTAAGTTCTCGCCCCGGCTCGGCTGGCGCTGCGACAACGGCACGCTGGAGGTCGCCGATTTGCAGTTGCATCGCGTCACGCCAAAATCCGAGATCGACGCGCTACGTGATCAGGGCGCGGACGCCCATTCCCTCGTTGCCGACCCGCTCTGGGAGGATGCCGCACGCTTTACGCTCGGGAAGGATTCGCCCGCCTGGAAGCTTGGGTTTGAGCGGATTCCCGTCGAGCGTATCGGGCCCCAGCCCGAATAGCCTTCCGGCGCCCCATGGTGCGCTACCCTTACTTCGCCGCGGCCGTCTTCGTGCTGTAGCCCGGGGACGCGCAAAAGCTGGTCGCCAGCTTTCCGTCCGCCAGGTTCCACACCATGACCGTCCCGTCGTAACAGCCCGTCGCGATCCGTTGCGTCGCGGGATGAATGGCCATGGAATAAATCCAGTCGCGCGCCCCTTCGATGCTTCGGGCCAGTTTAAGATCCGCCACCGCCGCCTGCACCAGTTTGCCGCCACTCCCGGCCAGGTAGGTCTGGTCCTTGGATACCAGCAGCTTGAGCACGTCTCCCTGGCCGCCAAGTTCCCGCGCCTTTTTGCCGTCGGCGATGGTCCACTGGTGCACGGCTTTGTCTCGGCCAGCGCTCAGGATTTGCGTCCCGTCCGGAGTAAACGCCACCGCGTACAGCGGCGCCTGATGCTCGCGGTAAATCCCGGCCAGCTTTCCCGTCGCCACATCAAAGACCTTAGCGCCTCGGTCGAGCCCGACGGACGCGACCTTGGTGCCATCGGGGCTGAAGGCCACCGCGGTGACTGCGTCGGAATGGACGGGCAGGCGGTGGCGCCTCAGGCCGGCGGCGGTTTCGAAAATCGAAAGGCTGTGGTCCGCTCCGGCGGTGGCCAGAAGCTCACCGGAGGGACTGAAGTCCACGCCCAGCACCGCGTCCGTGCTGCTCAAAAGCTGGGAAAGCAGCGCACCTGTTTTGGGTTCGAAGAGGCGCAGTTCGCCGTACTCTCCCGGCGCTCCGCTGGCCACGGCGAGCTTTTGTCCGTCCGGGGCGAAGGCGATCGTAAAGGTGCGGGGCGCCACGTTGCCAATGCGGCGCACCAGTGCGCCCGTGGCGGGGTTCCATACGGTCAGCTCGCGGAGTCCGCCGGCGAACAATTCGGAGCCGTCCGGGCTGAAGGCAAGCGCGGTGACCGGCAGGGGTTGCGCGTACACCTCGGGCGCCTTTGGATGGGTGCGTGCCGGCACGATTTCGATGAGGGATGCGGTCGCCTCGCTCCCGTCGAATGCGGCGCCCTCTGCGATCCAGCGCTTTACCAACTCCGCCTGTTGGGCGGGAAGTTTTGGCGCCTTTTTGGGCATGCGCTCGTCCAATTCGTCCGTGACCAGGCTTGTGTAAAGCCTGCTTCTCTCTGGCTTTCCCGCGACGAGCGCCGGATCCGACGGGTCTTCGTTGCGGGAGAGGAAGTCGAAGGTGTCGAGGCGGTAGCCTCCCTTTTGTTCCGCCGCGCCGTGACAGGTCTCGCACTGCTCCAAGAGGATGGGCGCGATCTCCGCGCGGAAGCTCACGGGCGCTGGTGCAGCCGTTGCGCTGACAAGGCAGGCCGAGAGCAGCGCCAGTAAAAGGAGGCTGCACCCATGTGTTGAGGGGACGCGCGTCGGCATGTTGAGGAGGATTCTACGGGTGGAGCGGCGGCCGCGGTGCCTAGTGACGGAACACAAATTCGCGGAGGTTCAGCACGGACCAGGCGATGTCCTCGATGCCGCTGCCCCGGTCGGCGCTGGCGGCAAGGTACGCCTTGGCCTTGGTGAGCTCGATCTCCTTCGGATAGCGGCAAAGGGCGGCGAGGTAGAGGTGCGAGATCATCTCCTCGTCGGTCTTGTTTTGCGCAGCCATGTCCTTGAGGAATTTGCCGCCCCCGTTTTTGAGGCGGGATTCCACCGTCTGGCTGTTGGAAAGCTGCAAGGCCTGCGTGAGGCTTGGCTGGCCCTGTCGCTCGCAAGCGCAGGAACTCTGCCGGGTGGGTTGTCCAAATGCGCTCAGAAAGGTGTTGTTGGGCTGCGGCGCCGGCAACTGCGTTGCGGGCGTACCAAGGGGCAGGTTCCCGAAGCGCTCGGGGGTGCCCGTCACCTGGCAGACCGCGTCTAGGAGCTGTTCGGCGGTGAGGATGTTTTGCTGCGCGTGGGAGAAGTTTTTCTCGTCGGTCCGGTTGAATTCGTTGGGTCGCGAACTGGCCTGGTAGGTGCGGCTGTTAAGAATGGTGCGCAGGATGTGGCGCCGGTCGAACTTGTGTTCGACGAAGTCAGCGGCCAAGGCGTCTAGGAGCGCAGGATTCGTCGGCGGATTGGATTCACGAAAGTCGTCGATGGGCTCGACGATTCCGCGCCCGAGCAGCTGCCACCACATCCGGTTGACCTCGACCTTTGCAAAGAAGGGATTCATCGGGGAGGTGAGCCAGTCGGCGAAGGCGGTAAGGCGGTCGGCGTCGGGGGGGAGTTGGATTTCGCCGGTGCCCGGGGCCCAAGGCTTCATGGTGCGTCCGGTGCGCGGTTGGGTGATCTCGCCGCGGCGTGCGAGAAAGATAAGCGTTTCGTCGGCGCGTACGCCCTTTCTGCGTTGCACGCGCTCGAAGAAGGCGCCCAGCCCGTAGTAGTTGTCCTGGGTCCAGCGCTCGAACGGATGGTTGTGGCACTTGGCGCATTGGACCCTTGCGCCCAGAAAAATCTGCGCCGTCATTTCCGTCGCCTCGGAGGTGTTTGTCGTGGTCCGAAAAAAGCCGGCCTGCGGGTTTTCCAGCGTGCTTCCCTGGGTGGTGAGCAGCTCCCTGGCAAAGCGATCGTAGGGGAGGTTGTCCTCCCAGGCTTTTACCAGCCAGGCGTGGTACTTGTGCGTGCCCGGTTCGGACACCGCGGTGGGGCTGAGCCGCAGCAGGTCGCCCCACTTGAACGCCCAGAAGCGCGCGAAATCCGGCCCGGCCAAAAGCGAATCAACAAGGGCCGCTCGTTTGTCGGGACGCGTGTCCGCGAGGAAGGCCTTGGTGGTTTCGACGGTTGGGAGCAGTCCGGTGACATCCTGCGAGGCGCGGCGGAGGAACTCCTCGTCGGTGCAGGTGTCAGACGGGAGATAGTGGAGGAGCTTGAGTCTGTCGAAAACAAGGTTGTCCACGTAGTTGGCGGGAGCGGGCGCCTTCCACTCGAAGCCCGGCATGTCCCGCACAAAGGTGAGGTAGCAGGTCTCCACATTGTCGAGAAAGCGGACCGAGATGCCCACCTGGCCGCGGCCGGCGCCGACGACAAGTCCGTTGCCGTTGACTGAGGCGAGCGACTCCTCGGAACTGGAGTACATCGCGAGCTGGGTGATGTCCTTTTGGGAGCCGTCGCTGAAGTCCGCAGTGACCCGCAGTTGCTGGGTGTGGGCCGGCCATTTCAAGGTGCGCCGGACCGCAGGCCCGACTTTGATGCCGGTGAGCTTCGGCGCGTTTTCAGGATCGAACTTGCAGCCCTGCTGGATCCAGTTGAGCAACAACTGGTAGGACTCGTCCTCTTTTTTGAGTTTCAGCCCGCCACGGTGGGCGACCTGCATCAGCGGCTTGCGCAGCAGCAGGCTGGATTCGGGTTCAGGCAGGTTGATGCGCCGGTTTAAGAAGTCCCGCGTGAGCGTGATTTTGTCCGCCTCCGGATCGAACGCGACCATCGAAAGGGCAAAGCCGCCCTTGCCGCTGGGGGCGCCGTGGCAGCCGCCGGAGTTGCAACCGTTCTTGGAAAGCGCCGCAAGCGCTCCGTATTGAAACGAAATTTGTTCGGGCGTCCTTTGCCCGGAAACGAGCACGGGCAGCCTCTGCTGCAGGTCCCCCACCTGCACAGTAAGTTCGGTGTTTCCATCCGCCACGGGAAGCAGCAGGGCCCCCTCCAGCCGGAGGATTCCCGAAGCGCCGGCTTTGAGCTGTGCGACCCGCGTCAGGTCCTGCACTGATCCGTCCGCGTAAAAGCCAGTGACAACCAGCTGCACCTTATGGAGCGGGGTGCTCATTTTGACCGCCGCCGGGACGACCTCTATTTTAACCGGGCTTCCGACTTGGACGTGTTCCAGCGGAACGGCCGGCTTTTCAGATTCAGCCTGCTCCCCACGGAGCAAGGGGCTGGCAGCGAAAGAAAGCAGGCAAAGCAGGGCACTGAGCATTTTCATTTTTTCACCTCCAGACGCACCGGAGTTGTCTCGACGGAGATGTCGGCGTCCTTGAATCGGGTGACGCCGGAGATGACCAGCGAATCGGAACAATGGTCTGCGAGATTGGAAGCGGCACGCAGTTCGACGGTGAGTTCGGTTTCGCCCGGAGGAATCTGGAGGGAGTCTGGCCCCGAGATGCCGGCGGGGAGGTTGCTCAGGCGCACCATGATGGGTTGGGGGTCGTTTTCGGCGTAGCGCTTTGCCACAATCTTGAGCTTCTGGCTGCCGCCCGGAGCCAGCGGTCCGCTCATCACGCCGGCGATGCCCAGGGGCTGCACCACGCGCAGAGGCACGCTGGCAAGCCGGACTTCCTTGTGGACCCCCTTGAAGTCAGCGCTCGCAGTGATCTGAAACGCGTGGGTGCCGGCTGCGATTGTCTCGGGCCCGGTGATTTCGCAGATGAAGTCTACCTGCCCCTTGATGCGGCCGCCTCTTCCAGATTCGGTTTTGACGGATACGCCTTCGGGCAGGCCGTCAAACTTGAGTTGGGCGTTGCTGTCGAATGCTTCGTCGATGGAGGTTTGCCGCACGACAAAGGAATGTTTGCCCACCAGTCTGGGCAAGTCCACGCCCGCCGAGGTGAGCTCGATCTTGAAAAAGTCTGGAGCCTCCGGCCCCACGCAGATCGGAAAGCTCTCGCGCAGAAGCCTTGGAGGAAAGGGCATGGAAACCAGTGCTGCCGAGACCTGATCCTTCGGCGCCTTGTTTGCCTCCGCCTTTGGGCCGGCTGCCACGGCGCTCAGGAGTTGCTCGCCCTCCTTTGCTTTTCCGAGGATCCGTACATGGTAGAGCGTGCCGGAGGGTACGTCACCCGGGACGGAGATCTTGAGCATCGTGTCGTTTTTTCCCTTTTCGATGATGTGCTGCTCCAGTCGGACTTCCGGCGGGAGAGGCTTGCCGTCACTGCTGACCACTTCGAGGGTGATAGGGCCGTTGACACCGCGGCGTTGGGCGGTGACTTTCGTCGTGAAGGAGCCGCCTTTCGGAGCAAGAAAACGGTCCGAGGCGGTGCTTAAATCAAAGCCGGTGGCGCCGCCCTTTTCCACCCGGAGGCCGTACACAAAGGCAGATCCACCCCGACGTGCGACATCCTCAATGCAAATGGTGTAGGTGCCATCCTTCGGAGCCCGGAAGTTCAGCGGCACATCGGCTTGTACGCCTGTGGCGCCCGCGTCGTTTTCGGCCTGGATGGCACCTTTTTCGTCGGTGGCTGCGAGGTAAAGCACCGCTGGCGAACCGACTTCCCGAGTCACCGGCGTGAGGATGAAGCGCTCATCCTTCTTTGCCTCAATCTGGAAAGTATCCCGCTCTCCAGCCAGGGCCAGTCGGCCGGCAAAAACACATGGGACTGCGGGAGTCTGGGCGGGCGAGGAGTCCCGCTTTTCCACCTCGAGAACCAAGGGCCCACGTTCCACGCGCACGAAGGCGAATGCAGCAGGCTTGTCAGCGGCGAACCGTACGGGGATCGAAACGACTCCATTGGGGGCTTCCGGAACCTGCAATTGAACCGGTGCGAGGGACTCGGCGCCTGCGCCGGCCACCTGAAAGGAGGTCTTGGTTCCGGCTTCTGCAATGGGAGGGAAGACGGTGGTCAGCAGCGGAAAGTCACCGACGCGCAGGTGATAGAAGCGCTCCGTGCCGCCAGCAAAAGTTGCGTCCCGGATTTCGAGGAGCAGTGGCTCGTTGTTGGAGGCTGTGTGCCGGAGCCGGCAGTCGCCGGCCAACCCCTGGGTGTCGTCCGCGCGTGCGAGCTCCTTGCCTTTGGCGTCGAGGAGGCGCAGAAGCGGGTCCAGTTTGGAACCGACCCTGCCCGCGTACACCTCAACCGAAAAGGACTCCCCCTGCTTGGGCGTGATTCGGTAAAACTGCGAGCTGCCCGTATCCGCGGCGCTTTCGACTGCAGTTGGAAGCGTGAGGGGCTGGGCGTTTTCCGCGGAGGTGTTTTTGGGCGAGCGCGCCGTTAGCGCCAGGTCGTCCACCAGGAAGAGCAACGGTCCTGAG
>CAMCIN010000012.1 GCA_945874745.1 Akkermansia muciniphila | reverse complement strand
CGTTCAATGTAAACATAACCACCGTAGAGTCTTACTACGTCGCCGCGGCGCCGAACAGGAGGACCCGCTGCATCATAACGCCCACAAACACGGCCGCCCCGGGGGCTGGAGGGGTCGCTTACGTAGGCGCCTTCAGTACTGCTGGACGATTCTTTTCTGATGATCTTCCTTGCTGGGTGTTCAATGGCGGAGTCACCGGGGCTTCGGAGGCAATATCTCACGAAGTCGGTCACACCTTGGGCCTGTTGCACGACGGCCGGACGAGCCCTTCCGAAGGATACTACACGGGCCACGGGGGCGACCAGAGCGTCCCGACCAGCTGGGCTCCCATCATGGGGGTGGGTTACTACAGGAGTGTCTCGCAGTGGAGCAAGGGCGAGTATTTGGCTGCGAATAACAAGGAGGACGATCTTGCCATCATCACTCAGGCGGCAAACGGAATTACCTACGTTCCGACTGTGGGTGGGGCGACCGCTGCAAATCCAGTGCCTTTAAAGGTGAATGGGAGCGCCATCGGGCAGAAAGGTCTGATTACGAAAGCGGGCAACCCTGATTTCTTCCAATTTACTTTGGCGACCGCCGGATCGATTTCGGTTACCGCATCCCCAGGAGCTGTCCTGCCTGACTTGGTTACCGCGCCAACGGGTTCAATTTCTCCGAGTCTTGATGTGTCTTTACAGTTGCGGAAAGACGGGGTGGTTGTGACGTCGGTCAACCCGACGGAAGCTCTCGGTGGGACTCTCTCTGTTTCGAATCTTGCCGCCGGTAATTATACATTGGTGGTCTCTGGCACGGCCAAGGGGATCGTAACCGGAACAGGCTACTCCTCGTATGGCTCGCTTGGTACTTACGCTTTGACCGGGAGCATCGCAGGCATTTCCGGAGCACCGGCGATCACGAGCAGCGCCCAGTTATTCGTGAATGTTGGAAGTCCCGTCTCCTACCAGGTTTCGGCGACTAATTCGCCGACCTCCTTTGCGGTCACGCCGGCTCTCCCAGGCGGGCTTGCATTGAATGCCACCACTGGTTCAATTTCCGGAACACCTACTACTGCAGGGACATATACGCTCGCTTTGACCGCCACCAATGGTAGCGGAACGAGCGCATCGTTTCCTCTTGCGCTGACAGTTTCGCCTGCGGTCCTGCGACTGGCTGACGCGCTCAATTTGTCGGGCTACTCCATCACAACGGGTACGGTTGGCGGTTGGGTGGCGGTCAATGCGGGCTCGTTGAGTGTATCCCCAAGTGACCCCTCGTTTGCTAGCAGTGGGAAAATTGCGAATGGAGCGGTCTCTTCAATGAGCATTTCAGTCGTTGGGCCCAAAAAGCTAAGTTTTCAGTGGAAGGTCAGCTCTGAAGCAATGAAGGACAAGCTGAGCCTTATCATGGACGGGTCTGTTCTGGACTCGATCAGCGGGGAGACCAGTTGGGCAGCGCGGACGCTGAATATCCCCGCAGGGACACACAAAATCGAATGGAGCTATTCCAAAGATGCCTCAATGACCGCTGGTTCAGACGCAGCTTTTGTTGACGCGGTCGCAGTGACTGCTCCAGACCCGCTGAGTCTGTCAGGCAATCTCAACTTTGGTAAGGTGGCAATCGGAAGCAGCGGAACAAGCAATCTTACGATCACGAACGCAAGCTCGGAGGCGATCAGTGTGACTGGCATTACCTATTCGCAAGGTTTCTCAGGAAACTTCACCGGAACGATCGCTGCGGGTACTTCCAGGGTGGTGAGCGTCAGCTTCAATCCAACCGCTGAAACCGTCTACTCGGGAGACGTGACGGTAGGCTCGTCCGTCGGAAACGTCACCCAACAGGCCAGCGGCGAAGGTATCTTCGGGGTAATGCCCTTGGTGAGCAACGGTACGCTGTCCTCTTTGGCTGCGTTGTCGCAATCAAGTCGCGTCTACAAAATCAGTGTGCCGACTGGGAGCACATCCCTGAAGGTGAACACTTTTGGAGGCACAGGAGACGTGGATATCTACTTGAAGAAGGGGGTTCCACCGAGCCCGACAGACATTGACTTCTTGTCTGAAGCTGACGGGAACGTTGAGTCGATCAATGTGGCCAACCCGAGCACTGGCGACTGGTACATCCTGCTCTTTGGCTACTTGGATTATTCGGGGGTCAGCCTGAATGCCACGGTGACTGCTCCTCCTTCGAGTCTGCTTGTGTCGGTCGCATCGGCCGGTAACGGGACGGTGACCGGTGGCGGAAGTTACGCAGCGAACAGCACAGCAGTGGTGACTGCCAAGCCTGCATCCGGCTACCTGTTTGAAAAATGGGTCGAAGGAGGCTCAATCCAGAGCACCTCTGCTTCCTACTCTTTCACCGTGACCAAGGCTCGGTCGCTAGTGGCTAGCTTCACCAACTTCGTGGCGCTCACCAGCAACCTCGCCGTCAGCAACCAGAGCGGTGCCGTTGGAAGTCAAAAGCTCTACAAGATCACGGTTCCTTTGAACACCGCATTGCTCTCTGTTGCCACTTCGGGAGGCACCGGGGACGTGGACCTTTACCTCAAGCGCGGGAGCGCCCCGAGCGTAACCGCTTTTGATTACCGCTCCTCCAAAGTTGGGAATGCCGAAAGTTTGTCCGTAGTGAATCCGGTTGCTGGCGAATGGTACGTGATGGTGCGCGCCTTCAAGGCCTACACGAAGGTTTCGCTCAAGGCAGTCGTCACCCCTAAGACAGCAGCCAAGATCGCATCCCCCGACTCGGACAATGCTACCGCTCTGAGAAATATGGCAGGCGGCTATGACGGCCTATTAGGTGATGGTGCGACTCGGCTTCTTGGGCGAATGGAAATCCGACTCATGACGGGTGGGGCCTTCTCGGCAAAGGCGCTTTTGGATGGCCTCCCCTACAGCTTCACCGGAAAGCTTGACGCGGAAGGACGCTGGAAGGGCGCCATCAAGGTGAACATCAATGTGGATGGTGTGGTCAAAGCTGTTCCGATGCCCGTGGGGCTTGCCGCGGATCTTCAAGGCCAGCTCATCATCAAAGGGTCAGTCGGGTGGGACGGCATCCAGTACGAAGTGTTGGCCATGCGACACACTTTGGGCGCTCCTGACCAGGCTGGAACCTATGCGGTCACGCTGTGGCCTAATCCAGACGAAACGGGCCTATCGTTGCCAACCTATGATGGCTCAAACGGGGCCGGTGTGATCACCGTGAAGAAGGATGGTTCAGCATCACTCAAGGGAACTCTTGTCGACGGGACAAGTGTCACGGCAGGTGGACAGCTCTCCACAGACGGCAAGTGGGCGATGTATTCGCCGCTTTACAACAAGACGGGCGCGATCGGTGGTTGGTGGATCTTTGAGCCTTGGAAGACTGGCCAAAGCGTCAAGGGTTCATTGCGTTGGAAAAGAGATGCTAACGAAGATGCCCCAGTGGAATACAGGGCCGGGTTCAACGGCCTCGTCACCGGCCAAGGTGCGATGCTTGCGCCGTAAGGCGGTGGCTTGAGGGCCCTGGCTCCGCGCCTCAGCCGAGGCGGGGAACAGGGCGCTAGGGCGGATTCACAAGCTGCTGAAAGGTAGGGCGCGTCACAAGACGCGCCTTTTCCTTTTTAGAGGACTGCCACCCTCCCTTTGATCCTTTGAACCGGGTTCCTCCCGTGGGGTTTGTACCGCTTTTGAATTGTGAGTGCGGCGGTTTGTGTCGACGATCGCAAGCGCCTCTCCGAGGCCCCCCATGTTCAAGAGATCCGTCCTCCTCTTCGTTGTCTGTGCCGCGTCTTTGTTCGCACAGGAACTTCCCGAATTAAAACTTGAGGGAGTCCGAGAGGCCGCCGTGCGCATTCCAATGCGCGACGGGGTCCATCTCTCCGCGTTCCTCACCATGCCTGACGGACAGGGCCCCTGGCCCGTCTTGTTTGAACAGCGCTATGCCTCGCTTACCGGCGCCTCGACACGGAAAAATTCCGCGGACCTTGCGCGCCGCGGTTACGTCGTGGCGATGGTGAACTTCCGGGGTGCCCAGCAAAGCGAGGGCCGTTACGTCGGCTATCGGGCACTGGCCTGGGGGGAGCAGAAGGACGGGTACGACGCCTGCGAGTGGCTTGCTGCACAACCGTGGAGCACCGGCAAGGTGGGAAGCTTCGGCAGTTCGCAAGGCGGCTTCGCCCAGAACTTTCTCGCGGTCACCCAGCCGCCGCATCTGACTGCCCAGTACATGGTCGATACCGGCCTGAGTCTTTTTCAGGAGGGCTACCGCATCGGAGGCGTCACCCGCCCCGCAAGGTTTGCCGAGTTTGGGGCAAACTGCCGCAACCCGGCCGACAACGACGCCCTGCTTGCGGAGTGGGACGCGCATCCGAACTACGACAAATACTGGCGGGACGAGGACTGCTCGCTGCACTTCGCCAAAATGAACGTGCCGTGTTTTACGATAGGCAGTTGGTACGATTTCATGGTGCAGGGGAGCGTGCAGAGTTTCGTCGGACGCCAGCATAGCGGAGGTCCCAAGTCATTTGGCAGCCAACAGTTGCTCCTCGGACCGTGGCTGCACGGCCGTCTCAATAAGGGCACCAAGGTGGGCGACCTGGTGTATCCCGAAAACGCCGCGTGGCCCGAGCTCGACCACATGGTCCGTTGGTTTGACCACTGGCTGAAGGGCGTTTCCAATGGCGTGGACCAAGAGCCCGCTGTCCGCTACTACGTGATGGGTGCGGTGGGTGAACCCGGGGCGCCGGGCAACCAGTGGAGGGAGGCCCGCGACTGGCCACCCACCACGAACCCCACTCCGTTTTACCTCGCCGAAAAGGGCGTTCTCACACGGGAACGTCCAGCCGCAGACTCGGGTGGAACCTCTTACGTGAGTGACCCGCTCAAACCGATGAGCATTCCGGGGCGCGGCTTCCCGGGGGCGAAGGACGCCCGACCTCTTGAGGAGCAATCGGAGGTCCGAGTGTGGAACACCGAGCCGCTTGCCGCGCCCATGGAAATCACCGGCGAAATCGAGGCGGAGGTCTGGGTGCGTTCAACCGTTTCGGACACGGACTTTATCCTCCGGGTGTCCGACGTTTACCCGGACGGACGCAGCATCCTTCTGATGGACTACCCCCTCCGTGCCAGATACCGCGAAGGCTTTGACCGGCAGGTTTTGCTGACGCCGGGAGAGCCTGCCCGGCTCCGGTGGCACATCGGCTGGACGAGCCTCGTGCTCAACAAGGGGCACCGCTTGCGGGTCGTCATTACCAGTACCGGCGCTCCCCTCTACGAACCCAACTCCCAGACCGGCGGCTCGCAGACCAGGGGCTGGTTGAAGGAGACCAAGGCGGGCACCCACACGATCCTGCACGAGAGGGAGCACCCCTCCCGGCTACTGTTGCCGATCCGCAAAGGATAGGCGCGCCGACGCCTCACGCTGCACAAAGCCCCACCCCCTATGAAAGCCACCGCCCTGTCGCTGCTTCTCCTCCTTTCGGCCCACAGCTCTGCCCAGACCAATGTGCGCTCCCTTGGCGCCGCCGGGGACGGCGTCAAGGACGACACGGCAGTCCTGCAAAAGGCGATCAGCGCCGGCGTGGGAGACCTGTATTTTCCAAAGGGCACCTACCGGCTCACCAAAACCCTCGAGTTTGATCTGACAAAGACCGGCGTTTCCAGCGTAAGCGGAGACGGCACCGCCAGCCTGTTGATGGAGGGCCCCGGCCCGGCACTCCGGTTTGCCGGCAGCCACGGCGGGACAGCCGCGCCAAGCACGGTAAACTCCTCGGTTTGGGAAAGGGAACGCACCCCGATGGTTGCGGGCGTTGAAATCGTGGGGCGCCATCCGGAAGCCGACGGCATTGAGGCCAACGGCACCATGCAACTCACCGTCAGCAGGGTGGTGGTGCGCGAGGCGCGCCACGCCGTGCATCTGGTCCGCCGCAACCGAAACGTGGTGCTGGCCGACTGCCACTTTTATCACAACACGGGCATCGGCGTTTTCTACGATGCGGTGAACCTTCACCAGTCCAACATCACCAACTGCCACATCAGCTACAACGGCGGCGGTGGCGTGGTGAGCCGTGGAGGGAACGTGCGAAACCTCCAGATCGGCGCGTGCGACATCGAGGGCAACCACGCCGCCGACGGACCTCCGACCGCCAATGTGTGGTTGGATTCCACGGGCGGCTCCATCGCGGAAGTGGCCATCACCGGGTGCACCATCCAGCACACCCACAAGGCCCCGGGCTCCGCAAACATCCGGCTCACGGGCGCCGGTTCAGACGAGGGCCTGGCCCGCCGCACCGGTGAAGGCACAACCAACGAGGGGCATGTGACCATCGGCAACAATGTGTTCAGCGACGTACAGGTGAACATTCAAATCCAGAACGCGCGCGGGGTGACGGTGACCGGGAACACCTTTTGGGAGGGTTTTGAGCACGATTTGAGCGTGGAGAAGTCCTCCCGCATCGTGGTTTCAGGGAACAACTTCGACCGCAACCCACGGTACGCTGTCAATGGCTTCCAAGGTGCCGAACATAACGGCATCCTGCTCCGCGACTGTTCTGAGGTGAGTCTCACGGGCAACGTGATTTCCGGAGTGCTCCGGGAGGCCGCAGCGGTGCAGATCTTGGACTGCCGGCGGATCCTGTTTAACAGCAACAGCATTTTCGACAGCGACGGCAGCGGGCTGCTGCTCCGGAACGTCACCCACTCCGTCGTGAGCGGCAACCTCGTGCGGGATGACCGCCCGCTCGAGACCCGCAGCGCGGCCCCTGGGATCGCCGTGGTTGGCGGCTCGGCAAACCTCATCGAAGCCAACCTGCTTCAGGACAAATGAAACAACGCAGCCACCCCATTTCCGTCGCCACTCTCCGGACAGTCCTTTTGTGGCTCGGCTTTGCCGCTGTCCTTCCCCGGGCAGGGTTCGCCGCGCCCCACACGAGTGTCTCCGATCCAGCGCATTTGCTGCTGCTGGACCGCAGGGTGGTCGAGCGTGTGGAGCATGCGAAGCTGCACGTGGGCACGCCCTTGAAGCACCCGAAGAACCCGCTGCTGGTGCCCGACAAACCCTGGGAAAACGCCACCAACAATGTGTACCCGAACGTGGTCTGGGATCCGCAGGCGGGTCTCTGGCGGCTTTGGTACAAGGACGTGCTCGCTGACGAGGAGAGCATTGCCAAAATGGACGTTCCCTCGAGGGTGCACGGGGTGGGCTGGTACCTGTTGTATGCGGAGTCGCGGGACGGGTTGGTCTGGGACCGGCCCGCACTGGGACTCCACAAGTTTGGAGGAGATGTCGCCAACAACATCGTGGCGCGGGACTGCCCGAATGTGGGGGTGACGCTGGATCCGCGCGGTCAGGATCCCGGGCGGCGGTTCCGGATGGTTTATGACGTCGGCCTGGGAAAGCCGCGGGTGCGGTTTAGCGGCGACGGCGTGCACTGGGGGGCGGAGGAGGAGCCCAAGGGGTTTGGTGCGGCGCAGGGGGACACCCACAACAACGCCTTCTTCGATACGCGCAGCGGCAAGTGGCTCTGGTTTACCAAGACGTACCTGGGCGAGCGGATGGTGAGCCGTCTGGAAAGCGACGACTTCAGCAACTGGCGCAGCAGCGGGGTGGTCCTGCGCAGCGGGATCGACGAGGGACGCGCCACCCAAACTTATGCCCTGACGGTTTTTCCATACGCCAACGGCTATCTGGGCTACCTCATGCTCTACCATGTTGGGGCGGGCAGGCGCGTCGATGTCGAGCTTGCCTGGAGCCCCGACTCCCTCCACTGGGAGCGCATCGCCCCGGGGCAGCCCTTTCTGGCAAACGGCCCGGAAGGCTCCTACGACTCGGGTTGTATTTACGCGCAGGCCGGCCCTGCCGTGCTCGAGGCCGGCCGCATCCCCATCTACTACGGCGGCAGCCCCACGGTCCACCTGGGCTGGAAACGTTCCGGCAGTTTGTGCGTGGCCTCGGTTCCCGAGGACGGCTTTGCCTTTTACGCACCGACGGAAGCCGGCCGCGCAGGGGTCGTGCACACCGCGCCGCTCCTCCCAACAGCTTCTCCTGTAGAGGTGCGTTCAACCGGCGCGGTGCAGGTCGAACGCGAAGATTTGGGAAAGGGCACCTTTCGCCTAAAGCTGACCCTTGGCGCGGACGCCAAGGTCTATGCGGTCCGCGGTGCGTTGCTCGTCGATGACGCGTGGAAGCCAAAGCCTGAACTGCCCTGGGAGGCGACGCCGCTGCGGCGCGGTCCTTTGCAGGTCGACTTTTCGGCAGGCGACTGTGGTTGGAAGGGCGTGGATGCCCTTGCGCATGTGGCAGCTGAGGGTTGCGTGCGTGTCTCCCGCGGCAAGGGCTTGCGTCCAATTGCCAACGGGCAGCCTTTGGCGGGCAACTGGCCCGCGGAATTCGGAGGGCGCGGTCTCTCCGTGCGGGCGCGGTTGCGCGCACCCGAGGGCGCCGCTGTGGCGAGGTTTGAGGTCTTTGCAAGGGATGTGGCCCAGTGGCACTACGAAACGCGCGAGCCGCTCGGCCGGGAGTGGGGGTGGTTTGAGGCACCGCTCGAATACGGGTGGACCGACGCTGAGGCTGCCGCCGCCGGTTGGGTGCGCGGCCCTCAGTCCTTTGGCTGGCGCGAGACCCTGCAGCACGCGGGCAAGGTGGTCGTCATGCAGGGTGCTGCGCAGGGAAGTTCCACCTTCGACATGGCCGAGTTGTACCTTGTGCCGCGGTGATCTCCAGGGCGTATTCAAGGCAGGGATCCGCAATCTTCAGATTGCACAGATTCAACAGATCAGACAAAACAGAAAAAACATCTGTGGCATCTGTGAAATCTGCGGATAAATCTCTGGAAGAACAGTTTATGGAATTGATTTCCAGTGGCTGTGCCGCGGTTGCGCGCCCCGTAGTCCGAGGGTAGGAGCGCCTAGAAATCGCGGTGGTAACCTGCGGTCCAGCCCCCGTCCACGACAAGGATGTGGCCCGTGAGATAGGTGTTTTCCGGGGCCGCCAGAAAAAGGGCGGCGTGCGCGATTTCCTCGGGGGTGCCCGGGCGTCCGAGCGGGATGTGGTCGATGAGGGACTGCACGTTCTGATGAAAAAGGCCGTCGTTACCGTAGAAGAGCTTTCGGGTGCCATCGGTCATGATCGAGCCGGGGGCGATGGCGTTTACCAGAATGCCGTCCCGACCGAGTTCAATCGCCATGGCCCGGGTGAAATTATTGAGTCCCGCCTTCGCTGCGGTGAAGGCACACTGCAAACGGAGCGGAACCACGCCGGCAATCGAAGAGATGTTGAGGATCCGGCCCCGGTTTTGCCGCTTCATGATTTGTGCGGCCGCCCGGCTCATTTCGTAGGCAGCGGTCAGGTCCACTGCGATGATTCGGTCCCACTCTTCCCGGGGAAACGCATCGACACAGACGCGGTGTGCCATCGTGTTGATGCCCGCGTTGTTGACCAGGATGTCGAGCCGGCCGAACCGCTCCAGCACAGTCGCCATCACCGACTCAATCTGGTTGCTGTTGGTGACATCCAATTCGAGTGGGTGTCCTCCGCCTTCGGCCGCCGCGCGTGCGACTGCGGGCCCGTTGATGTCTGTGTAGACGACGGTTGCTCCGTTGGCGGCGAAGCTGTCAGCGATGGCTTTGCCGATTCCGTTGGCTGCCCCGGTGATGAGGGCGACTTGTTCTCTGAGATTAACCTGCATGGGAGGGAAATGTTTAACGCTGGCTTAGATGATCCACGCGACGGGCGCCTCGATGCGCTGGCGCAGCGTTTGCAGAAAGCGCGCCGCGGGAGCGCCGTCGAGAATCCGGTGGTCGAAGGTGAGGCTGAGCGTCATCTGGCGGCGGCTGGTGAGCGTGCCGTCGGCAAGGGCGACCGCCTCGTAAAGGATGGCGCCCAGGCCAAGAATGGCGGTCTCCGGATGGTTGATGATGGGCGTGAACCCCTCGATGCCGAACCCGCCGAGGTTGGTGAGGGTGAAGCAGCCTCCCTGCATGTCCGCGGCGCCTAGGCGGCCTGAGCGTGCGCTTTCAAAGAGTTGACGGGACTGCGTCGCGAGGGCGGTGAGAGAAGCGGTGCAGACGTCCCGCAACACGGGCACGAGTAGACCGGCGTCGGTGTCCACGGCGATGCCGATGTTGATGTCATTGGGCAGGAGCAGTCGCTCGGTATCCCAGCGTGCGGTCAGCATGGGATGCGCCAGCAGTGCGCCGGCGGTGATCTTGGCGATGACGTCGGTGACCCCGGGCACAACGGCGGCACCGGCGGCCTTGAGCTGCGCCCTGAGCGTCACAAGCTCCGTGGCGTCGCAGCGGCAGGTGAGCGTGACGGGTGCGGTGTTGTTGAGGCTGTGGACCATCCGGCTGGCGATGGTGCGCCGCATCGGAGTGATTGGAACCTCGCGCAGGGAGCCGGGCGCTGGCGTGGTGGCGACGCGGGCGCCCAGCACGTCGCGCTCCCGGATGCGCCCGCCTTTGCCCGTCGGGCGCAGCGTCGAAAGGTCGACATTCGCCTGCCTCGCGGCGCGGCGCGCGCGCGGGCTTGCGGGGACTTCCTGTCCGGGCGGGGCGGTGGGCGCAGCGGTCCTGGACGGTTTTTCCGTCGGCCTTGCAGTGGGGCCTGTCTGTGGTTCCGACACGCCTTGGGAGGCCGCTGGTGGCACGGAGGCCTCGCAGGAGGTGGGTGCCGCTTCATCCGGGGCCAGGAGGTAGCCGAGCACCCGGCCGACCTTTACAATCTCTCCGGGCTTGGGGCTGTCGCCACAAAGGGAAAGGATGCCCGCGTCGAGGGCCTCGACTTCCTGGGCGGCTTTGTCGCTCTCGAGGGTAAAGAGCGGCTCGCCCTCTTTCACAAGGTCTCCGTCCTGCTTGAGCCACTCGAGAAACTTTCCCTCCTCCATGGACCAGCCCAGACGCGGTAGTTGGATTTTGCTTGGCATCGGGACTTTCTATTCGGCGTACAGTTCGCGGATGGCGGTGGCTATCGCCTCTGCATCCGGCACGACCGCAGCTTCCAACGTCGGACTGTAAGGCGTGGGCGAGGGCTTGCCGTTGAGGCGGCGGATCGGCGCGTCCAGATCGTCGAAGCCCCGGTCGGCGAGTTGCGCGGCGATTTCCGCGCTGATGCCGCAGTGGGCGAAGTCCTCGTCCACGATGAGCAGGCGGCCGGTCTTGGCGACTGAACGCAGGATGGTGTCCACATCCAGCGGGGCGACTGTGCGCGGGTCGAGCAGCTCGACGGAAATGCCCTCCGCAGCCAGCGTCTCACAGGCCTCCAGCGTCTTGTGGACCATCAGCGCAAGGGCGACGACGGTGATGTCGCTGCCCGGGCGCACAATGGCGGCCTGCCCGAAATCAATGAAGTATTCCTCCTCCGGCACCGGGCCCTTGAGCGCCATGAGTTCCCGGTGTTCGAGAAAGAGGACCGGGTCCCCGCAGGTGAGCGCGGTTTTGAGGAGTCCCTTCGCGTCGCGCGGCGAGGAGGGCACTACCACCCGCAGCCCCGGAAAGTGCGCGTACATCGCGTAGTAGCTCCCGCTGTGGTGGGTGGCAGCGCAATGACCGATGCCGATACAGCCGCGCAGCAGCACGGGCATTTTGAGTCGGCCGCTGCTCATGTACTGCATCTTTGCGATCTGGTTGATGATCTCCCCGGCGCCGTCCAGGACGAAGTCCGCAAACATGAAGTCCACCACGGGGCGCGTACCGGTCATCGCCGCGCCTGCCGCCAGCCCCACGAAACCGCGTTCGCAGATCGGTGTGTCGCGCAGGCGCTCGGGGCCGTGCGCGGCAAACAAACCGGCGGTCGTGGCAAAGTTGCCGCCGCGCACACCGATGCCCTCGCCCAGCACAAAGATGTTTGGGTTGCGGGCCATTTCCTCGGTCAACGCTTCCAATGTGGCCTTCATGTAGGTCAGCTCGCGGGGCGCGGCGGCCGTGGCGGGGCAGTCTCGGGGCGGCCCGGTGCGGGGCTCGGCATAGACGTGCGTCGTGGCGCTTGCCGCTGCCGGATACGCGCTGCTTTCGGCAAACTCGTGCGCGGCCTCCGTCAGTGCCGCGACCTCCTGTTCGATGGTGGAAAGCTCTCCTGCGGAGGTGGGATTCTCATCGAGCAGGTGCGTTTTGAGCCGCGCGATGGGGCAACGCGTTTTCCATTGGTCAACGTCCTCGCGGGTGCGGTAGCTGAAGTCACCCATGCCCTCGGCGTGGGCGCGGGTCCGGTAGGTTTTGCACTCAAGCAGCGTCGGGCCGCCGCCACTGCGGGCGCGTTGGACGGCCTCGCGCGCAGCGGCCTCGATGGCCAGCACGTCGTTGCCGTCGAGCTCAAGGGAGTGGATGCCATAGGCTGCGCCGCGGGCGGCCACGCTCGGGTTGCCCGCCACCGACGCGAAGGGCACCTCCGTGGCAAACTGGTTGTTCTCACACACAAAAAGCACGGGCAGCTTCCAGATGGCCGCCATGTTCAGTCCCTCGTGAAACGCGCCGTTGTTGACCGCGCCGTCCCCAAAGAAGGCCACACCCACCCGGCCGCTTTTCTGAATCAGCGAGCTGTAGCCGGCGCCCGCGGCCTGCAGGATACACGGTCCCACGATCCCGCTGGTTCCCATCATTCCGATCTCCGGAGAAAACAGGTGCATCGAACCGCCGCGGCCGCGGGAACAGCCGGTCTCCCGCCCGTAGAGCTCGGCGATGAGCTCGCGCGGCGCCATGCCTTTGGCCAGCGCGTGGCCGTGGCCGCGGTGCGTACTGAAGACCGCGTCATCCTTGGCTAAATGGGCGCAGACCGCCGTGGCAATGGCCTCCTGCCCCACGTAGGTGTGGCAGGCGCCGTGAATGAGCCCGCGTTGGTGGGACTTGGCAAGCCGCTCCTCGACCTGGCGGATCAGCAGCATGGTGCGGTAAAGCTGGAGGCGGAAGGCAAGCGATTTGGGCAGACTCATGGGGTTTTCGGTTTAACACGCAACTGGGCGACGATCCCGCCCCCCAGGATGAAACAAGTGGCAAGAAACAGGAGGCACGGGGTCTCGCCGTAGCCGTTGGAACGCAGCCAGCCGGTGACGTGGTTGCCGAAGTAGCCGGCGAGGTTCGCGCCCATGTTGATCAGGCCGGTGGCCACCGCTGCGGCCGAGGCGGTGAGCGTCAGCGAGGGCAGTGTCCAGAACGGTGAGATCCAGAAAAACGCGCCAAACCCTGTGAGGCACAGCCAGATCATCTGCGTCCCGAAGCTCTGCCCCGGGATGACGCTGCACGCAAGAAAGACGCCGGTGGCGATCATCCCGGCCGCAGCGTGCCACTTGCGGTCCCCGGTTCGGTCGGCGCTCTGGCCCGAGACGAGCACGCTGACGATCCCGCACGAGTAGTAGATGCCGCTGTAGAGCAGGGTCATCTGGTCGGAGCCGCCCGAGAGATTTTTGACGGTGGTCGGCAGCCAAAAGCTGAGCGCATAGCCGCCGCTGTTGCAGACCAGCACGCCAAGCACCAGCAGCCACACCGCCGGCAACCGCAGGGCCTGCCAGACGGAAATCCTGCCCGCAGCCTCCTTGGCCAACGCCTCGGCCGAAAGTTGTCCCTCGAGATGGTCCCGTTCGGCCTGCGTCAGCCACGCGGCGTTCCGGGGACGGTCTGTTAGCCAGACAAGCGTGACAAACCCGAGAAACACCGCGGGCAAACCTTCCACGATGAAAAGCCACTGCCACCCGTCGATTCCGAGCCAGTGGACGTCCAGCAGGAGCGAAGATACCGGCGCACCAAGGGCCAGACTCAGCGGCACCGCCACCAGCAAACCGGAGAGCGCGCGGGAACGGTCCTTTTGCACAAACCAGTGGGTGAAATACACGATGATCCCGGGAAAAAACCCGGCCTCCGCGACACCCAGAAAAAAACGCGCCCAGTAGAACTGCGCCGGGGTCGTCACAAACGCCGTGGCAGCGGAGATGACACCCCAGGTTACCAAAATCCGCGCGAACCACTTCCTGGCACTCCAGCGCTCCACCAGCAATGCGCCGGGAATTTCCAAAAAAAGGTAGCCGATAAAAAACACACCGATGCCAAATCCAAACACCCCCTCCGAAAAGCCAAGCGCCTCTCCCATCCTTAACTTTGCAAACGCGACGTTCGCCCGGTCGAGGTAGGACACGATGTAGAGGACGACGACAAGCGGCAGGATGCGCCACGCGACCTTGCGGCGCAGGCGCGGCACATTCACCGCGGCGGAGGCTTCGGGGGCCTGCATAAGAGGCAACGGCTACCGGGAGGCCGCCTCGGCGACGACCGGATTGGTGAGCGCGCCGATCTGTTCAATCTCGATGGTCACGGTGTCGCCGGGTCGCAGAAACACGGGTGGCTTTCTGGCCGCGCCGACGCCCTGCGGGGTGCCGGTGAGAATGACGGTGCCCGGCAGCAGCGTGGTGCTGCCACTCAGAAACTCGATGAGCGTGGGGATGTCGAAGATCATGTCGGCCGTGTTCGAATCCTGCATAGTCACGCCGTTGAGGACGGTGCGGATGCGCAGTGTGTTGGGGTCGGGGATCTCGTCCTTGAGCACCAGACAGGGGCCGAGCGGGGCGAAGGTGTCGAAGGTCTTGCCGCGGCACCACTGGCTACCCCCGCGCTTAACCTGCCAGTCGCGGGCGCTGACATCGTTGGCGCAGGTGTAGCCGAGCACGTAGTCGAGGGCGTCCGCCTTCGAAACGTTCTTGCACGCTTTTCCGATGACGACCGCCAGCTCGCACTCGTAGTCGACCTCGTCACTTTGGAGGTGACGCGGCAGCACGATTGCGTCCCCCGGGTTCTGCACCGCGCCTGGGGATTTCATGAACAGCACGGGGTACTGGGGAATGGGCGCGTTGGTTTCCTCGGCATGCTGCCTGTAGTTGAGACCGATGCAGAAGATGGCCGTCGGTTGCAGCGGCGCGAGGATCTTGCCGGGGCGGACGGTCTCATCTGTGACACGATGTGCGCCAAAGAGGTTGCCTTCGATCTGGCGGGCGGTGCCGTCCGGTTGGAGGGCTGCATACTGGACGGAACCGTCGGAGGAGTGGTGGCGGATGATTTTCATGGGAAAAGAGGAGGACGCGTTGGTCCTTGGTTTGGTTGGTCAAACAATCGGGTACGAACCGCTCCGCCGTGTCAGGTGGAGCCTTTCTTCGGCTTCACGGCTAGTTTTCTCAAATAGCGCCGCGTTGCCGTGTTCTCTGAGCTCAGTGTCAAATGTGGGAAGCATCTGTTCCATGCGTCTCCGGCCCTCGCTGCTGGCAAACAGCTCCGGAAGGCAGGTTTTGACAACGTTGAGCGCGATGTTCACCGAAACCGACGCCCCCGGCGACGCGCCCAGCAGCGCCGCAAGCGAGCGGTCGCGCGAGGCAAAAACTTCCGTGCCAAAACGGATGGCTCCGCGGTCTGCACTCTTGATGGCCTGCACCCGGATTCCGGCCTCGACCAACCGCCAGTCTTCGGCGCGGGCGTTTGGGTAAAACTCGCGCACTGCCCTCAACCGGTCTTCCATGGTTTGCAGTCCTTGGTTGATGAGGTAGCGCACCAGTGACCGGTTCCGCACGGCCGTGCGGAGCAGTGCGCCAAGGTTTCCCGCGCGGATGGAAAGGGGCAGGTCGGTCCAGCGTCCGGTGTGTTTGAGAAAACGCGTGGTCCACGAGGCGAACGGCCCGAAGAGCAGCTGGCGCCGGCCGTTGAGCCGACGCAGGTCCAGATGCCCCGCCCCGAGGCTGGGCGACGAGGGAGGCGTGGTGCCGTACACCTTGGCCTCATGCCTCGCGCAGACTGCGGGGGCGTCACACACCAGCCACTCGCCACCGATGGGGAATCCGGCGAGGCCCGCGGCCTCGGGAAGCCCCGTGGATTGGAGCAGGGACAGACTGCCGCCGCCGGCGCCGACGAACACGAATTTTGCCTGTGCCTCGCGGCGCTCACCCGAGGCAGCGCAACGTACTCCCGCCCTCCACCGGCCGGCTTCGCGCCGGAGCTCGGTCACCCTCCAGCCAGCTGCGACTCCGCAGCCCTCCTGTTGCGCCAGCCACGCGCACAACCGTCTGGCAAGCAGGCCGTAGTCCACCTCCGTGCCGTCCCCAGCCGTGGCCGCGACCGCGCCGGGAGGACGCCCTTCCATCACTAGCGGCGCCCAGCCTTGAATCACCGCCGGGTCCATGGTCAGCGTCATCCCCTTGAAGAAATGATGCTCCTTCAGCGCCGCGTGGCGGGTCCGCAGGAAATCCACGTCGCCGGCCCCCTTCACAAAGCAGACATGCGGCACTGCGTGGATGAAATCCTCCGGCACGCCCACCGTGCCAGCGGCGACCAGCGCGCCCCAGAACTGTTTGGAGTGCTCGAACTGCTCAAAGATATGGAGCGCCCTGCCGATTGGCACCCGGCCCTCACTGTCCCTCGCCGGTGTGTAGCTGAGCTCGCAGATGCCTGCGTGCCCCGTACCCGCGTTGTTCCAGCCGTCGGAGGCCTCCCGGGCAAGTTCGGGTGTGACTTCAAACAACTGGATGCGCAGGCGCGGATCGAGTCTCTTGAGCAGCACGGCCAGCGTCGCCGACATGATCCCGCTGCCGATGAGCACGACATCAGGAGCCTCGATGAGGCTGGTGACCGCGGCTGTCTGAGTAAGGTCTTCCACAGGCTGATGCGTCGCTTTCAACCTAGCACCAGTGCGCGCCCTGCACCTCGACGTACACGGCGTAGAGGCTGCGGCTGGCTGTCATGAAGAGGCGGTTGCGGCGAGGGCCGCCGAAGCACACGTTGCTGCAGACTTCGGGCAGTACGATCTGGCCGATGCGCTTGCCTGCAGGCGAAAAGATGTGCACGCCGTCGTAGCCCTCGCCCACCCAGCCGGCGCTTGCCCAAATGTTGCCGTCCCTGTCGCAGCGGATGCCGTCGGCGAGACCGGCGACTTCCTGACCCTTGAGGTTCATCTTCATCGAAGCAAACTCGCGGCCGTTTTTGACTTTCGCTCCGTCGATATCCCAAACCTTGATGTTCTTCGGCGCGTCCGGGTAGTGCGACGCGCCCGTGTCGGCCACGTACACCTTTTTGTAGTCGGCTGAAAAACAGAGGCCGTTGGGTTTGAAGATTTCGTCGGTCAGCTTCTCCACCTTCCCGCTTGGGTCGATGCGGTAGATGGCTTCCTTGAGGAGCAGGTCCCCCTTGTTGCCTTCGTAGTTGCCGAGGCTGCCGTAGCCGGGGTCGGTGAACCAGATGCTACCGTCCGGGTGGACCGCCCCGTCGTTGGGAGCGTTGAAGGGTTTGCCCTCAAACTTGTCAGCGAGCACCGTGATACCGCTGTCCGCCTCGTAGCGCACGACGCGACGGTTGCCGTGTTCAAAGGAAACCTGCCGGCCCTCGTGGTCAAACGTGTTGCCGTTGCTGTGACCGGCGGGCTTGTGGATGGTGGTGACTTCCCCGTCATCCTGGAGCCAGCGGTGCTGTACGTTGTTGGGGATGTCGCTCCACACGAGGTACTGGCCCCAACCGCTCCACGCGGGACCTTCGGCCCAGTACATGCCGGTGTGGAGGCGCTCAATCGGGGCGGAGCCGACCTTGTACTTTTCAAACGCCTTGTCCAGGGCGATGACATCCGGCTCGGGGTAGCGCACCGGTGCGGCGCCGGGGCCAAACTCACGCGCCAAAAGCGGCGTGGCGGCAAGGGTGGACAACGAGGCAAGGAAGGAGCGACGGGAGTGCATGGTTCTGGTGGGTGGTTGTTTGTAGGGACGGCAGGTAGATAAAGCGGATTTATCTGCGGGCGTCCACGCCGTTGACAACATTCGGGAGCGCTTCTCCCCGGACGGCCGCGAGAGCGATGCGGGCGGCAGTCTCCCGGAGCGTTCGGACCGCCGGCGTGCTGACTGAGGCGATGTGCGAAGCAAGGAGCACATTCGGCATCACGCGAATGGGATGGTCTGCCGGAATAGGTTCGGGATCAAACACGTCCAGCGCAGCGCCCGCCAGCTGTCCAGACTGCAGCGCAGCAGTCACAGAGCCGCTGTCGGCAAGGTCACCCCGGCCCACGTTCACGAATAAAGCGCCCTTCTTCATCTTCGCGAAAGCGGCGGAGTTGAAGAGTTGCCTGGTAGCCGGGATCGAGGGGCAGTGGGGGGACACGATGTCGCTTTCCGCAAGCAGCGCGTCGAAGGATGCCGCGGCGACTGCGCCCGTTTTCTCAATTTCCTCGGGCGCGACGACGGGGTCGTAGACCAGCACACGCGCTTTGAACGGGAGCAGGCGTTTGACGACCTCACGGCCGATCCGCCCAAACCCAACAATTCCGACGGTGAGTTGCTTCAAAGCCGACATGCCACCGACCGGTGTCGCAAGTCCCCAGCTACCCTCGCGCACGAGCAGCGCGTTGGGCACCACCTGCCGCGTCAGGGCGAGGATGAAGGCGAGGGTGTGGTCCGCCACTTCGTCGACGCAGTAGTCCGGGACGTTGCAGAGCGGGATGCCGCGTGCGCGTGCCGCGGCGCCGTCCACATTGTCGTAGCCGATGCCGTAACGGACGATCCCCTTTGCCTTCGCCATCCCTTGGATGACCTCCGCGGTGACGGCAGCAAACTGCACGATCACCGCATCGGCGTCGCGCACAAGCGCAGAGAGCTCCTCCGCCGACCGCTTGTCCTTGAGGGACACAATCTCCACGCCTGCGGGGCGGAGAACGGCCTCCTCAAGAGAGAGATCGGGAAACGTGTAGTCGGTGATGGCAACGGTTGGCATGGGAAGGGGATTCGATGGAAGGTCGCGATGGGTCAGGCCGTGCCCTATTCTCCGAGGGCGCGCACGGTGGTAAGCGACTTGATGAGGGTGTGATCCTCCCACTTCCAAACGACCTTCTTGTCACGGGTCACTTCGAAGGCATGGGCGCCCTTGCCTTCCTGTCCCCGGATAAAATTGCCGACAAGCAGGTTGCCGTTTTTGAGCTGCTGCACGCTGGAAACCCAGGTGATGTTAAGCTCGGGTGCGTCCTCGGCCTTGAACTCCCACGCGATCTGTTTGTCGGGCGTGACCTCGATGAGGCGCTTTTGGGTGCCGCAGCAGATGAGGGTATTGCCGTTGGCGAGACGCTGAGCCTCGCCCGTGTTGGTGACGCCGGTGTATTCCCATACGACCTTGCCCTGCGGATCGACTTCGCGCACGGCGCCCTCGCCTTCGTGTGCGGCGAGGATGTTGCCGTTTGGCAGCTTATGAACGTTGCGAACCTGCAGGTGAAAACCCTTTGCGTTGGTGGTTAGCGGGGTGACGTGCACGGTTTCGCCCTTTGGATTCACCTCCAGCGCCTGACACGGTTCCTGTTCGGCCACGAGTGTGTTGCCGTTGGCGAGACGCTCGCACCCGAAGACCTGGTGGGACTTGCTGACGTAGTCAAAAACCGTCTCGCCGCGTGAAGTGATTTCGCGCACCCCTGTAGGCTGGCCGCCGTAGCCGAAGAGGATGTTGCCGTTGGGCAGCGTCTGGAAAATGACGGCTGTGCTCGGCGGCTTGAATTCCCAGACCAGTTTTCCATCGCCGTCGACTTCCACAAAGCGGTTCGGTCCCTTTCCGTATTCTGTGAAGAGAAGCCGACGTTTCGCAGGTGTGTCAGCGGCGAAGATTTGGGTTGCGAGTGCCAGGGCAAAAGACAGGAGGGCAACAACGATGCGGGGGGGCATTATCATAGGTGGAGGTGGGTTGCGGAGTTGAGGGGTGTTTTCGCTGAGCTGCCTTTTGGACAATTTCTGCCGCCGCAGATTTGACGTGCCTGCACTCCAAACGCCGCGGGCACCAGATGCAGAAATGGGGAACTGAAATGCATGTTCGGTTTCCTATTCTATGCGGCTTGGTAGATGCGGCAGCATCCTGTCGAAGAGGGCTTGCTGTCCTTTTAAGACGCTGGCGTACGCTGCCACTCCGGCGAGATTTTCGCGCTCAAGCGGATCAGACTGATAATCATAGAGTTCTCGGGCTTGGAGCCGGTTGCCAAAGACGGGCATGTCTGCGCTAAAATCGGCGGCCCGCCACTCGATGTAGCGGTAGCGGGGTGTGCGGATGGACCAGCCCATTGTCCCATTCTTGCCTTTTCCGTGGCTCATCTGCGTGAGCGCAGCCTCGTGCAACAGCCTGTCTTCGCCGCGCATCAGCGGTACCAGGCTTTTGCCTTGTACGTGGGATGGAATTGGGAGGCCGGCGAGTTCGCAGAGGGTGGGATACACATCGAGAAGCTCGGTGAGGGCAAGAGACCTCACGCCACCTGAAAACTTTGGAGCTGAGATAATCAACGGCGCGCGGGCTGCGTCTTCGTAGTTGGTCACTTTCCCCCAGTGGCCATGCTCACCGAGGTGAAAGCCATGGTCTCCCCACAGGCAAACGACCGTGTTTTCAGCGATGCCCATCTCATCGAGAGTCCTCAGCAGCAAACCAACCTGCGCGTCGATGTAGGACACACACGCGGCGTAGCCGTGGATGAGTTCGCGCTGCATAGCCTCAGGGATCGGGCCGGTTCTTGGCACGCCGTCCCGCTCGCGAAGCTCGCCAGAGTTGCTGTAGAAAGCGTGGTGGTGCGGGCTGCTGGCGGGCAGTTCTTGAAACGGCGCAAGTGGCAGCGTGGAGCGGTCGTACAGATCCCAGTATTTCTTTGGCGCTATAAACGCCAGATGCGGCTTCACAAAGCCAACGGCGAGAAAGAAGGGGTCTTTGCTGCTCGCGAATTCGCGGATTCTCTTGGCCGCAGTTTGGGCCACTCCGCCGTCGTGATAAGCATTGTCCGGGACGTCGCACGCCTCTGTGGCGGGGCCGGAGGCTGGCTTGCCCTGCGCGAGGGCCTCGGCAAGACGGGCCTTCGTCGCGGGATCCTGATAGCCACCCGGGGCCGGTTTTTCGCCGGGCGCCATCTCCCAGGGGCCGTAGGGAACCGTCCACGATGCAGCGTCATGCCCTTGATCGACGGTACGGCCGTCAAAGACTTTGTGCAGTGGCTGAGTGAGGTAGCCGTGATTTTTAAAAAGCTGGGGTAACGTCACTACGGCAGGCAGGCGTGTGCGGAGAATGTCCTGCGCGCTGTCTGGGTTTGCGTACACCCCGGTGGTGTCGGGGCGTAGACCCGTGAGCAGACTGAACCGTGTCGGTGCGCAAAATGCCACCTGACAGTAGTTGGCCTTGAAAACGGTTCCCCGCGCCGCCAACCGGTCAATGTGCGGTGACTGAATCCAAGACGTGCCGTAGCATCCAAGCAACGGTTTGAGGTCGTCGGAAATGATGAAAAGGACGTTGGGCTTCCGGCCTGATGATTCATCGCCCCTGAGCGGCGACAATGAAGCAAGCAACAATCCGCAGATCAGGAAATAACTCGGTCTCATGGGGTTCCTCCCTTGGTGATGGTCCTGAGTTGCTCGGCAAGCGCGGGGATCTGTGCCGCGGCATCGACGGTACCGGCGAGATTCACCGTTTCGAGCGGATCGGTTTGCTCGTCGTAGAGTTCCTGGCCGAGGACGTGGCCGGTTTTGAAATCGCGCCATTCATGGTAGCTCCAGCGGTCGGTGAACAATCCATAGCCCATCACCTGCGGCAATGCCTGCGGACCGCCACCCCAGTAAAGGGCGGGGCGCGGATGCTGCGTGAGCGCGGCGCTTTTCACAGATGCCGTGGCATCCTTGAGTACCGGCACGAGACTGGTGCCATCGAGCTTCGGAGGAGAGGGAAGTCGGCAGAGGTCCGTGAGCGTGGGAAAGATGTCGATCAATTCACTGATGGCGCCCGTCTTCATCCCGCCCTTTCCGACGCCGGGAGCGCTGATAATGAGCGGTACGCGGGCATCCCATCCGAACAGGGTCATCTTTCCCCAACAGTCGTGCTCGCCGAGTTGAAAGCCGTTGTCGCCAATGATGACGACAATAGTGTTGTCCCGAAGCTTGAGTTCCTCGAGCGCGTCCAGCACACGGCCAAACTGGGCGTCGGCGAAACTCATCGCGGCGTAGTAGCCGTGGCGGATCTCGCGCTTAGCTTCCGTATCGAGTGTGCGCGGCGCCCTCGGTTCGCCGAGGATTTCGTGGTTTGCGTGGAAGGCGATCTCGGGCGCGTTACGAGGGCGTACCGGCGTCTCAATGGCCGGAATGTCCTCGCGGCGATACATGTCCCAGTAGCGCTTCGGCACCTTGTAGGGCGTGTGCGGCTTGAAGATACCCAGCGCCAGAAAGAACGGCTCCGGCTTTTGTGCCAGCGCACGCAACTCGGTGATCGCAAGGCTGGCCGAGACCGAATCAAAACAGGCGTCGTCAGGCACATCGCGGTTTTCGCAGAGCAGGTCCTGAGCGAGATTCGGGGGCAAAGCGGTCCCGTTCGGCAAGGCAAACTCATCCTTTGTTTTTCCGCCCGTGCGCCGATCCGGCACGCTCAGCGTCTTGAAGTCCGCTTCCTTGCCGTAGCCACCAAGTACCTTGCCGATACTCATGGAAGTGTAGCCGTGCTGCATGAACCATTGCGGGATTGTGACCGCATCTGGATGCAGATCGTAGAGGTACTTCGTCATGCTCCAGATGCCGAGCGAGTCAGGCCGGCGCCCGCTCATGAAGGAAGCGCGCGATGGACCGCAGATTGGCTGCTGACAGAAGTTCCGCGCAAACACCGTGCCCCGAGCTGCAAGCCTGTCCAGGTTGGGTGACTTCGCCACCGGATCGCCGTAGCAACCCATCCGGTTGTTGAGGTCGTCGAAGACCACGAAGAAGACGTTGGGCTGCGTCGGTGAACCGGCAGCCGCGGCGGGCCCAGCCAAGCAAGCCAGAGCCAAAAAAACAAGAGCCCGGGTGCACACGGGCAGGCTCATACCTCCTCCAGCATCTGCTTCGCATCGCCAAAGGTGCCCGGGCGCTGGTCCATCTTGTCCATCATCGACATGAAGAGGCGGCAAAGCTGGCGGTCGGGTTTGTCCTTGTAGTCGAGCACGCGGCCGCCCTGGATGCGGCCGCCGCCGCCGCCAAGGAGAATGACCGGCAACTGGTCGTTGTCGTGTTTCGCGCCGGCCATCATGCTGGAGCAGTGCATGAGCATGGTGTTGTCCAGGAGCGTGCGCGGGCCCTCCTGAATGGCGTTCATCTTCCGCGCGATGTAGGCGGTCTGCTCCAGGAAGAACTGGTTGACCGCCAGCCAGTCGGCCGCATCGGAATGCGAGAGCAGGTGGTGGATCATGTAGTCGATCCCGTTGCCCGGCTGCTGGATGCTCGCCAAGTTGGGGAAGCGGAGGGCACTGTGGTCGTTGTTAAGCTTCAACGTGGTGATCCTCGTAGTGTCGGTTTGGAAGCCGAGCACCAGAATATCGCACATCAAACGCATGTGCTCGGCGATGTCCTGAGGTACGCCGTCCGCGGGCCGTTTCATGTCGGGCTTCTCCAGGGTGGGACGCCAGCCCTGCAACTCGCCGCGTTTCCCGGCGTTCTCGATGCGTTTCTCCACGTCGCGCACCGAGTCGAGGTATTCGTCGAGTTTGCGTTGGTCCGCGGTGCTGATGTTGCGGCGCAGGCTCTGCGCATCCGAAAGGACGGCGTCGAGGACGCTCTTGTCGCCGCGCGCCACCTCGTCCTTGAAGAGCCGGTCGAAGGCGAGGGAAGGGTAGATCTCAAGCGGGGTTGGTGTGGTCGGGGAACTCCACGAGACGTGGGAGCTGTAGAGCATCGAATAGTTTTTGTGCACCGACGGGTTCGCCCGCTCGCAGCCCAGCACCAGGCTGGGCACCTTGGTGGAGCGCCCGTAGGTCTGCGCCAGCAACTGGTCCATGCTGGTGCCCGAACGGATCTCGCCTCCCGAGGCGATCGGCGCACCTGAAAGAATGTTGCCGGTTTGCGAGCTGTGGATGTTCCCCTTGCGCGCCTCTTCGTGGTAGAGCCCGCGCACGAAGAGCAGTTTTTCGCGGAAATCGCCAAGGGGTTCGAGCACCTTCCCCAGCTCCATGTTTTTGCCCTCTCCCTTCGCCCACCATTCCTTTGAGTGAAAGCCGTTGCCGGAGAAAAGCACGGCGAGTCGCACCGGCGCCTCGCTGGCCGGCTTGTTGCGCGCGGGCGTGTCACCCCACACGTTGCGTGATTCCAACCAAGGAAGCGCCATGGTGACGCCAAGGCCGCGGAGAAAACTGCGGCGGGAGAAGCGGTGTGATTGCATGGAATTGGGATGTTTTTGGGGTTAGTTTCCTGCGAGCGTATCGTGAGCGCGGCCGCGGACTTCGCGGAACTGCGGACTTGTGACAATGAGGTCGATCACCTCGCCGACCTCGTGCCGGCTCGACTTCAGTTGTGCGAGCATCCGGGTGAGAAGCGGCTTGTCAGAAAGCTGCACGCTCCGGCCAAGGGCGAAGCCCAGCAACTTGCGGCAGAACTGGCGCTCGAAGTCGTCGGAGCGTTTCGTGAGGAGCGCATCCCGCAGGCCGGCGAGGCCGTTGATGGCGGTGCCGTCGGGGAGCGTGGTGGCAGTGTTGATGGCGAGGCCCGTGGAGTCCTTGGTACGGCTCCGGCCGATCGCATCGAAGCCTTCGAGGGCAAAGCCCATGGGATCAATCCGTCTGTGGCAGTTCGCGCAGGCCGGGTCGGCGCTGTGTTTCTCGATCAACTGCCGCTCGGTGAGCCCCTTCGGCGCTTCCTCAGGGAGTATGGGAACGCCCTTCGGCGGGCGCGGCAGTTTTTCCCCAAGGACCACCTCACTCAGCCAGTTGCCGCGCAGAATGGGGCTGGTGCGGGACGCACCGCTTTGTTTGGCCAGGGTACTGCCGAAGCCCAGAACGCCTCCACGCCCCATGGCACGCAGCCCCTCCACCCGCTGCCATTCCGGACCCTTTGCCTCCAGACCGTAGTGCGCGGCGAGTTCCCCGTTGAGATAGGTATGGTCGGCATCCAGCAGCGAAAGCACGGACCGGTTTTGGGAAAAGAAATCCGTGAAGAACAGGACCGCCTCCTCCTGCAGCGCGCCCCGGATGGAGGCAAAGGTGGGAAAGTGGCGTTCGCTTTTCTCATCCAACACGGCGACATCACGCACGTGCAGCCACTGGCAGCCGAATTCCGTCGCCAACCGGCGGACGCGTGCATCCTTCAGCATGCGTTGGGATTGGGCAGCCAGCACCTCGGGCTTGAGCAGCGAGCCATCCTGCGCGGCGGCCAGCAGCGCCGCGTCCGGCGGGCCGGACCACAGAAAGTAACTCAGCCGCGTCGCCAGTTCCCACGCATTGATTGGAGCTGCTTTGGAGCCCTCTCCGGGATGTTCGCCACGGTAGAGGAAGGCGGGCGCAACCAGAGTGCGGGCGAGCACCATGCGGATCGCTTCCGTGTGGGAAATGGACTGCGCGCGGAGGCTCTTGTACAGGGTCCGGAGCGCCTCATTTTCTGCCGGGGTGAGCGGGCGGCGCCAGGCACGCGCGGCGAACTCGACAGCGGCCGAGAGCTGTGTTGGTTCGCTGGCGACGAGCAGTTTGCGGAAGGCGTCGGCGCCCTGCATGATCGGCTCCCGGAGCGGCGCGAGCCGTTTGTCTCCGTTTGGTTTGTCCGGCCCGTCCTGGGTCGAGAACTGCCAGATCTGTTCGAACGCATCCACCAGCGTGAGGGCTCCCTGACTCACAAAGTGTAGCTCTTCCCACAACCGGTCGAGTTTCGCTTTTTCGGCGTCGTCGAGCATCAGGCGCACCAGAGGTTCGTCCTCACGGTGAAACAGGGTGAGGGTGACCACCTCGTCCGAGGGCACTATCTTGGTGTAACAGAGCGCGATTGGGAAAATGCGGCGGAACTCCGCGAAGTCCTTTTCGAAACGGTCACGGGCCCGGCTGCCGTCCTGCACCACCACTGGCGCGTTGAATGCGACGGCTGTGTTGCTGGAGGTCCATGCGCCGTTTTCCACACGGGTGGCGGCAGCGCTGGTCTGTAAGCCGGTGATCGAGCCGGGTTTGGAGGTGAGCACCTGCATCTGAACGCTTGCATCTGGACCGCTTTCGGGATGCAGGCGCGCGGTGGCCACCAGTTCCGCGCCCAGCGCCAGTTGGGCCGGGATCCGGACCGCCACCAGCGAAGGTGCTTTCACACAAAGAAGCTCAGGGCCCACGGCGGGGCCATTCGGGTGGTTTCCAAAGAGATTCAACGCAATTCCATACTCGGAGAAGGTGCCGGCGTCGCCGCTGGCGGTGTTGCGGAGTGCGGAGCGGAGGAGCGGTCCGTTGAGGGCCAGAAGGTCGGCAACCATCTTGCCATCGGGACTGTCCGCGGCGGGCGACGACGGCCCCGACTGGAGCAGTTTCTGGAAGCGGCGCGCGATCTCTTCCCGGGCTGCGGGGTCTCTGGATTCGCGCCAAAGCGCGATAAGCGAATCTTTGGGAACCGCCGTCTGGAAGGATTCCTCGGGGCTTTCGCCGAAGAAATGCCACACGTTTTTGTTGCCGTGGCTGTCCGCGTGTGGGTTGCCCGCGAGAATGTCGGGTGAAACGTCGGAGGCGAGGCTCCATTCCAAGCCCTCGCCTTTGATGACGAGCTCGACTGCGGTGGCATCGCAGCTGTGGTCGCCATTCTTCGGCCCAATGACGACGACGACGGCGTCCCCAGGGCTGATGCGGACGTTTTGATGGACCCCGAGTGGGATGGTTTTGTTCGCGTCGCTGGTGCCGCTGGCGAGCGTGTCGCGGTTGTTGCCGCGCCGCACCTGCAGCGTCCAAGTGACACCGTTACCGCACGCGGTGTGGATGTCCTGAATGCTGCCGGAAATCTGGAGACGGCCTTCGACAGGGCTTTTCCACGCGAGCACCGCCGCGAGTTTCGGAGAGGGATGCGCGGCGACGCTCCGGGGCTTCATCGTGCCCGGGATGTCGACGGTCTGGTCCGAGGAGTTGGCGAGGATGCTGAGCGCAGCGTCGCCGGTCCAGCCCTTGATAAAATTGTAGTCCGGGGTGCCGGTCATCTTTTTGGTGAGGAGGGTGCCCAATTTCGCATCTCCAGCTGAACCGAGTCCGAGGAGGTTCAGCCAGTCGGTGAGCAGGTCGCTTTCAACCCCGTGTTTCGCCGCGAGTTTCATCGGATCGGTTCTCTCGTTGGAGCTGTCCGCCTCGTGGGCCGCAGCAAGGCAGCGCACTACGGAGGCCGAGATGTCGGCTCGGCGTAGCGCGAGTCTTTGGAGGACGGCGGGAAGGTGGCGCAGCGGGAGGTCGGGGCGTTGCGGCGCGACGAGGCGCACATTTTCCCATACCCCAAAATCCTCTGTGTTGCCGTCGCCGGCGTCCCCTGTGGAAAGGTAGACGGTGAGGTCGCTGCCATCGGCGGAAGGAGTCAGTTTTTGGCGGACTTCGTGTGTGGCGACCAGTGGTGACACGGGTTCCATCCAGGACTTCGGCCCGCCGACCTTGCCGAGGTGCCCGATGCTGTTGAGCTTCCAGAGTGACTTTTGCCAGGGCTCGATGTCGGCTGCGGAGAGGGTCTTGGCAGTGTACTTGGCGCGGAGATTGTCGAACACAGGCGCGGGGCTCCCTTGGGCGAAAGCTGCGCGCAGGGTTGCGAGGTACTTGGGGCTGAGAGATCCGGCTTCCGCTTTCCCCTGTAGCGCGTCGAGATAGCGCTCCAAGGGCAGCCGTCCTCCCGCTCCTGTTTCCATTTTGATGCCTTGCTGGACGGAGTTGACGGCTGCGCCGTCGGCGGAGTGGCGTGCGTAGAAGGAGCGGATGTTTTCAAGGATCTCGTTGGTCCAGTCCCGCGAGGAGGTACCCTCGGAAAAGCGCAGGCCGGTTGGTGTCAGGACGGCGTGGGTGGCGACGCCCTTGGCCGCCTCCAGATACTTGCCAAACAGCGAGGGGGACATCACCAACGCTGCACCTGCGTTGGTGAAGCCCTCCCCGGCTGCACCATCTACCGGAAATTCCTTGGCCGGATCCAAAGTCGCAACGCCAGTGAGATCCCGTACCGAGTAGGTGTACTCCATGTTCGAGAGCCGTCGCAGCACGACGGGTCCCGGGTCGCCCGCGTTTGAGAGAGCGGCGGCGTCGAGAGTCGACTGCATCCAGTGGGTGAGGAGTTGCAGCTGTTCCGGAGTGGGCTTTGGCTTGTCCTTTGGGGGCATCTCCTTGTCGCGGATCTGCTCGAGGGCGTGTTCCCATACGGAGGGGTCGCGTCGGATTTGGTCGAGCGTCTTGAACCGTTCGAGATCCAGGTCGCCCTTTTGTTTCTCCGTGGAATGGCACGTGACGCAGAATTCGTTGAGGATCGGTTGCACCGATTTGGTGAAGGCGTCCTCCTCCTGGCTCAAGGCAGCTGCGTGCACTCCGTTCGCGAGGCTGAGCAAGGCGAGTACGTAAACAGTGAGGATCCTTTGGAAGCTTGTCCGGAAATGTTTCATGGGGAGGAGGGGTCTTTCCAAGCAACTGGTGGGGAGCGGTCGATAAGGTTTCGAGTGCAACTGCGCTTAGATGGCGGGGAGAATTTCCGAGGAGTCGCCGAAGCGGTCGAGCTTCAGGCCGCCCCACTCCATGAGGCTTAGGAAAAGGCTGCACATGCGTCGGTTGGGCTGGTCGGTGTAGTCCAGAACGCGGCCTCCACGGAGGTTTCCTCCGGCGCCTCCGAGTAGGAGTACTGGCAACTGTTTGGAGTCGTGGTTGCCGTGCAGCATGCTGGAGCAATGCATGAGGGACGTGTTGTCCAGCAGGGTGCTCTCGCCTTCCTTGATCTCCGACATCCGCTCGCAGAGATAGGCGAGTTGGGCCATGAAGAACTGGTTGAGTGCCACGAGATCCTGGGGTTGGGAATGCGCGATGTAGTGATGATGGTCGCGAATTCCGAGGTGGGCGTGCACGATGGTCGAGGCGTCGTTGCAGTACTTCATGGTGGCGATCCGGGTGGAATCGGTGCGGAAGGCGAGAATGAGGATGTCATTCATCAGCTTCCAGTACTCCGGAAGGTCGGCAGGGATGCCGTCGGCAGGCCGGGGCCGGTCCGGTGCGGTCAGGGTGGGTTTCCAACCGCCCGCCTGCTTTTGCTGTCCGGCCCGTTTGATGCGGCCTTCGATCTCATGGACGGAGCCGAGGTACTCCTCGAAACGCTGGCGGTCGGCGCTGGAGAGTTTGCGCTGCAGCGAACGGGCGTCCTCGAGCACTGCATCGACAACGCGCCGGTTGTCCCTGCCGCGTTCGGTGCGGAACAACTGGTCAAAAGCGAGCGCAGGCCGGGTTTCTGTCCAGGTAGGGGAGACGGGGGAGGTCCAAGAGATGTGCGAGCCGTAGAGCAGGGGGTGCCCATCTTGAAGGCCCGGAACCGCGTCCTCACAGCCCAGCACGAGCGAGGGGATCCGTGTCCGGTCGCCAATCTGGCGCGCCATGACCTGGTCGAAGCTGATGCCGGTGTGCACCTCAGTCTTGGCCATGGTGGCGCCGCTGAGCATGTTCCCAGTCTGCATGCAGTGGATGACCCCGTTGTTGGCCTGCTCGTTCCAGAGGCCGCGGAGGAAAACCATCTTTTCGCGCCACGGATGGAGCGGCTCGAGGCAGGGCCCGAGTTCCATCGTCGCGCCCTCACCGTTGGCCCACCAGTGTTTCGAATGGAATCCCATTCCGGTGAAGGTGACCAGCGTGCGCGTGGGCGGCTTGTTTTCGGCGGCCTCGGCGACGGCCCGCAACGGGCGCATGCACTCGAGCAGGGGTAGTGCGAGCGTGGCGCCGATACCGCGGAGCGCGTGGCGGCGGCTGAGCAGCCATTGGTTGCGTTGGATGTTCATTGGTGGGGGTGGGTTGAGGACTCGGAATCGCGGTTTTGAGCGGCGGGGTTGCGTTGTCCGGTCGGTCGGTCAGGGAGTGTTGGCGGCGGTGGTGGTGGCCGGCCGGATGCATTGAAATTGTTCGCTGCGCACAAGGACGAGCAGGGCGTCGGACCAGTGGCCGCCTTTGACAAGGGTCTTGGTCAATTCCTCGACGAGGGCGAGGTCAGAGGGAAGCACCGCACGGCTCAGTGCGTAACCGGTGAGCTTGCGGGCGAGCGTCTTCAAAAGGTCCTGCTGGCGGGAACCCACCACATAGTTGCGTATGTCCGCGAAGCCGTCGACGACTGTGCCGTCGCGCAAGGTCGAGCGGCTTTCGCCCGGTTGGAGTTGGTTGGCGGGGCGCAGCCTTCCGATGGCGTCGAAGCCCTCAAACGCGAGACCATACGGATCAATCCGGTCGTGGCAGCCTGCGCAGCTGGGGTCTTCGCGGTGCCGCGCGGTCAACTCGCGGACGGTGAGCCCTTCCGGCGGGGTCTCGGGAAGGGGAGGTACGCTTGCGGGCGGTTTGGGCAGGCGGTCGCCAAGTAAGTGCGCGAGCCATGCGCCGCGTTTGATGGGACTGGTCCGGGCGGCCGCCGATTGTTTGGCGAGCACGGCGCCGAGACCTAGCACGCCGCCGCGACCGTGCGTGGAAAGCTTTTCGACGCGACGCCACTCGTTGCCCTTCACTCCCGGGATGCCGTAAAAGCTCGCGAGCGCGTCGTTGAGAATGGTCGCGTCGGCGGTGAGCAGTTGGTCCACCGGCCGGTCGTTGCGCAGGGAGTCTTCAAAAAAGCGCACTGGTTCCTCGGCGAGCAAATCACGCACGGCTGGGGTGAAGCTTGGGAAGTCCTTGAGGCTGCGTCCGTGGTTTGCGACGAAATCGCGGACGCCCAACCAGCGCGCGCCAAACTCCCCGGCCATTCCACGAACGCGTTCGTCTTTGAGCATGCGTTGCAACTGCGCCTCGAGCACCCCCGGTTCGCGGAGTTTGGATGCGGTCGCGCGGAGCGTATCATCCGGCATGGAGTCCCAAAGGAGGAAGCTCAGGCGCGTGGCCAGTTCGTCGCCGGAGACCGGTTGCCAGCGTGGCCCGGTGGCCGGTTGTTCGACGCGATACAAAAACCAGGGCGAGGAAAGGACGCGGGCGAGGGCGGCGCGCAGGGCGGGATCGTGCTTGGCGCCGTCGGTGCGGTCGGAGTGGTAAGAGGCGAGGATGGCTTCGCGCTCGCTCTGGACCAGGGGGCGGCGCCAGGCGCGTTCCGCGAACGCGAGCAGGGCATCGAGATGCGTGGACTCGGAGGCGGCCTGTGCGGCAGAGAGTTCGGCGAGCTCTCGGGTGACGCGCAAACCTGCCTCCTTGAGGTAAAAGTCCATGCGGGG
>CAMCIN010000011.1 GCA_945874745.1 Akkermansia muciniphila | reverse complement strand
GACACGCGTCGAAAAGCCCTTCCCCTCGCAGGCGGAGTTCGAGGGCTGGGTCCGTTCACAGGGTTTTGCGGAACATGTTCAACAAGCTGTATTGGAGGCTGTGCCCGCTTCGCGACGGGTGGCGGAGGACACGGTCGTCTGTTTGGATGGGGATACGGGAAAGACGCTTTGGATGGCCAGATCACCCGGCGAGCCCAAGGGCCGAAACTGTTCGAGCACGCCCTGCGTCAGCGGCGGGCTTGTCTTCGCGATCGGCAGCACCCACCTCTATGCGGTGGACGCCGAGTCGGGCAGGCCGGTCTGGTCCCAGCCCCTCCCTTCGAAGGCCCCGGGTTCCTCGCCGCTGGTTGTCGACGGCAAGGTCTTCATTCAAGCCGGCAAGCTTCTGGCCTACGAGGCGGCCACTGGGACGCCGCTCTGGGAGCAGCCCCAGGTCGGTGGCACAAACGCCTCGCCGGCGGTGTGGAGTCATGGAGACAAGCCACTTCTGCTCGCCAGCGGCCGTTCCGAAATCGCCTGCGTCGACCCCGCCACCGGCCAGATCCGCTGGACCACTCCGGGCGGAGGGGATTCGACTCCAGCGATTCAGGGGGACCACATGGCTGCCCTCTCCAGTAACGAAAGCCTCGGCTTTGCGGCCTACCACCTCAGCGCAACCGGGGCCGAACTGCTGTGGAACCACCCGACCGACGCCCGCCGTTCCCAGTCGAGTCCCGTGCTGTTCGAGGGGCACGCCTACCTGTTTGAGGACGGCGAGCACCGCTGTGTCAATCTGCTCAACGGCAAGGTCGCCTGGACCCAGAAGGTGCCCTCCTCCATCACCTCGCCGGTGCTTGCTGATGGTAAGCTTTTCGCAATCATCAACAACGGCAACACCCTCCTGATGCTGGCCGCCTCCCCCGCAGAAAGGGTCGAGCTTGCAAAAGCCACCGTCCGCGCGCTCTGGGTGCCCTCCCCCACCATCGCCGGCGGCAGGATTTTCGTCCGCGCGCGGGAAGGGGTGCACGCCTACGACCTGACCCGCGCAAACTAACCCCTTTTGAGCACCCTTCATGCGCCTTCCATCCTTTGCGCAGGCCGCCGCCTGTTTGGTCCTGTTGTCCACCCTTGAGCCCCGTGCCGCCGGCCAGGCGCCGCCGTACACGCCCCTCTTTAACGGCGAGGATTTGACCGGCTGGGTGGATGTCAACACCAGCAAGGAAACCTGGACGGTGCACGAGGGGCTGCTTGTCTGCAGCGGGCACCCCATTGGCGTGCTGCGCACGGAAAGGCAGTACGAAAACTTCCTGCTGCACATCGAGTGGCGCCACATGGAGGCTGGGGGGAATTCTGGCGTCTTCATTTGGAGCGACGCCACTCCTGCGCCCAAACGCCCTCTGCCGAAAGGCCTGGAAGTCCAGATGCTGGAGCTGGAATGGCCGCGCTTAAACCCCGAAAAGGACGGCACCCCAAGGCACCCGGGCTATGTCTCGGGAGAACTCTTCGGCGCCAACGGTCTGGAGCTCACCCCCGAAAACCCGCGGGGCCGCCGCAGTATGTCCGTTGAAATGCGCTGCAAGGGCAAGGGCGAGTGGAACACCTACGACGTGGTCTGCGTCGACGGCACAGTGAAGCTCTCCATCAACGGAAAATTCGTCAACGGCGTCAGCGGCTCCAGCGTCAAGAAGGGGTACCTTTGCCTCGAGTCCGAAGGGGCCGAGATTCACTTCCGGAACATCCAGTTGCTGGAACTCCCCCCCGGCCGCCCCACCCCGGAGCAGATCGCCCCGGTGTTGGACGCCGGACAGGCGGGGCGCTGAAAAACCGGCCTCCCGCCGGGGGACGGACTTTTTACTGGCCAACCGTCCCGCCATCACTAAGCTTTGAAGCCTAGTTGCGCGGTTAGCTCAGCGGTAGAGCGCTTGCTTCACACGCAAGAAGTCGCAGGTTCAAACCCTGCACCGCGCACCATTTCACTCCCGGCCACCCCAGGCCCTCCCGGTTCTGCCGGCCCCCCACAACAGTGACCATCTCCTCCGTTTACAATCTGGCGGCCTCGGGCATGAAGGCGGCAGTCGTGCGGCAAAACGCTGCGGCCCATAACTCTGCAAATCTGCTGACAGAAGACACCCACCGGCTCATCGTCAACCAAAGCGAGCTTCGCTCCGGTGGCGTTCAGGCAAAGGCTTTCTCCTCCGGAGACGGTGCGGACCCTGTCGGAGACGCCGTGGACCGGCTGCTTTCCGTGTACGCATTGAAGGCCAACGCGATCTCCCTGCGCACGGCCGACAAGATGGCGGGGACAGTGCTCAACGTCCGCGCCTGAGTCTCCACGCAACCCGCTTTCCTGCGCCCCGCGTGCGCAGCTCCGCCCCGTGCAAAATCTGGCGCGGTGCAATAGTCTGGACAGGTTGGGAGCCCCAGGGTTCACCTGCCGTCTCCCCCCAAAATGTGCACCCCCACCTCTCCCTCTGAGCAGAGCAGCGTCCCCTTGGGCGCCGCCGTTCCCGCGTTTGCAGCGCACGTCCTCGCCGCGCTTTTTCTTTCAGCCGCGAATGCCCTGGCCGCGCCTTCGTTGATCCTCCACCACGGGCGGATCGTCACGGTGGATGAGCGCTTTTCCATCGCGGAAGCCATCGCCGTGACCGGGGACCGGGTCACGGCCGTGGGAAGCAATGAGGACGTGCTTTCGCTCAAGGACGGCGCCACCGAACTGGTCGATCTCCAGGGCGGGATGGTCCTGCCCGGGCTCATGGACTCGCACAGCCATCCGGTGGGGGCGGCCACAACCGAGTTTGACCATCCCATTCCGGACATTGGCGACATTGCGTCCCTGCTCGAGTACATTGCCGAGAGAACCCGGGTCGTGCCCGAGGGGTCGCTGATCGGAGTCAGCCAGGTTTTTATCACGCGCCTGCGGGAGCAGCGCTACCCGACCCGGGAGGAGCTGGACCGCGTCGCGCCACGGCATCCCGTCGCCTTTCGGACGGGCCCGGACACGATGCTGAATTCGCTGGCACTGCAACTGGCCGGCATTGACGCGAAGTTTGCACTGCCCGAGGGCAGTCCCGGAAGGGTGGAGCGGGACGAGCAAGGCAACCCGACCGGGCTCTTACGCACCTTTTCGCCGAAGATCAATGCGCCCGCTCCGCGCAAGAGTCCGGACGCTGCCGAAACGCTGGAACTGGTGCGCAAGCTGTTTGCTGACTACAACAGCGTTGGGTTTACGACCATCGCGGACCGGGGCGCCAGCAAGGGCAACATCGCGATCTACTCAAAACTCAGGGACAGCGATTCGCTGAGCGTCAGGCTGCGGCTGTCGCACACGTTTTCCACTGGCGCCCAGTGGCGTACGACCGAGTTGGCGATCGAGGAAATCGCCGCCCACCCGCTGCGCAAGCCCGACCCGCTGCTGCAAATCATCGGGACCAAGGTGTGGCTGGACGGCGGCATGCTGACAGGAAGCGCCTTCATGGAACAGCCGTGGGGCGTAAGCCAAATGTACGGCATCAGCGACCCCGCCTACCGCGGCGTGCAACAGATACCCACCGAAACGCTGGTGCGCATGGTGCGCGCGGTGGCCTCCAAGGGGATGCAGTTTACAGCGCACAGTGTGGGAGACGCGGCGGTGGCAACCCTGCTGGGGGCCTATGAGGAGGTCGGCCGCGAACTGCCGTTGCGCGAGACCCGGCCCTGCATCACGCACTGCAACTTCATGAACCCGGACAGCATCGCAAAGGCGGCGCGCCTGGGGGCGGTCATCGACCTGCAGCCCATCTGGTTCCACCTTGACGGCGCCACGCTGCTCAAGCAGTTCGGCTGGGAGCGCCTCTCGAGGTTCCAGCCGCTCCGTGCCCTTTTTGACGCCGGGGTGCCCGTGGGCGGCGGCAGCGACCACATGCAGAAAATCGGCAGCCTCCGTTCCATCAATCCCTACAATCCCTGGCTGGGCATGTGGATCGCAGTTTCCCGGCAGTGCCGCTCGCTGGAGGGTCCGCTCCATCCCGAGGGCGGGCTGTCCCGAAAGGAGGCGATCCGGCTGTTTACAAGCAACAACGCCCGCATCCTGCTGCTTGAGAAAGAGGCCGGCTCGCTGGAGCCCGGAAAGTTTGCCGACATGGTGCTCCTCGACCGGGACGTGCTCGAGTGTCCCCTTGAGCGGCTCGCGGACACGCACGTCCTCAAAACGTGGCTGGGCGGAAAGCCCGTCTTTGTGGCGGAAGGCCCGCGGCAGGCACCTGCGAGATAGCGGACTGACAGCAAAAAGTCATCCACACTGCATTTGTTCTAGGCCTCGAAGCGGAACCGACCGACGAGCTGCTTTAATTCGTCGGCCATGCCGGAGAGATCCAGAGCCGCAACCTGGCTGTCGGCCGCCCCCTTGGCGGTGGCTTCCGCTGCGGTCGCCACCCCGGCGATATTCCTCGCGATCTCCGAACTGCCTGCGGCCGCCTCAGTGACGTTGTGGCTGATTTCGTTGGTGGTGGCGGTCTGCTCCTCCACGGAGTTGGCGATCAGGTTGGCGATTTCGTTGACGTGCGCAATCACGCCGGTGATCTGCTCGATTGCTTCCACTGCTCCCTTCGCGTCCGTTTGAATCGCCTCCACCTTCCGGCTGATGTCCTCGGCAGCTTCGGTCGTAGCCTTGGCGAGTTCCTTGACCTCATTGGCGACTACTGCAAAGCCCTTACCCGACTCGCCCGCCCGAGCGGCTTCGATCGTGGCGTTCAGAGCGAGAAGATTTGTTTGCTGGGCGATGGAGGTGATCAGCTTGATAACCTCCCCGATCTCCGCGCTGGAATTTCCCAACTTAAGAATGGTCTGGTTGGTCGAGCTTGCAATCTTGACCGCATCACTGGCCACCTTCGCAGCCTCCACCGCATTTCCTGCGATTTCGTTGATGCTTGCAGACATTTCCTCGGCACCCGCTGCAACGGTCTGGAGATTCTTGGAAACTTCCTCGGCAGCCGCACCCACCGTCGTGGACTGTGCTGCGGTTTCCTCCGCCACCGCGCTCATATCCGCACTCACCAGAGACATCTGCCCTGAGGAGGAGGAAAGCTGGTTGCTCGCGCCCGCGAAGGACTGGATGCTGCTCCGGAAGGACTCCAGGAGCTTTTGCAGTCCCTCTCCTACCTGCCCGATTGCGTCTGAGCCACTGACGGAAACCGACTGGGTCAGGTCCCCGGAAGCAGCGGCGTTGACGGTCGCCAGAAGCTTTTGTGCCTTCTGCTGCAAAAGGACGGCCGCCTCTTTCTCCAGAAGCGCCTTCTGCTGGTTCTCAGCCACGACCTTCCAGTCCACCACTTCCTTCAACAAAACGGAGCGGATGGATTCCACCATCTGGTTGACGGAGCGGGCCATCTGTCCCATCTCATCATCCGTGTTCTGGACAAGGCTCTGCCTGAAGTCCCCTTGGGCCACAGAATCTAGGACCTGGGCCGTGAGCTTCACCGTGCCGATAATGCTGGAAGACACCGCGCGAGAGAGCAGTACCACCACAAGGACCACGGCCCCAAGCGTGAGCAGCAGCAGTCCGGTCGCACCGCTGATGAGTTTCGCAACGCTTTTTTCTTCCTCCGCAGTGAACTTGTTGGCGTTCTCGACGAGCTTAAGGATCGCTGCGAGATGTTTGTCGTAGAGGGGTTGGAGGGTACTGCTAAAGATCTTGCCGGCCTTCTCGCGGTCCCCGGTTTTGAGTGCGGCATTGAACTGAGAGTCCCGCACTTTGAAAAACTCGAGCGCCGGAGTGCGTGCGTCCTCTAAAAGGAGCTTGCGCATGGCTGGGTCGGGAAGCTGGGTTTCCCAGTAGGTGTACCTATCCGTGAAATCCTTTCGCAGTGCATCCCCTTTTTCCACCAGCGTGGTCAGGGCCTCGGGCGTGGCGGCGTTGAGGCATTGCAACACAACCGCGTAGGACTCGAGAATGTAGGCGGGCGGCGGGAGGATGTCTGCCTGCAGGTCCTTGCCTTTGACGATGAGGTCGTAGTGCGGGCCGTTGACCTTCACGGTGGCAATCATTCGGAGGGAAGCGAAGCCAAACAACAATGCCCCCGCTGAGAAAAGGAGGATCAACAGGTTAAATTTTCCTCGTAAAGTAAGCCTGTTTATCATTTTTGCGCTTGCTGATTTGTTGTCTAGCTGAGAAGGCGAAGATGTTTGATGTTTCGCTTGGTCGCAAGGCAAAACGGCCGGCGGAAGCGGTTCCATCTCGTGCGGAACGCGCCTGAAACGGGGCTTTGCAGCCAACAGGGGATTTCAGGAACCCACGGACAGGGCGGTACAAGCGCCGACTGAGAGCAGCGAGGTCATCACACAAATCAGTAATCTCTACACGGCCATTGCGGCCGCTTTGGAGAAACAGACCAGCAACTCCAGAGAGATCAGCCGGAATGCGAGCGAGGCGGCTTCAGGCGGCACGGCGCTCGCGGAGCACATTTTCCAGCGGTGCAAGGAACCGTCCGGGGCGCCTAAGGCAACCCGCCAACTGGCGCCGAGTTCACCTCGACATCTGGATGCCGACGGCACTCCAAGATCTGGTCAACCGGTTTAAGGTCTCGCTCTCCGCTGCACTTTACGCCCCGGAGCGCCGCGGCTTTACAGGTAGACGTCGACCAACAGGAGGCCCTCACCCACGTGAAACGCCAACCGGCTGGGGCCGGGCGAGGCCTGTTTGCGGGGACCGGCGCTTCCCCGGATGACGGCCAAGGCCGCCTGCACCTTCTGCGCGGATTCCTGTGCGTCCAGCGTGGAACGCACGACGCGGGGAACCGTCATGGAACAGGATAATTCGAGATCGGAAACCCGGGATTTGACCGCACCCACGACCATATTGCTGAACTCACCGGCAACATCATTCACCATCTTCTCGTCGAGTTCCTCTGCTGGCGTCTCGAGGGAAATGCTGGCGAGGCGTCCCGCCAGAGACTGGGGGAAATACATCGCAACCTCCAACTGGAAGTTTCCCCGGATTCCAATGCAGGCGACCAACACACTTCCGGTCGGGGCGCTCTCGGCCGGCAGTTCGGCCGGAAATCCAGCCTGGCCAAACATGGTTTCTGAAACGTCTTGAACGGCCTGCGTGAGCCATTCGCTTACAGAAGCTAAATTTAATTCCGAAGGATGATTCATAAGAGAAAACGGACGTCAGCCACCCAGCGGGCGCGGCGTTTCGGCAGCGCTGCACAGGGGGTGTTCACTGTGGGTAACCTTTCGCTGATTCCTCGCGGAACGGGCAGTGATCCGCAGATGTCACAGATATTTTTCTGTTTCCGTCTCATCTGTTAAATCTGTGACATCGGCGGATCTGTCCCCAAATCAAGAGTGCTTTGAGAAGAGCCCGCGAGGTTCCCTTTCTGCACGGAGCTTCATCTGAGCGTGAGCACGCCCTAGGGTCTTCTGGGGAGGGGCGCCTTGGGCAGTGGGGCCTTGGGCGGGGCGCCCTTCAGCACCAGCGGAATAATACCCTTGGTGAGTTCAATCAACTGCTCCCCCTTGAAGGGCTTGGCGATGTACCCGCTCACTTTGAGCTGGTCCGCCATGCCGAGGCGCTGGCCGTCGGACTCCGCCGTCAGCATCACCACGGGAATCGCTGCAATTTCGGGAGTCGCCCGGATCTTGGCGAGCGTCTCGATCCCGTTGAGCACTGGCATCGTGATGTCCAGGAAGATGATGTCCGGCTTTTCCTTCAAGGCGACCTCCACTCCCTCGGCGCCATCCGCTGCGCCCACCACAACGCAATCAAACGCCTGAAAGGTGCTGGTGACGATCATCCGCACCATCTTGCTGTCGTCTACTGTGAGAATCTTTTTGCTCATAAACGTACTCAATAAAATTAGCCGGCGATTGGGGAGATGATCAAATCGAGGAAGAGTCCCGTGCCTTCGGTCGCCAGGGGCAGGGCGAGGTGGAACTCGTCGTCTCCAACCTCAGCGCTGAAGCCGGGCCTCGTATCGACTTGGGGTACACTCAGCGAGCAGCTCAGGCCTGCGTCCACGAGGTTGGATTTGAAGTTTCCGCCGACGATGTTCAGAATCTCTCCCACCACGTCCGGAAGCAGTTCGGCCGGCTCCATCGGCAGGTCTTTCCCCAAAAACCGGGGTACGATCCATTCGGCTGCCTTCGAGGGGATGCGTAGGAAAACACGGCCGTTAGCCTTGCCCTTGAACTGGATGCACCCGACCACCTGATCCCCGGAAGCGCTGAGGATCTCCCGGGCCTCCAAGGTAAGCCGCAGCATGGTCGCGAAGGTTTTGCTCACCGCGTGCAGGAGAAGCTCCGTCAACACGACCAGGGTAATCTGGTGCACCCCGATACGGGCCACCGCAGAGTCGATGTCCATCTCAATGTCACGCCCGCGGGTGGCTACATTAATCACCCGGGCGGTGAGCGAGGGATCCGCCTTGATGATGACTGCGATTTCCTGAGCGTTGCTGGCGAAGGCGCCTTGGACGAGTTTTGCCAGACGCACCACGTTTTCCGGCGGAGCCGCGAGTTTGTATTTAGCGTGTAAAGTATCGGCGGTGGACATGATATTTTTCCTAAAGGGTCAATAATGAACCAGTGTTGCTTCAAGTCGCGTAGAAAAGAATCCAAAGCCAGCGTTTTTGCGCGCTAGATCCTGAATTGAGGGGCCTGCCGCGCCTTTCAACACGTTTTTTGGGAAAGGCGCTACATTACAGTCCGCCCGCTTAGCAAAGGTATTGTATATTGTAAACACCGGCAATTCATGACTCCCTGTCTTGGGGGAGCCGGCATCCATGGCGCCTTAGCGGCGGTCTCGCCGGGCTGAAGCGGTCATTTGGGTGCCGTGTCCGAAGCACTGCAACTAAACCCTTTTTGTCCCGAAGGCGCACACCTGTCCTATGTCTGAACACGAGAAACTAATGGAGCTGTCCCAAAACGTGGGCGCTATTACCAGCCGCAAGCTGATATCCATTAACTCGATCACTCACGAGATTCGCATCCTCGCCTTGAACGCGCTGATTGAAGCCTCCAGGGCTGGCTCCGCAGGGGTGGGGTTTGCAGTTGTGGCCAAGGAAGTGAAGTCTGTGTCGCATCGGATCTCTGACATCTCCCACGAGATGAGCAAGGATCTGGCCACGTCCATCGCTGATCTAAACAAGGTGGGCGAGATCATGATGACCCAGCTCGACGAGGCCAGAGGTCAGCGCCTGAAAGATCTGGCGTTGAACATGATCGACATTATTGACAGGAACCTTTACGAGCGCTCCTGTGATGTGCGCTGGTGGGCCACCGACCAGGCGGTAGTTGAAGCGCTGGCGCTGGCAGACGAGTCGAAGCGGCAGTTCGCGTCCGAGCGTCTCGCGGTCATTCTCAACAGCTACACCGTCTACCTGGACCTGTGGATCGCAGACCTCGCCGGCAACGTTGTCGCCAACGGCCGCCCCGGGCTTTACCCGGGAGTCATCGGGAGCAGCGTGTCCGAGGAGGCCTGGTTCCGGGACGCCCTGGCCACGGGTTCGGGAGATGATTACTCCGCGCAGAACATCGAGGTGGCTTCCCGTCTTGGCGGCCAGCAGGTGGCGACTTACTCGACCGCGGTGCGCGAGGGAGGCCGCGCCAACGGCAAAGTCATCGGCGCGCTCGGGATCTTTTTTGACTGGGGCACCCAAGCCGCCGCCGTTGTGAATGCGGTGCGGTTGACGGACGAGGAGAAAAAACTGACCCGCTGCATGCTCGTGGATCGCGAGGGGCGGATCATCGCCAGCTCCGACGGAAAGGGTATTTTGAGGGATAAGTTCAGAATCCGAAAGGGTCCGGGCGCGCCCAAGACGGATTTCTACGCGAATCTGGACGGTTCCGCTGTTGGGTTTGCTGAAACTCCGGGGTACGAAACCTACCCCGGACTGGGGTGGCACGGAGTCATCGAACAGAAGGCGCGGCGGGAGGATTGAATTCGCTGGCCCGTCTTCAGTCCGGCTTGGACACGGACCCGACTGCCGGTAAGGTTGCCAGTTCAGCGCACACTCAGGCTCCATGACCGCACCGCATTCACTGATTTATTTGGACAACAACGCCACGACGCGTGTGGATCCGGCCGTCCTGGAGGCCATGCTTCCCTACCTCACCGAACTCTACGGCAACCCCTCCAGCGCGTACCGTTTCGGCAAGCAGGTCGACACCGCCCTGGAAACCGCACGCACGCAGGTCGCGGGCCTGCTCGGGTGCGAGCCTCAGGAGATTGTTTTCACCAGCTGCGGCACCGAGGCCACCAACGCCGCAATCCTCTCGGCCCTTTCCGCTGATCCCGACCGCCAGCACATTGTCACCACGCGCGTCGAGCACTCCGCGACGCTCAAGATGTGCGAGACCCTCGCCAAGCGCGGCGTGGAGATCACCTGGCTGGGTGTTGATTCCAAGGGGCAGCTCGACCTGGAAGAGACCCGGAAGGCCGTCCGCGCCGACACCGCCCTGCTGACCGCCATGTGGGCCAACAACGAAACCGGCACGCTTTTCCCGATCGACGCGCTCCAGCGCATCGCACGCGAAAAGGGAGTCTACTTCCACAGCGATGCCGTACAGGTGGCCGGAAAGCTACCGCTGCAGATGAGGCAGGCTGACATCCAGTTTCTTTCACTTTCAGGCCACAAACTGCACTGCCCAAAGGGCGTCGGCGCGCTCTACATCAACCGCAAGACGCGCTTTTCGCCCTTCCTCGTGGGCGGCAGCCAGGAAAACGGCAAGCGCGGCGGGACGCAAAACGTCGCGTCCATCGTCGGCTTCGGCAAGGCCTGCGAACTGGCCGCGGCCACGCTCCAGGCCGACGCCGAGCATGTGCGGGTCCTCCGGGACCACTTTGAAGGGCGCGTTCTCGCCGAGGTGACGGGCGCCTCCGTCAACGGCGATCCGGTGCACCGTCTCCCGAACACCACCAACCTCGCCTTCGCAAACATCGACTCCGAGGCGCTGCTCCTCCTCCTCGACGACCAGGGCGTGTGCTGTTCGGCGGGTTCCGCCTGCACCTCGGGCTCGGTGCACCCCTCCCACGTCCTCAAGGCGATGGGCCACTCGGATGCGCACGCGCGCTCCAGCCTCAGGTTCTCCTTTTCCAAGTTTAACTCGCTGGCCGAAACCGACCACGCAGTCGCCGCGCTCCTCAAGGCGGTCGCCAAAATCCGCTCCCTGTGACCGCTCCCGCCGCCCCCCAGCCGGAACCGTGGCTCCTGCCTCAGGCACCGGACCACGGCCAGGTCCAGCGTCTGGCAGCGGAGCTGGAAATCCCCGCACTGGTGGCGGAAATCCTTTGCCTCCGCGGGTATGCCGCAGCGGAAGACGCACGCAGGTTTCTCGAGCCGCGCCTGGGCACCCTCGGGGATCCCTTCGCCCTTGGGGGCATGGAGGCCACCGTGGACCGGCTGCTCCTGGCCATCGACCGCCGCGAGCAGGTCCTCCTGTTTGGCGACTACGACGTCGACGGAGTCACCTCCTCGGTGCTGCTCTATCAGGTCCTCAAGGCACTTGGGGCCGACGTCCACTGCCACATCCCCCACCGGACCGAGGAAGGCTACGGCCTGACCCCAGAGGGGCTGGAGTGTTGTCTGAGCCGCTACGAGCCGCGGCTGCTGGTGGCGCTGGACTGCGGCACTTCCTCGCTGGAAGAGGTGCGCACGCTCAACGCCAAGGGGATCGACGTGCTCATCATCGACCACCACGAGCCGGCCGGGGCGCTGCCCGCGTGCGTGGCGATGGTGAACCCCAAGGTCGACGGGGCGTTCCAGTATCTGTGCACCGTGGGGCTCTGTTTCAAGGTGGCACACGGCCTTTTAAAAAAGCGCCGCACCGAGGCCATCGACTTGCGGGACACCCTTGATCTGGTGGCTCTGGGCACGGTGGCGGACCTGGTGCCGCTGGTCGGAGACAACCGCGTGCTTGTGCACAAGGGCCTGTCCCAGCTCCAACACACCCGCTGGGCCGGACTTAAGGCGCTGCTCGACATCTCCGGAGTGACGCATCCGGCGAGCACCACCGACATCGGTTTCAAGCTGGCGCCACGCCTCAACGCTGCAGGCCGGCTGGGCGCCGCGTACGAGTCCTTCACGCTGCTGACTTCGACGGCGAGCGCCGAGGTTTTCGAGCGGCTACAGTCGTTGGAAACACAAAACAACCAGCGCAAGCTGGTGGTCGAAGAAGTCTTTCAACTGGCTGAGGCTCAGCTTTTGGCGTCGGCCCACGGAGCGGAGTCCTGTTCGATCGTCGTGGGCGGGCTGGGGTGGCATCCGGGCGTCATCGGGATCGTGGCTTCCAAGCTGGTCCAAAAATACCACCGCCCCACCATCGTGATCGGTTTTGATGAAAACGGGATGGGCAAGGGCAGCGGCCGTTCCGTGGTTGGGTTCCGTCTTGTGGAAGCGCTGCGCGCCTGCGCCACCCATCTGCTCAAATGCGGCGGCCACGAGATGGCCGCGGGCCTTGCGCTGCGGGTGGAGGCGTTCGAGCCGTTTCGGGAAGCATTTGAGCGAAGCGCGGCCGCCGCCGGACAGGGCCGGGGCCCGCGGACCAAAGTGGTTGCGCCGGAGCTGGAGGTGGAGCTTGCGGCGCTCGAGCTGCAGCTGCTGGACGTGTACGAAAAGCTGGGCCCCTTTGGAATGGAAAATCCAATCCCCCTGCTGGTGGCCCGCGGGGTGCAGCCGGCGGGCCAGCCCAGGCTCCTGAAAGAAAAGCACGTCCAGGTGCAGCTGCGCCAGGGCCAGTCCACCGTGAAGGCGATCTGGTTCAACGCGCCCGCGCCCCTTCCGCCCGCGCCGTGGGACGTCGTCTTCGAGCTGTCGCGGAACGCCTACCAGGGGAAAGTTTCGCTACAACTGCAGATCAAGCACTTGCGCACCTCGGAATAAGCCGCCCCCAAACCGCCCGGCGCCCGCGCTTGCCAGCGGCCCTCCGGCTGGGTACCTCCGAGCTGTGCCCGATCAAACCCGTATTGCCGCCCCCGGTCCGCGCCCCGAAACCATCCGCCTTCCCTCCGGTGAGGTGCTGCCCGTGCCCCAAGGCTGGGTGCTACTGCCGCCCGGTGATCCCGGCCTGACGGGCCGCGTCAAGAAGGCGGGGCCGAGCTGGACGGTACAGGAGAAGCGGGGCAACAAGCTGTTCTCACGCGGCGTCTGGGCGCCGGCTGCGAGGATTGAGGCCCTCCGGGAGGCGCTCCGTGTGGAGAGAGAGGATCCAGCCTACACGCGCAAACTGGAAGCGGGCCGCCGCAAACGGGAGGTCAAACAGGTGCAGTACGCCGAGGATTTCACCGCCGCGGTGCTGGCCTTTCTGGCGTTCGCCCCGGAGCATCTGGCACTGGCCACACAACTAGCGGAAGCCATCGCCCGACACGCGGTGCCCGTGGGAAGCGGCACGGTCGCGCGCACGGAGCGAATTCCCATCGAACAGCGGGCGGAGGCGGCGTGCATCGCCTGGATGCGCCACGCGACGACCGCGTACGACCACATGGAGATTCCCCGCGTCAAAGGGGCGCGGCGCGAAGTGCGGCGTATGCTTGCGGAGCGTTCGCGCAAGCTACTGGGACGCTACCGCAGGGGCGAAGGCCTGCCCGCGGGCGCGTGCCCCCTGCTCAAGGGGCTTTCAGTCGGGATTGCATCCACAGATTCAGCAGATTCTGCAGACCAAAAAAACCCGTAAAAAACATCTGTGTTATCTGCTTCATCTGCGGATAACTGCCTTTTGTTTCGGCGGTTAAGCAAAAGTATAAATCGTTGAAAAACCGCCCAGGCGGCTCCTACCGGGGCGGCAGACAGGCCTCGAAAAAACGGAGCGTATCTTCGAGGTGTTCCTTCCAGTAGGGCCACTGGTGGCCGCCAGAAAACTCCTCGTAGAGGTGCGGCACACCGGCCGCGACCAGCGCCTCATGCAGCTTGCGGTTGCCCTCCAGCAGGATGTCCTCCCGCCCGCAGTCGAAGCGGAAGGGCGGCAGGGAGTCCCGGGAGCGCAGCATCTGGTCGAGCACCGAACGGTCCTCCTCGAGCACCGTGAAGGTCGCGGGATGCTCCTCCACAAAGGGTTGCAGTTGGTCAAAATGGGTGGCCGCGGAATGAGCGGAGGCGGCGGCGAACCTCCTCGGGTATTTGGCGGCCAGCCGCAACGCCCCGAAGCCCCCCATGGAAAGGCCCGCGATAAAGACCGGCGACTCTGCGGAACAGGCGGACGACGCCAACTGCGCAATGAGGGGCACCTCCTCGACAATCCAGCGCTCAAAATCCTGGGTACGGTGCGGCAGATAGCCGCTGCCATCCCCCCACAAGCCGTCGCTGGGCATCACCAGCACCATGGGCCGAATCGCACCCTCGGCGACAAGCCGGGCGGCGGTCCGATGCGCCCCCCCTTTAAGCGCCCACGCCCAATGGCTGCCGTAGACGCCGTGCAACAGGAGGACCACCGGCACGGGGCCGGCTTCCGCCGCGCCCGGGCACTCAAACACGCAGGCGTCACAGCGCTGGCCAAGGGCCCGGCTCTTCACCGTCACCCAACGGAGCCCGTCGGTCTCCAGGGCAGGGTCCGAAATTTCCACGGTCCGGAACGGGTGTTCGACCCGGGGGGGTTCCTTGGTCCTAGACATGGGCGAAGTCCCGGTCTTTGAGTGCGCGCAGCACCAGTTCCTGCGGGACGACGGACGCGTCCATCCGCGCCAGCGCCACCACCGCGTCGGCCACCTGTTCGGCGGTGAGGAAGTCCTCCGTCGGCATGTTCCGAGAAACGGCGTCCTTCCAGAACCCGGTGTCCACGCCGCCGGGCAGCAGCGCGGTGACCCTCACCCCCACGGCGGCGGCCTCCTCGCGGAGCCCTTGGGTGAAGCCGCGCACGCCCCACTTCGCAGCACAATAGACGGTCTCGGAGGGAATGCCCCGCAGCGACGCGGTGGAGATGATATTGATGATGTGGCCGGCCCGCCGCGGGGCCATCGCCCGCAGGGCGGCCTGGCTGCCGAGAATCGTCCCCTTGAGGTTGACCGACAGCATGAGCTCGATCTCCGCTTCGGTATAGTCGACGACCGCGCGGTGGCGGGCGAGCCCCGCGTTGTTGATCCACAGTGCGATGCCGCCCGGCGTGCCGGCGCACTCGGCAAGCCGCGCGCAGTCCGCCGCGCAGCTGACGTCGGCATGGATCGCGAGGGCATCCGGGGAACCGAGGGCACTGGTGGTTTCCTGCAGGGCAGGCGCAGCCACATCGCTTAACACGACGCGGTAGCCTTCCTTGAGCAGGCGCGCAGCCAGGGCGCGGCCGATTCCGCGCGCGGCGCCGGTGACAACGGCACAGGGTTTTGAATTAGTCATGGGCGGCGGAGGGTGCGGGTTAGGCGCATGGGGTTCAGATTAAGCCGAGGCGGTGAGCTCGCGCAAATCCGCGCGCTTCTGGGAGTAGTTTGTCGCGAAGGCGAGGACGCGCGCGTCGGGCTCGGCGCCGTGGGCCGCGCACCACGCGGCATAAAGGCCGGGCCACCAGTTTTGGTGCGCGGTGAGGCCCTCGCTCCGGTACTTCTCCCAGTCAATGAGCACCCGCAGCCAGCATTCGTCCCCGTAGGCGGTCGCGGTCTTGGAATCCCCCATCGCACGCACATACCAGTCGCGGCCGATGCGCGCATGGAGGACTTCGTCGGCCCAGTCGAAGTCCTGGGCGAGCGCGGCGAACGGATCGCCCGAGGCGAGGCCGACCTCCCACTCGAAACGCTTGCCTGTCTTGGGCATAAGCCCCTGCTCGATGAAGTACAAAACCGCGTGCCGCTCGATGGCCGTAAGCTGGGTGTTGAGCGCCAGCGACCAGGTGAAGTTGATCGGCACGTGCTGCCGCCAGTCCACGCCCGCCCTTAGAAAACCCACCTCCCCCATCATCGCGTGCCGGGCCTCGTCCCAAAGCTGCCGCGTCATGTCTACCGAATACTCCCACGGCTTTCCGGAGGTCTCCGCAAGGATCGAGGCGATGACCTCCGGCACGTCGATTTCGCGCAGCCGCTTGTAAAACATCATGAGCGTCTTGGGCGCCGCGGGGAGCGTGTTGTCGTACAGAAACGCCTCGGCGTGCACCCCCATGTTGTACGGATCCGAAAACCGCCCGTCCCTCGCGGGAACCGGGTTGAAGACGTAGGGACGTTCCGCGCCCGCCCGCCGGGGTTCGCCCGCCGCGCGCGGTGCGCTCCCGTCCAGGCCCCCCGCCTGGGCAAGCAGCAGCGACAGGTTCGCCGTCCAGACCTCGGGAAGCGCCGCCGCCTCCGTGCCGAAACACTCCAGCGCCCGCCGGCCGTACGCCTCCATTTCGCGGACCTCCAGCAGCGCGAACCGGCAGACCCGCAAGGACGGATGGTCCACCAGGGGGTTGGTCGCGGCGGCGTAGCACTCGAGCGCCACCAGCAGTTCGGGGAGAGCGTGCCGATAGATGCCTGCCAACAAGGCGGCAGTATCGGGCGCGGAGAGCACCTCATCAAAAAACAGGTCGAGGGCCGCGTCCGGCACGTGGTCGAGCCCGAGGGGGGGCTCCCGCATTTCGGCCACCCGCGCACGCAGCGCGGCGGCATGCTCCGCGCAGTAGTGCGCATGCAGACTGAAGGCCATCTTGAGCTCATAAACCGGTTCGCTCACGAGCCTGTGCACAAAGATCTGGTGCAGGCGGCGAAAACTCCAGTGGAGCCTTTTGAGCCGGTTGACGCAGGCCTCCACGGACAGGCCAGGCGCCTGCGCCGCTTCGAAGGTGGCAAGCCCGGCAAGGGGCGGAAGGTTCCGAAAGGACTGGTAGGACGCGGAATTCGGGGAACTGGACATGAGTGAAGGATGCCCGAAAACAGCGGCGGCATTCTGCCTTCTGCTTTTCTGATATTGTGCAATTGTTGCTCCAGAAACGCGAAAAAGCCTTTTTCGGAGCAACCCAAGCGCACATGAAGCCGAAATACGAGCGGATCGAACCCGGTGCGGGACGCGCCCTGCAGGTGCTGAGCATCGCGCAGCCGGCCTTTGATGCGGAGTGGCATTTTCATCCCGAGTGGGAACTGACCCTGATCCTCGAGGGGGAGGGAAAGCGGTTTGTCGCAGACAGTATTGAGCCGTTTAAGGCGGGTGATTTTGTGCTGCTCGGGCCCGGCCTGCCCCATTTTTGGCACAGCCAGGGCGGCGCCTCTGCGGCGGGAGCGAGAGCCGTGGTGGTGCAGTTTCCCGCGTCCTTTCCGGGCGCGGCCCTGCTGGAGTTGCCCGAAATGCGGACCCTACGGACCCTATTGGGAAGGGCCCGGCGGGGGTTGGTTTTTGAGGGTACGCAGGCGCGGCGGGCGGCGGAGACGCTGCAGAGCCTACCCGTTTTGGCAGGGCACTCCGCGGTGTTCAGCCTGCTGCGCGTCCTGGGCGAACTGGCCGGCAGCCGGGCAAGGAGGCTCGCTGGGGAGGGCTACCTTGTGGACGCCAGCGAGGAGGGCACCTCCCGGATGGGCCGCGCTTACGCCCATTTGATGGCCGAGTTTCGCAACCCCAGCCTCACACTGGGCGACGTGGCCACGGCGGCGGCAATGAGCCCCGCGGCGTTCAGCCGGTTTTTCAAACGGAGCAGTGGCAGGGGCCTTTGGGATTTCCTCACGGAGCTGCGCCTCGACCACGCAGCCGCACTGCTGCGGGAGACCACCGATAGCATCACCCAGATTGCGATGGAGAGCGGCTTTGGCACCCTTTCCAGCTTCAACCGCCATTTTCAGAAACGGCACCGGTGCGCCCCGCGGGACTACCGCCGAGGCCGCCCCGCGGCGTGACACAAAAATGTCGCCTGCCAGTGTGGGCGCGGGCAGCATCGGGCATGATCCTCCCCCCCTTTTCCCGACGGGCCTTCCTCAAAACAGCAGCGGGTGCCGCGGTTCAAATCGCAGCGACCAGCCCTGCGCTGCTGGCCAGAAACAAGGCGCCACAGGGACCCCTGATGGCCTACGTCGGCACCTTCAGTTCCCCGCTGCAAGACGTGCTGCCCACCCAGGTGGATCTACCGCCGGGCAACGGCCGCGGCATTCATCTTTTCGAAGTGGACCGGGCCACCGGCGCGCTCACCCCGCGCGGCCTGGTCGAGATGGGCACCAGTCCGAGCTGTCTGGCCTTCAACGCCGCCGGCACGCGCCTCTATTCGGCAAACGAAACCGACAAGACAGGGGCCGCGGCCGAGGGGACCCTCAGCTCCTTTGCCGTGAATCCGGCAGACGGCCAGCTCACGCTCCTCAACACCGTGCGCTCCGGCGGGGCGGGCCCCACCTACCTGAGCCTGCATCCCTCGGGACGGTTTGTGTTCGTGGCCAATTATTTTGGCGGCTCGGTCGCGGTGCTGCCGGTCCTTCCCGACGGCAGCCTCGGCGAGCCATCCGACGTCAAGAATGACGAAGGCACCATCGGGCCAAGAACCGCCACCCACGCGCCATCGGGCAGCTTTGCCTTCAGCGGCCACGACCGGACCCACGCCCACATGATCCTGTCGGATCCGGCAGGAAAGTTTGTGCTCCACTCGGACCTGGGGTTGGACCGGATTTTCGTTTCCAAGTTTGACGACCGTGCCGGTGTGCTCACCCCGAACGATCCCCCGTCTGTTTCGCTCCCGCCCGGGGACGGCCCACGCCACTTTTATTTCCATCCGAAGGGTGGCTGGCTGTACTCCCTGCAGGAGGAGGGCTCCACCATTGTGGTCTTTGAATACGACGCAGCGCACGGCCGGCTTTCCCACCGCCAAACCCTCTCGAGCCTGCCGCCCGGCTTTGCCGGCAGCAATTTCTGCTCCGAGCTCATGGTGTCCGCGGACGGACGGTTTGTGTACGCGGGCAACCGGCTGCACGACAGCATCTCGGTTTTTGCGGTAGGGAAGAACGGGCTGCTGCGGTTTATCGGAGAGGAGTGGACGCGCGGAAACTACCCGCGCAGCTTCAATTTCGACCCGACCGGCCGGTTTCTCTACTCCTGCAACCAGCGGGGCGACAACATTGCGGCGTTCCGAGTGCAGCAGGGGTCCGGGAGGCTGGTCTTCACGGGCCACTACACTGCGGTGGGCAACCCCTCGTGCATCGTCTTTTTGGACCTGCGCCACGCGCCTGCCGGCGGGTAGGAAATGGTCCGCGCCAGGCCGGGTTTGCCGGCAAGGGATTTGGCGGACCGGCCCCCCGGGGAAAGGAGCATTCTTTCTAGTGAAAAATCTCGCGCACCCGTCGGGCGTGTGCGATTAGAGTTGAACCTTCTTCACCCATGGTAGACCGCCCACGCTCTTCGCAAGACTCCTTTGATTTATCGGAAGACGACGTGTCTCCCGAGCACCTGGATTCGCAGGTACAAAAAGCGCAGGAACAACTGCTGTCCCTGAAGCGCCAGCAAGATTCCATCGAACGTCAGAAGCGCGAACTCGAGGAACTGAGCCTCAAGCAAGAGCAGCTTCAAATGGGCCGGACCGAGATGATCGAGAAGTTCACTCGCGCCTTGGTCTACATCGAACGAGAGGAATCCGACTCCCAGCGCCGCGAGGAGATGCTGCGGAGCGCCCGCGAAAATTTCACGCTGCACTTGGACTATTTCAAGAGCCTGGACCTGCGGGCGCTTGAGGGGAGCGACGTGCGGGACGAGCTCACCCGCGCAATGAGTGCGCTGGATGATGCCAAGAACGTTTACAACAAGACGATCCCCCGCATCGGCGCGCAGGACTCGGACCACTCCGATTCAGCCATGGATGCAGGGTATCCGGCGCAGTACGGAGCCGAGACGGGAGGAAAGGATTTCGTGTACTGGCTGAAGTCTGGTCTGGCCTTCACGCTGCCCTTGGTTTTGGTCGGGGTCCTGATTTTTATCGCGCTCATCTCGGGCACGACACGCTGATTGGCCGACCGAACACCGAATGTTCCACGCGCGGGTTTTCGTCTCCCCCGCCTGAGCCGCTGTTTTTAACCAGACTTCAAACGCCCCATTCCGTTTTACTTCGTTATGATTTTCCGTTCCAGCAAGCCTGCAAGCCAGTCGAAGGCCAAAGGAGCCCGGCAGGAAACTCCGTTTGAGAAGCGGCGGCGCGAGATTTCGGAACTGGAGTCGAAGCTCAGGGCAGACACGGAACGCACCGAGCGGTTCATCAAGACGGCGCCCCAGATCGCCGCGGAGCGGCAAAAGGAACAGCGGGAGGCTTATCTTTCCAACGCGGTCAGTCCGGGCGCCCGGGGAAACGTCCGGCTGCCCGACTCCCGTTATCTGGAGGCGGACGCCGTAGCGGCCCCGCGGGCGCGGCGGAGAGATCGCAAGGAGGGGAAGTGGGTTTTCTTTCTGTTGGTGCTGGGCTTGTTTGTGGCGGCGTGGTGGGCGTGGCAGACGCTCTTTCAGACGGCCTTCTAGGGCGGGTTTACGGCGGAGAGCGGGGGAGTTATCCGCAGATGACTCAGATTTCGCAGATGTTTTTATGCTTTTGTCTCATCCGTGAAATCTGTCACATCTGCGGGTGCGTCTCTGAATGCCAGATTGGTGAGCTTCGTCTGGGGCAACCGGCGGGTTTCGCTTCACGCACTTGGGTTTCATTGAGCGAGAGCACACCTTGGGGCGGGCTTGGCTCCATTTAAACTTACGTTGCAGGGGAAGACCTGAGGGGCTGAAGAACTTTGGCGCATTTGCGCTTTGTGCCGCTAGCGGTTTGCGGGGAAGCTGACCGCATGTCCCGTATCCGGTTACTGTCAGAGGAGGTGGCCAGTCAGGTTGCCGCGGGCGAGGTGGTCGAGCGCCCCGCCGCCGTCGTCAAAGAGTTGGTGGAAAACTCCATCGACGCCCGTTCCACGCGCATCGAGGTCCTCACCCGGCGGGGCGGTATTTCGCTGATCCGGGTGACCGACAATGGCGTGGGCATGGACCGGGACGACGCGCTGCTCTGTCTGGAAAGACACGCCACGAGCAAAATCCGCTCGGGCGAGGATCTGGCGGCCATTCACACGCTCGGGTTTCGGGGCGAAGCCCTGCCCAGCATCGCCTCGGTCTCGCGTTTCAGGCTCTCCACCCGGGAGCACGGTGCGCTCGCGGGGACCGAGGTGCTCGTCGCGGGAGGGAAGCTGGAAACCGTCCGGGATGGTGGGGACGCCCCCGGCACGCAGATTGAGGTGCGCTCGCTTTTCTACAACCTGCCGGCGAGACGCAAATTTCTGCGGACCGAGGCGACGGAAGCAAGCCATGTCGAGCACCAGCTCCAGCTTCTTGCGCTGGGACATCCGGCCATTAGTTTTGTGCATCTTCAAGACGACCGGATCGCCTTCCAGCTCGCCCCGGCCGCCTCCCTGCTCGAGCGCATCCGCGATCTTTCCGGTCCGGCGCTTGCGGCGGAACTGCTGGAAATCCCGGAGGCAGCTACCAGCGGTTGCGAAGGAATCCGGATCACCGGTTATATTGGGCGCGTGGGGGTGAGCCGTTCGACGAGGCAGCAGCAGGTCTGCTTTCTCAACGGGCGCGCCGTGGAAAACATCACGCTTTCGCAGGGGCTGCGCGAGGGGTACCACACGGCACTTATGAAGGGACAGCATCCGGTCACCTTCCTGTTTATTGAGATGGATCCGGCGGCCGTGGACGTCAACGTCCACCCCGCCAAGCGGGAGGTGCGGTTCCGGAGTCCGTCCGAGATTAGACAGGCGGTGATCCTTGCCGTGCGGGCCGCCTTGGAAAGCGACCGGACCCGCTGGAGCGCCGAGTTCCGGCCAGGACCGGCCGCAGGTCCGCTACCGGCCTCCCCGGTACGCGGCGCAGCCCCTGAAATGGAGCACGCGCAAACCCCGCTGCCGCTCCCCGAGCCCGCCCGGCCGACACTGGCGATCCCACCGGCCGCGGCGCTCCCGTTGGGGGGCGTTCACGCGGCGGGCCACCTGCCTGCCCAAGGGCGGCCGGACACAGGGCCAGGCGGCAGCGCGTCCAGCCCCTTTCAGGCCCCTGCACCAGCCCGCCAGGAGCCTGTGGAGACGGCCCCCGCACCCGGTCCGGTGCCGGAGACCTTCCGCTTTCTCGGAGTCCTCGGGAAACTCTACGTGCTCATGGAAAATGCGTCCGGCCTTGTGCTGGTCGACCAACACGCTGCGCACGAGCGGATTTTGTTTGAGGAAATGCAACGGCGGATGGAGCAGCAGGGTGTGCCCTCGCAACGGTTACTGCTGCCGCTGACCCTACAACTGGGGCCTAAAGACGCCGACTGGGTCGAGCGCAACATGGAGCTTCTGGAGCGGGCTGGGATCGCGCTGGAGGGTTTTGGGGCGGGCACCTTCAAGATCGACTCGCTGCCGGTCTTCATCAAGGCGGAGGATCCCGCGCAACTGCTGCACGACATCATCGACGAGCTGCGGGAGACCACCCTACAGGGGGCGCGCCTGCGGCTCGGACACGACTTGATCGCCAAAACCGTGTGCCGCCACGCGGTGAAGGCCAACGACACGCTGCGCGAACCGGAGTTGACCAAACTGGTCGAGGACCTGCTGGCGTGCGAGCTGCCCTACTGCTGCCCGCACGGGCGCCCCACCATGATCCAGTTGAGTTACGGGGAGTTGGAGCGCAAGTTCGGGCGGCGCGCCTAAAAAGAAGCGAGAAATTTCCTCGCGCCAAGCGCCCTCCGCCCTAGAATCTTCGCCCCTCTTTCTTATGAGTGAAACCCAAGTCCTTCGAATCGGCCTTCCCACCGGCTCCCTGCAGGAACCCACCTTTGCGCTTTTCGCCAAGGCCGGGTTCACGATCTCCGGTGCCAGCCGGTCCTACAAACCCAGTGTCGACGATCCGGAGCTGGTGATCCGCCTGCTGCGCGCCCAGGAAATCAGCCGTTATGTGGAACACGGCTTTCTGGACTGCGGGCTGACCGGCCGCGACTGGGTGTACAACAACGGCTCGGATGTCGAAGTGCTTTCGGAAATGACCTTCTCGAAAACCAGCGCCCAACCCACGCGCTGGGTCATCGCCGTGCCGGAGGATTCGCCCATCAGTTCCGTGCGGGATTTGCAGGGTAAGGTGATCGCCACAGAGGCGGTGGAGCTCACCCGCCGCTTTCTCGCAAGCCACGGAGTGGAGGCGACCATCGAGTTCTCTTGGGGTGCCACCGAGGTGAAGGTGCCGGACTTGGTGGACGCCATTGTCGACGTCACCGAAACCGGCTCGTCGCTGCGCGCCAACAAGCTCCGGATTTTGGAAACCATTCTCGAGTCGTCCCCCCAGTTTATTGCCAACAAGAAGGCGTTTCAGGATCCCTGGAAAAAGGGAAAGCTGCAGCGGCTGGTGCTGTTATTGGAAGGGGCCTTTGCCGCGCGCGACAACGTCGGGTTGAAGATGAACCTGCCCGAGGAACGCCTGGAAGCCCTGCTGGCCGAGCTGCCGGCACTGCGCAATCCGACTGTGGCGCACCTCGCCCAGAAAGGCTGGATTGCCGTGGAAACGGTCATTCCCGAAAAGGTGGTGCGCGAAATCATCCCCGCGCTCAAGGCGCTGGGAGCCGAGGGGATTATTGAGTACCCGCTCAACAAATTGGTGTATTGAGCGGGACTGTCAGCCCTGTATTTGACAGACAAAAAACGAAACATAACTAAAATAGGGTTGCGTTAGTCAGCTTTTCCTGTTGGCTTCTCCACCCCTCAGTTCTCCAGCCAATTTCTTCCCATGGGTTCCCTTAAAAAGAGACGTAAAACGAAAATCGCAAAGCACAAGCGCCGGAAGCGGATGAAAGAAAACCGCCACAAGAAGCGCTTGCGTTATAAGAGCTAGTCGAAAAGCCCGGTAACAACCAGGCTTCACACTTAGGCGCATGGACCGTTCCACTTCGGCAACAGTCCACTCCCTCTTGCAGCCCGCTTTGGCGGGATTGCTCTGGCTCTCTTGTTCCAAGCCATGCCCTGCAGTTCCCACCGCGGAACCAGCAGGGCAGTCTCGGCCGAGGGCTGTCTCCACTCCCGCTTCCACGACGGCGAAGGCGGAGAAGAAGGTGACGCCCGCTCTCACCCCGCTTCCCGGTGAGGGCAACCCCTCGGGGATCATTGCCGATCCCTACCCGTCCGCTCTTTCTGAGGCGGCTCCGGATCTTTTGCTCGGTGCCGAGGAGGATCCCAGAAGCGAGGCGTTCGCACGGTTCGCTTTGGCGACATTCCTTGAAGAAGCGGAGGATCTGGAAACGGCCCTGCCCCTGTATCTTCGCGCACTGGAGTTAGACCCCGCAAATGCGCGCCTCGCCAGCCGACTGGCGGCCGAATTGCTGCGGCAAAAAAAGGTTGAGGAAGCGCTCCGCCTGCTCAAGACCAGCCATCTGGCGGCCCCCCGGGAACCCGGTCCCGCAGTGGAACTGGCGCGCGTCTATCTCGGGCAACTGCGCCAGCCTGACAACGCCCTCCCCTACGCGGAACGCGCCTACCGGGTCGCTCCGGAAGACCTCAGCACCATCGCCACTTTGGTGGATGTCTGCGCAGCGGGCCGACTGACCCAGCGGATCGACGAGACGTTGCGCAAGACCCTGGCGCTTCCCCAGAAGGACGCCACCTTCTGGTTGCGCGCTGGGGACCTGTTCCGCAGCGCACTCATGCTCCGGGGCGGACCGCCTGCGAAAGCCCAGCTCGAGCGGCTCAACGTCCTTTACAAAAAGGCGCTCGAACTTCAGCCCTCTGACCTCACCTGCGTCGAGCGGACGGCGGATCACTTTTCCCTTACCCAGCAATACGCCGAGGCCTGCCGCTTCTTTGAACGGGCGCACACTCTGTTCCGAGAAGGCAACAAGGGCACCTCGCTCCAGATTGGATACAAATGGTCGCGCGCACTTGTGCTCAACGAACAGGCCGACGCCGCTATTGAACTGCTGGAAGAGGTCGTCAAGGAACACACCCAGTCAGCCGAGGCCCGGGAGTTTCTCGGGGAACTCTACCTCTCCCAGGGGCAGCTGGTGTCCGCCCTGGCACACTTCCGCTGGGCGCTGGATTTGGACCCCTCCAAACTGGGCGACCACGTGCGCCTCATCCAGCTCCAGCTCCGGCTCAAGCGCCCGGACGACGCAGCGGAAACCGCACTCAAGGCCAAGGCGCAGCTCCCGGACGCACCCGGCCTCACGATGTTGCTGGCTGTTGCCCTCGGGGAGGCCAAGCGCCACGCCGAGGCGCTCGAGGCCTTCGCTGGCGCGGAGCAGGAGTTTATTAAGAACAAATCCGAGGCCCTGGACGCCTCCTTCTATTTGACCTACGGGGCCGCAGCCGAGCGGGCTGGACTCGTGGAGCAGGCGGCCACACTGCTCAAAAAGAGCATCAGCCTAGACCCTGAAAACGCTGCCGAAGCGCTGAATTATCTGGGGTTCATGTGGGTGGACCGAAACCTGAATTTGGAGGAAGCAGGCACGCTGATCCGCAAGGCCCTGGGGCTGCGCCCGAACTACCCTGCGTACTTGGACAGCCTTGGCTGGTGGCACTACCGCAAGGGCGACCTGGCGGGCGCCGCCCGCGAACTCCGGCGCGCCCTGGAACGGATCCGGCGCGAAGAGGCCGCCGAGGTGTATGACCATCTTGGGGAGGTGATGCTTAAACTGGGGCGCGTGGAGGAAGCGCTCAACGCCTGGGAGGCCGCGCTCGAATTGGACCCCTCGCTGGAGGCGATCCGCGCCAAAATCCAAACCGCGCGTAAACCTTCCGAAGCGAATTGATAAAACTTGAGGTTGCCTAACCTGACCTTTCGTGGCGACCTCTGCCCGCCGGTTGTTCCCCTCCGAATCCCTTTCCCTTTATGTCCAAAACGCTCGTTATCGCCGAAAAACCAAGTGTCGCGCAGGATCTGGCCCGCGCCTTGGGCAAATTTGAGCGCAAGGACGACTACTTCGAGAGCGACTCGATGCTGATCTCCTCCGCAGTGGGCCATCTGCTTGAGATCGCCCCCCCGGAAGGCTCCGAGCCCGCCCGAGGCAAGTGGAAGATCGAAAACCTGCCCTCTATCCCCCCGCACTTTGACCTCGTGCCGATCGAGCGGAACGCCAACCGGTTGGCGACCCTCAAAAGGCTGCTCAAAAAGAAGGAGGTCACCGCCGTGGTCAATGCGTGCGACGCCGGCCGGGAGGGAGAGCTCATTTTCCGCAACGTCATGCGGGCCTCGGGCGTCAAGAAGCCGATCAAGCGGCTCTGGCTCCAGTCGATGACCACCGAGTCCATCCGCTCCGCCTTCGACCGGCTCCGTTCCGACGAGGAAATGCTTCCCCTCGCCGACGCCGCCACCAGCCGCGCCGAGGCGGACTGGATCGTTGGCATCAACGCCACCCGCGCCCTGACGGCTTTTAATTCCGCAGACGGGGGGTTTCACAAGACTCCGGCGGGTCGGGTCCAGACGCCGACTCTGGCGATCTTGGTCGAGCGCGAAGAGCGGATCCGCGCGTTCAAGCCCAAGACTTACTTTGAGGTGTTCGGTGATTTCGACGTGAGCGCGGGTTCCTACCGGGGGCGCTGGCTCAACGAGGCCTTCTCCAAAAAGGGCGCCGAGGAAGACCACAAGCCGGAGCGCATCTGGGAGCAGGCCAAGGCGGAAGCCATCGTGGCCAAGTGTCTGGGCAAGCCCGGGGTGATCGAGGAGGAAAAGAAGCCCACGTCCCAGGCGCCGCCGCTTCTGTACGACCTGACGACCCTGCAAAGGGAGGCCAACCAGCGCTTTGGTTTCCCGGCGCGCATGACCCTCCAAATCGCGCAGTCACTCTACGAGAAGCACAAGGCGCTCACCTATCCCCGTACCGATTCCCGCTTCCTGCCGGAGGACCACCTCAACACGGCGCGCGAGGTGCTCGAAACCATTCCCAATCCGACGCTGGCGGGCCACGCGCGGACCGCGCTTTCGAGCGGCTGGGTCCGCCCCAACAAGCGCATCTTTAACAACGCAAAGGTGAGCGATCACTTTGCGATCGTCCCCACGGGCACCGCCCCCAAGACGCTGACAGACCCGGAACAGCGTATCTTTGACCTGGTTTCAAAGCGGTTTGTCGCGGTGTTTTTTCCTGCAGCCCAGTTTGAAGTGACCACGCGGATCACGCGGGTCGAAGGCGAAGCCTTCAAGACGGACGGCAAGGTGATCGTTGATCCGGGCTGGATGGCCGTGTACGGCAAGCAGGCGGAAAGCGAAGAGGAGACGGAAAAGTCGGTGGTGGCGGTACGGCCCGGTGAGGGCGCCAAGACCACGCACGTCGAGTGCAAGGAATCCGAAACCAAGCCGCCGGCCCGGTTCACGGAAGCGACCCTGCTTTCCTCGATGGAAGGCGCTGGCAAGCTGGTCGATGACGAGGAGCTGCGCGAGGCGATGAGCGAGCGCGGCTTGGGAACCCCGGCGACGCGCGCGCAGATCATTGAAGGGCTCCTCACCGAGGGCTACATCCTGCGGCAGGGCCGGGACCTGCTCGCCACGGCCAAGGGCATTTCACTCATCACGCTGCTGCGCGATCTCCATGCGGAATCCCTCACCAAGCCGGAGCTCACCGGCGACTGGGAATTCCGGCTGCGCCAAATGGAGCGCGGGCAGTTGTCGCGCGCGGACTTCATGCTGCAGATTGGCAACCTCACGCGCGAGCTGGTGGAAAAGGTGCGCGGGGGAATGGGCAAGGAGGTTTCCGGCCTGTTTATGCCGCTGCTGGTAGGCTGTCCGAAGTGCGGGCACGAGGGCTTTAAGGAGAGCTTCCGCCTGTTTGAGTGTGAGGGCTGCAAGTTCACGATTTGGAAGTCCATGGCGGGCCGCGAACTGGAGCGTGAGGAGATCGAGACGCTGTTGCGCACCGGCAAGGTCGGGCCGCTGGAAGGGTTCCGCTCGAAACTGGGGCGGGCCTTCACGGCCCACGTGCATCTGGACGAAGCCTCGGAATGGAAACAGCGGTTTGATTTTGAAAGCACCGACTCGGGGCCCTCGCCGGAGGAGCTGTCTGCGGCGCCGCGGCTGGCGGAGTGCCCGCTTTGCAAAAAGGGACAGGTGGTGGCGACAGAGGCGGCCTACTTCTGCGAGCAGGTGCCCGCCAAGGCCTGCACCTTCCGCATGGGCAAAACGATTTTGCAGCAGGCCATCCCGCCAGAACAGGTCGTGAAGCTGTGCACCACCGGAAAAACCGATCTGCTCAAGCGCTTCATTTCCAAAAAGGGACGCCCCTTTTCGGCCTTCCTGAAGCTCGAAGGCGAGAAAGTTGGCTTCGAGTTTGAGCCCCGGCCTGCTAAGAAGGATGCCAAGGGTGGGGCGCTCAAAGGCGCCAAGGCCAAGGGCCGCGCCACGGCAGCCGTCCCGCCCGAAGAATCTTAGCCACCGCCCCAGCCGCCCCTTTCATGCCCATCCCATCCCCAGAGCGTTTCAGACTCAACGTTGCCGCAGTCCTCCGTGATACCCACGGCAGGATTCTTATCTGCGAACGCCTCGGACGCAAAGGGTCCTGGCAGTTTCCGCAGGGCGGGGTCGATCCGGGCGAGTCTCTGGAAGGCGCCCTGGCCCGGGAGTTGTACGAGGAGATCGGCGTCACCCCGGAACAGACCGAAGTCCGGACCCAGGCGGGGCCCTACCGCTACACCTTTGACGGCGCGGTGGTCAAAGGCTACTCGGGCAAGGACCAGCACTTCTTTCTGGTACATTTCCACGGTCCTGAGGACGCCATCCAGTTGGACATGCCCAACCCGGAGTTCCAAGACTACCGCTGGATCATGCCGGACACCTTCAGCCTGGAATGGCTCCCGCCGATGAAGCGCGCCATGTACCGCCAGGTGTTCGCCGACCTGCTCTGGATCAAGCTTTAGACGGCGGGTGATCCGCCGCTGACGCAGAGATTCACAGATGCTCCTGAGGGTCTCTTCTTCTCTGTGGAAACTGCTAATGCTGTGACAGGTGCGGATCTGTCTCTAAATAATCGGTGAGCGAACTCACTAGACCAGGCGCGGCTTGCGCAGGATTGTATTCAGGATAGGAGGGACGGCCGTGCTGCGGGGACCGATGGAAGCACCCTCCACCTCCAAGAAGCCCATACCAGACAGAGTCTCCTCCCCTGCACCCTGCTTCTGTGGTGGTTTTCCCGATTGAATGCCCCAAGCAGAGACTCATTTGGGACCTGCTCCTTCCGGCACCGCCTGCCCGCCCCGCTGGGCTGGGGGCGCAAGGAACTGAAACGGCTCGATCTCTCGGAATTTCCGCATCGCCTCGTCCCCCATGCGCTGGGTCTTTTCAAGCAACTGCCTGGAAAAGGCCGCGCCTTGACTCAGGTCCATCTCGGGGCCATCCGGCCGGCGCACCCGCTCTCCGAGCTGCCGCAACGACTGCCCGTTCCCCTCCCGAAGTGCCCCGCGCCGTTCCCCCGCCTTCACCTGCGGCTCCTCGGCTTCCCACAGCGTGAGACTCACCTCCCATTCCTTGCCGGCGCGAAACACGGTGAGGCTCATCGTCTCTCCGGGTTTTCGGGAACGAATCAAGGCGCTCATCTGGCCGGGGTTTACCAACTGCTGGTCGCCAGCGCGCAAAAGCAGGTCATGGCGCTGGATGCCGGCACTTTCCGCCGGGGAATCCCGGACCACCTCCGTCACGAGCAGTCCAAAGCCACGCGGGAGAGGTAAATGATGGCTCAAAGCCTCCGGCGCCTCCTCGCTCCGAAACCCGGCATAGGGCACTTTCACCATGACAGGGAGCGGCCCCTGGGAGCGGTGGAGGTCCCTCGACCCCTCCTGTGCAGCAAGGGGCACGTGCAGCGCACAAAAAACAGCCAGAACCGCAAGCGCTCCGCCGGACAAAGACCAGGGCCTCCACGAAGAACGCTGTGGAGAGAAAGAGAGAGTCATAAGGGTGTAATCTTGGGCCTCTACTCAACGCGGTTCCACACGTATGGCAACGGCCGATTGTCTCCGACCGCCCGCATCCGGCGCTTGAGGGAAGGCTTTCACCCGTTGCAGCCCGGTCAGAAGGTGTGGAAATCGCCCGCTGCTCGGGACTGGATTTTTCAGTCTCTTTGAACGATACTAAGGTCGGGGAGGTCTCTGGGTTCGGGCCAGGCCCGGTCTCCGCTTCCCTGCCCCCCCAAACAACCCCCAGCCCTTGACGCCGCCGCAATGAAGCAACTCCCCTCTTTTTGTAACCCCTGCCAACCGCCGAGGCGGCGGTTGGAAATCGCCCTGAGCGCATCGACAGCGCTTTGCGGGCTTCTCGCCCTTTCTTTCCCCGGGCGGGCCGCCGAGCCGACGCCTGCAAAACCCACCGCCGCCGCTGCAACCCCAGACAAAACTGTGAACAAGGACGATCTCCGCAAAAAGCTTTCCCCCCTGCAATACGAGGTCACCTGCAATGCCGCCACGGAGCCTCCCTTCCGCAACGCCTACTGGGATAACCACGCCGCCGGGCTTTATGTGGATGTCATCGACGGAGAGGCACTGTTTGCTTCCAACCATAAATTTGATTCGGGATCGGGCTGGCCGAGCTTTTTTCAGCCGGTGACCAAGGGCTCAATCAAGGAAAAGGAAGACCGCACCCACGGCATGGTCCGCGTGGAGGTGATTTCCACCAAGAGCGGTGCCCACTTGGGCCACTTGTTTCCCGATGGCCCGCGACCGACGGGAATGCGCTATTGTATCAACTCGGCCTCTCTCCGTTTTATTCCTGTGGCGGACTTAGAAAAGGAGGGCTACGGCAGGTTTGCCTCTCTTTTCACGGAGGCCGCCCAAACCGCCCCAGCGACGGATAAGGGCCGTAATGCTGAAAAGAAGTAGGCCCGCAGCGGAGTATCCCCTGCATCCTACGGCGCCACTTGCAGGGATTGGAGTGGCGCTAGGGGCCTGCCTCCAGCCTGTGCGCAAGAGCCTCCCCACTGGTCCCCTGCCCAATGGGGGCCATTCCTTTTTTTCATGACTGAAATAGATCCGCGGGGGAAAATGGTACGGAAGGCACTGCTGGTGGGAGCCTACGACAAGCCGGCAGGGAAATCTGAGGCCGAAAGCCTGCTCGCAGAACTGGAGGAGCTGGTGGAAACACTGGGGGTCCCTATCTGCCAGCGCATGCTGGTGCATACTCGAGAAATTCATGCGCGCTACTGGATTGGCACGGGAAAGGCGGAGGAAATTTCACAACTCCTCAAGGAGGAGGGTCTGGACTCGCTCATTTTTGACAACGAGCTGACGCCCAGCCAGCAACGCAACTGGGAAAAGCTTACTGGCGTGACGGTGCTGGACAGGCAGGAGGTGATTTTGGACATCTTTGCCCAGAGGGCGCAGACACATGAAGCAAGGCTTCAAATTGAGCTTGCGCGCATGGAATACGCCCTTCCGAGGCTGACGAGAGCTTGGGGGCATCTGGTGCGCCAGGGCGGCGGCATCGGTTCCAAGGGCGAGGGAGAGTCCCAACTTGAGCAGGACAAGAGGCGGGTGCGGGTAACGATCAGCCGGCTGAAGGAACAACTGGAGCACGTCCGCCAGGTGCGCTCCACGCAGCGGAAAGACCGCAAGCGGGCGCCCGTGCCCAACGCCGCGATTGTTGGGTACACAAACACTGGAAAGTCCTCGCTCATGAGGTTGCTCACCGGCGCCGGCGTGTTGGTGGAGGACAAGCTGTTCGCCACACTGGATACGACCACCCGCAAGGTCGCGCTTCCCAACAACCAGCCCCTGCTGGTGACGGACACGGTGGGGTTTGTAAGACGGCTCCCCCACCGGTTGGTCGAGGCTTTTCGCGCCACACTCGAGGAGTCCGTCCTGGCGGAATTCTTAATCCACGTCCTGGATGTTTCGCAGCCAGAGGTGCTCGTTTTTTTCCAAACGACGATGGACGTTCTGGCGGATATGGGTGCGGATGCGAAGAAAATGCTTCTCGTGTTCAACAAGGTGGACCGGATCGAGGACCGCTCGGTCTTGGAACCGCTGCGCCACCGGTTTCCCGAGGCGCACTTTGTTTCGGTCCACACTGGAGAAGGGATACCCGCACTTCTGGAACACATGGCGGAGGCAGTGGCAGGGGGGGCGAAGGTCTGCAAGGTCCGGGTGCCCGCGGGTCTGGGGGAGCGGATTGCACGCCTACACAGGAGCGCGCAGATTTTGGAGACGCATTATCTTGAGGAAATGGTGGAGTTTACCGCCGTTTTACCGCTCCACCTGCAGCGGGAGTTTCAAGAGTATATTCTAGAGTGAAACAGGTCTCGAAACGCAAATCCGGAGGGAATCTCCGAGAAACAAAAGCAATTTCCAATCTTGGCGTGAAATCCGCTCCTCCTGCGAGAGACACCCAAGTTTGGAAGAATCAGCACATGAACCAGGACAGCCTTGAAGACCTTGATGCGGTTGCGACCGCGGCAGAAGGCACGCCGGTAACGCCCCCTTTGACCAGAGCGCCCCTAGCCGCAGGGGTGCCCGTCGGCGGTGCTTCCGTGCTGGCACTCGAACTGGGTGACTTTTTGAACAGAATCCCGTCCGGCGCCCTTAAGGAAGGCCCACACGACGCCACCCTGAGGATTGCGTTCGACCTGGCTTGGCTGGAAACGCGGATTCAGCAGAGGGACTCGACCGTCCCCCTGTCGGAACTCTACGCCCGCGTCCCCCACATCTTTAAGGACGCGGAACTGGCCAACAGCGACGTGCCGGTACGTCTGCCGTACCTGAAGGTGACGCGGATGCTGGCCCAGCACCGGAGTGCCGCAGGGCATACCCGGCTCTCCAGTCCGGAGCCTGCGGGGTTGGCACCGTTGGAAAGCGCCGCAAAAACAACGGCTCTGCCGGACGGCTTTGCGGCCACCACCGGTGAGCGGCCAACCGCCGACTTGGAAATCACCCACAGTGCTCACAGCACTGAAGGAGTCGGCCCGGCGTACGGTCCGGGTTTGGAGGCCGGGGGTACGGCAACCGTTGGCGAAGGGGAATACGCAGAGGAGGCAGAGGAGGCAGAGGAGGCGGAAGAGCCGCCATCGACGCCGGAGCAACAGGTCGAGCGGTTGCAAAAGAGGCTCGCTGCGCTGGAAGGGATGCAACGCGCGACGGCGCAGGAATTGGGCAGGGAAAGGGACGCCCGTTTGAAGGTGGAACGCCAGATGATTGCGGCGGAACTGGCGCTCCGGGAGGCGCAGCACCCGGGCGAGGCAGGCGCGCAAGGCGACGGAGAGGCGCCCGCAGAAGGAAAACCGGGAAGCTCAGGCTGGGAGTGGCGCGCGGTCAAACAGCTGGAAGCGGACATCGAGACCTACCGAAACCGGATCAGGGCCTTACTTTCGGAGCGGGAAACGCTTCAGGAAAAGAACGTGCAGTTGCTCCGGCAAATCGAATCCCCGCCCGAGCCGATCGTAACGATTTCAGCGCCGGGAGCAGGCGGCCCGGCCCCGGCCAGCCCGGGAGAACTGCAGAACCGCATCGCACAGCTCAAGCAGGAGAGGGC
>CAMCIN010000010.1 GCA_945874745.1 Akkermansia muciniphila | reverse complement strand
GCGAGTCTGTGAATGTGCGCCTGTACAAAAAGGCTGGGGAGGCTGCTGTCGCGAGTGTGTCTGGCATCAGGAAGCTTGTGGAACTTGGGATCAGCCGGGATTTGGTGGATTTGAGCAGGGAGCTGTTGAGTGTTGCCCGCAAAATGCAGACACCCAAGCGGGAGGGGCGGACGCTCGCAAACTCGCTGCAGCAGTTGGGTCTTGTGGGGAGCGGGTCTCCGGCGGGATGCACCCCCGAGGCGTTTCAGGTGTCGGCTCTGCGGCGGCTTGTGGAGCACGCATTTGCCTGGACGCCCGTACAGCCGCTGGAGTTGCGGCGGTTTGAGGTCTTTTTGGAGAATGGACGCCGTGCGTTGCCCGGGCTGGCTTACCAGTTGGCAGAATGGACCCGCCAGGTGCTCGTCCTGAAGGAAGCGCTGCAAGCCTTTCCTAAGCGATACAAGGGAATGGAGGCGGATGTGGAGCGGCTCGTCCCTGGGAACCTGCCCGAGCACACGCCCTTTGCCCAGCTGCAGCACCTTCCCCGTTACCTGAAGGCGATTCAGGTCCGGGCCGAGCGGGCGGTTCTCAAGCCGGCGAAAGATGAGGAAAAGGCGGCCCAGATCCTGCAGTTTCAGGACTGGCGGAAACGTGTCGCACCCGAGCGGCGGGAAGCGTTTCGCTGGCTTCTGGAGGAGTTTCGGGTGTCCTTGTTTGCGCAGGAACTGGGCACGGCTGAAAGTGTGTCCGCCGCCAGATTGAGTGCATTGCTGGAGGGCTGAGGCGGACCGGAGGTTTTCTTCTCCCGCCGGCGGCTAGAAAGGCGCTGGCATGGAAGCCTGCGCCTGTCCCTTTTACTGGGGGGCTGGCAGGCTGCGGAGCTGCACGTTTTTGGGCCAGCCGAGCTTTGCCGCGGTTTCCGTGAGGTGGCTCCACCGCTCCGGGGTATCCGTGTAGAGGACCACCTTTGTGCGTTCGCTCGCCAGCGCGGCAGCCTGGGGAATGTCGAGCACCCGAAGCACGTTTGGATAGGGGGCGGCGGCCCGGTGGCTCAGCGGCGGTTTGGAGAGGTCGAGGCGGTCGATGCGGTCCTCAAACAGGGAGGCGTACAGCGCGTTGATCCCCATCTCGCCCTCTGCGGCCAGCCATGTTTTGGCGGTCGGGTTTGTGCTGACGGTGCGGAGGGCCTGCACGGCGCGGCGTATGTCGTAGACCTGTCCACTTTGGAGCGTTTCTCCGAGGAGGTTGAAGCGGCGGAGGCGGTGGGTCTGGACTTTATCGGAGCCGGTCCATGCCAGGGGGCCGACGCCGCGCGGTGCTACGTAAGCCATGGCCCACTTGTTTGCGGAGAGCATCTTCGCCTCGGCTCCGAACGCCTTCCCATCGGGCGGCGCAGGGGTGGCGGATTCGAACAGTGTGGAAAAGCGGGATTGGTACGCCGCCACGAAGGAATCCCAGCCGCCCTGGTCCAGTGCGTGCAAGACGGTAAGTTCCAGTTGGTCCGGCTGGAGCGCGGCGCTGTGAGCGACGTAGAGGCGCAGTGGGAACGCCTCCTGGCTGACGAAGTCGTATGCGGAAAGGGAGACCCCGTCGGACTCGATGTTGCCGACCTTTGTGAGGTTTGGGGCGGGAGCGTCGGCGGGCCAGGCTCCGAAGCAGTTTTTTTTGAGGGCGGCAAGCCGGGCATCCCGCTGGAGGGCCCAGTGCGCGGCGGATTCCGGCGGCGCTGCGGGCGGGGCGAGGGGTACAAACTCGGCGTCGATGCGGGTGTTGCGTTCGTCCGTGGGGAGGGTGGTGAAGACGCGGAGCTGTTCGGGTTGCAGGGTTTTCTTTGCCGCCTCGTCCGTGGTGGCCATGGGGTCGGCGCCCTTGAGGTGGCGTTCAAACCAGTGGAAGGCCCCGGTGTTGAGGGGTTGGAGGTCCATGTGCGGGCCTTCCGCGATCTGGAGGCCGATGTTCCTCTCCTTGCCGAGGAGCGTGTAGAGGCGGCGGACGCTTGTGTAGATTTGAAAGACGCCTTCGACGGGGAAGATGGAGTCCTTGTCGGTGTTGCAAATGAGGAGGGGCCGTGGCGCGACAAGAGCGGCGACGCGGTCAAAGTCCCACCGGTAACTGTTGAGCATGAACATGCAGTCGCAATGGCCTTCGATGCAGCCGTCGACAACGTGGTTCTGAAGCGAGGTGATGCCTGCGGTGGGGGCTGCTGCCGCGATGCGCTCGTCCAGGGCTGCGATCCACCAGGAATAGGCGCCGCCGCCGCTGCGTCCGGTGACGCCGATGCGGGCGGCGTCGACCTCGGGCCGTGTTTCCAGGTAGTCGAGGGCGCGGATACAGTTCCAAGCCCCGACGCCGGCGGGCGTGTAACCGGCTGCGACCCACCACCAGCGGCCGAGGTTGTGGGTACCGTGGTGTTTGCCCTCGATCTCGCCGAGTTGCAGCGTGTCGAGAATGAGGCAGGCGTACCCGTGGCGAGCGAACCAGACCCCGTGGTGGTGGTAACCGGTTTTGTTGCCAAGGCTCGCGCCGTCCTTCTTCATGACGGCGTGCCCGCACACGTAAAGAACGGTCGGGAGCGGCTTTTGAGGGCCCTCAGGAAGATACAAATTGGCAGTCACATACAAACCGGGGAGGGACTGGAAGTGCAGCTTCTCGACGCGGTAGCCGTCCTCTTTGAGCACCCCGGTTACCACGGATTGGAGGGGCGTCCTGGCCGGGAGTGGAGAGAGGCCAAGCATTTCAAAAAGCTGCTCTCGCGCCTCGGCTTTGCCGGCGTTCCACTGGGCTGCCGACCGGATGGGAGCAAGCGAGCCTTCCGCGTGCACCTGCGCCGTGCGTTTTTCCCAGTACTGCTGGAGGGCGCGGTTTGCCTGCGTGTCAGGCGAGGGAGCGGGATAAGGGGAGGCAGCCTGGGCTAAGCCGGCGGCCAAAAACAGGAGTGTGAGAAGAAGTGGGGGGCGCATTTTTTGGGGGCCGTGCAGGGGTACGACGAGGCAGCCAGAGGGGGATTCCCACTGTTGCGTTTAGGTTCAACAGGGGATCAGACAAAGACAAATGGATAACCTATCAATCAGAACCAGCCGCAGATTTCTGAGATTTAGCAGATGAGTTGAACTCATAAAACATCTGTAGTGATCTGAGTCATCTGCGGATAACTGTCTGCCCCATCCTGAGGGAGTTAAAAGATACCCACTGAAAACAGCGAGGAGCCTCAAAAGATGACAGAAGACCTTCAGGTGGACCTGTGAACATCTTTTTAATCCGTGAATCACTGCCGTTTCTTCTCAGGGGACGCGCTTGAGGAGTTCTTCGAGCGTGGGCAAAGCGGCGGGAAGGTTCGATGTGGTTTCCGGGTGCATGGATTTGACAGAGAACTGCCCGGAGGCTGGGCCGCTCAGGGAGAGGCTGCACTCTGGTAGCGTGATCGTGGAGGCGCCTGAATGGAATCTGGCTCTTTTGAAAGTCCAGCTGTCGGCATTGGGGGAGGCCTGTTCGGCTACGAAGCGCGGAATTGGATCGCCCGGGGCGAATATTTCGATGCGGTTGAGCTCTTGGGCCTCGAGTTTGGTGAGGGCGCGGAGGGTGGCGGTGATTTCCAGAAAAACGGCTGGATCCGGGCGGAGAAAACGAATTTGGACCCCGTTCGCGGAGGCCAGAGGCAGGAGGGCGATTTTGAGAAAGCCGCGTTTTTGTGCGCCTTGGATGACCTCTTCGATGGCGACCTTTGCCGACGGCTGGTCGGCGGGTTGGCCTACTGGAAACTGGAGGCCGGAGAGCCCGGGTTTGGCGGAGGCGGCAGGAGCGGCCAGCAGCAGCAAAAGAGCGAGGAACGCAGCAGCGGGCCAGGGGGGGAGTCGCGGTTCGTTGGGCATGGCGTGCAGGCTAGGGCGTGTTCACGGCCAAATGCACCTCAGTTCGGAAAGGAACATGCGCGGCCCTATCAACGAAAATCAAACAAACGCGATATGCAGAAAAGTATCCGCAGATTCGAAAGATTTAATGGATGAGGAAAAGCAGTAATCAGGATCTGTGAATGTCTGCGTCTGTGGCTTGCTTCCCGTTCAATGAAGAGCCAGCCGGCCTCTTTAAGTGTTAGACTAGACACAAAAATCTTGAGCTGGGATCATAAAAGAAAAGAATGATTAATTAAGGTATTGCAAGGCTGACTGTTTGCGCGCTATGTGAAGATGCATATCTCCCACGAAACTTTCCCTGTCAAATGAGAGCGCTTCCGGCAACGAGGAGTGGTTCCCGGGAGTTGGTCGAAGCCGAGCTTGAGTCCCCTGAACAGCGCTAGCCAGCCAGTCAGGCCGGCATTTTTTTACAAAACCATTGGTCATGAATGTATCCAGACGGATTCCGTTTATTTTAAGGGCTTTCTTGCTCGGTCTCCTTGTGTGCCTCGGCGCCTCGGGGCTGAGGGCCCAAACGCCCTTGTTTCAAGTTGCGCCCAGGCCCACTGAGGTCCAGACCGGCGCGACGGTGGGCGTCGGCGCCGTCGTCACGGGAAGCGCTGCTGCCTCGTACGTCTGGAAGAAGGCCGGGGTCGTAGTCGGAAGCGGCAGCGCGGTGGCTGCCAACGACTGGAAGAGCGTTGCCGCAGGGGCCTCCCACACGCTGGCGCTCAAGAACGACGGATCCCTCTGGGGCTGGGGAAACAACCAAAACTGGCAGCTTGCCCTTGCGTCCGTAGCCGCGGGTAATCCGAGGCGGAGTGCCCCCACGCGGATCGGTTCGGCCGCCGACTGGATGGGCGTCTTTGCGAGCGGAGACCGCAGTTGCGCCATCAAAAAAGACGGAACCGCCTGGTATTGGGGCGGGACGGCCACTTCCCCGGAAATGAAGAAGGTCGCGGGGGACCAGTTTTGGGAGTCGGCGGCTTTTGGCGGGACGGGAGCGATGTATCTTGTCTCTCTCGGGGGTGTCTATGCGTTCCAACCGTACATGGAATCGGCGCCTTCGTTGATTGGCACAGTGCGGGACTGGGCTTCGGTGAGCGCCTGGGGAGAGATGGTGGTTGCCTTGAAGCGGGACGGGACGTTGTGGGGTTACAATGCAATGGGGGCGGGAATGGCGCAAAGCTCGCCCGAGGGCGGATTTTACATGGTGCAGTCGGGGCGCTGGAAGGCGGCGTGCGCGGGTCCGGGATATGCAGTGGCGTTGCGGGAGGATGGAACCCTCTGGGCCTGGCAGAGAATGGGCGGAGGCGGTGGTTGGGGGCTGTTTAACAACGGCTGGCAGACGCAATACACCCCGCGCCGGTTGGGTTCGCGTTCCGATTGGAAGAGCCTCGCTGCCGATGTGCTTCCTCTCGCGGTGGACGGCGAGGGGAGGGTGCATCAGGTGGCTGAGAGCTGGTCCTGGCAGGTTGGGGAGATTCCGGTGGCCTGCCGTAGTGTTGTCGGGCGTTCGGTGGACTCCAGCAAGTGGAATAACGAGGGGCTGGCGCTTGGGGTGGACGGAACCTTGTGGGCCTGGGGTGGAAACGATTACGGCCAGCTTGGAGACGTGCAGGACACGACCTCCGCGGCGGGCATGGTCCGTTACGATGCAGTCCAGGTGGGGGTGCATCAGGACTGGGGCTTGAGCAGCCCGGTGCTTGGGGCGCCGCTGGGCCTGGTCCTCCCAAACTTCCAAACGGCAAACCTTGGGGTCTACGAGTTGCTCGTAAACAACGTGGCGGCAGGTTCCGTGGCGCTGGCACAGTGGACGAGCCAGCCCGAGACGCGGCGCTTCACTGCGGGCGGTTTGCTCCAGCTGGCCGCCGGCGGGTCCCTTGGGGCCGGCACGGCTCCAACCTATCAGTGGTACCGGAACGGCGTGGCGCTCAGCGGCGCGACGTCTCCGAGCTATAGTTTGGCGAACGCGCAGACCTCCGCCTCCGGCGTGTATTGGCTGGAGATGAAGCGCGGAGGCGTGGCGGCCCGCAGCGAGTCCGCATCGGTGGTGATTGAGGATAGCGCACTCGCGGGAGTCCACACCCTCCTTGCAGCCAAGTCGCACGCGGCTGCCAGCAGCGCGCTGGCAACGATGCTTCAAGCCACCCCCTCGCATCCTGCAGCCAACGTGCTGAAGGCGTTCACGGACGTCTATCTGCTCATTCAGGACTCCAGAACGACCTTGATGCTGAATCAGTTGGGCTTCACCGGGAGTACCGATCCTTTCAACTTTACGCTCCAACATGCCGGCTTTCCGGCGGGAGGAGCTCTCACCTCCGAGGCGCGCAACTGGATGAAGGACATCCTCTATCCAAAGCTCAAGGAGGCGGAGGTGCGGCTTGGGAATGTGACCTCGACCGGGTTTATAGCCGCCTTGGTGGCCTCTGATTTCGGCTCCACCAGCACGGAGACCATCCCCTTTGATTACGGCGACGTTCAGGTGGCGCGCGCCGGGCTGAACCTAGTGATGTCACTCCTCAAATGGGTGGAAACTCAAAACACGGACGTAGGCTTGCTCGCGCTGAAAGACAAACGGAACACAGGGGGGCTGTCGCTGGAATCCCTGTTGGCGATGTATCCGAATTTGCTGAACGCGTCAGCCACCGCCACGGAGGCCCAGACCGAGTTCGTTGACCGGTTTGGAAAGGCGATTTCCTACTACCTCAACTTCTCCGCCTTCGCGAATCCCGCAGCGGGTTCGACCGGTGCCAGGCGCTTGGACGCGGAGCAGGCATTGTTCACGCTGACCACCGACGACGACAGGGAAGGTGAACGCCGTCTGAGGCTGAACTGCGAAAGGTTGCAGGCCTCCCTTGCTGCGACCTCGGCCGGCGCCGGCCTGCAGTCTTTCTCGCTGCCCACGACTGGCTTTGAGGGCACGCTCGCTGTGCAGGCTTCGCCCTGGGTGTTCTTCAAACACTCCCCGGGCTGGCGGAACGAGCTTCCCGCATTCAAGGCGAACGCGTATGTGCCCGGCACGTTCCGGGCGGACACCGCCATCGCCTTCTACCCCGCTCTCAAGCTGGAGGAGATTGGCCGTCTCGAGGCGGAACTGGCCGCAGCGGAACCCGGATTGACCGAGTGGTTCAAGACGGGCCGCGAGACGGTTCCGCCGAATGTGCAGCTGTTGAGCCTCAACTCGGGTTCCGCCTCCGTAACGCTCCAAAACGGAGCGTCGCTTGCGACAAACGGTTGGCTGACAGTTTCCGGAACCGTTGCGGATGTGACGGGCGTGGGACGTGTCCTGGTAACCCGCACATCGGGTGTCGACGTCGCCAGCGCGGTGGCGAGGGTTGTGGAACGGGCTCCCGCAACGGGAGCTGCAGCTCGCGTTTATGACTGGACGGCCCAGCTGCCCGCGGTTGTGGGTGCGGGAACAATCGCTGCGAGCGCGTGGGATTTTTCGGGCAATGTCACCACGACCTCGGCAGCGGTCACACTGAGCGCAGCCGCAGCCGCAGTCCTGCCGGTGGTGCCCGAGCGGGCGCGGGAGATTGTCGCTGGGGGAGCGGGGGCGATGGCTGTTGTGGTGCCTACGTCGGGCACGCTTCAGTTCACCTGGAGGCGCAACGGCGCATCGCTTCAGGCTGGAACCGCGTCTGCGGTGGATGATTGGGCCTCCGTGAGTATCGGAGGCTACCACACGGCGGCGATCAAACAGGACGGCACTCTCTGGACCTGGGGCTCTAATTCCGACGGCCAACTTGGTGCCGGCACCGCCCGTCAGTTTCCCCAAAGAGTAGGCAACGGCTCAAACTGGGCTTCGGTGAGCTGTGGGAGAAGTTACACGGTCGCATTGACCCGGAGTGGGTCTCTCTGGGTTTCGGGACGTTCACCATTTGGAACTTTCGAGCAACTGACTGCGTTGACTGGTTTGACCGCCACGAGTCAGACATGGGCCCGCGTTTCCGCTTCGGACAATCACGCGCTAGTGCTGACCCGGGGCGGCAGGCTCTTTGTATGGTCCGACGGGACCGGGACGCCCGTGGATTCCGGAAGCGATTGGGCTGAGATGGCGGCGGGACTTGGCCGCGGCGCCCGGATGAACTTTGCCATCAAGCGCGACGGCACCCTTTGGGCGTGGGGAGACAACGCAAATGGCCACCTGGGCCTGGGCTGGGGCTACTACGGCACCGTGTCCTCCCCCGCACAGTTGGGAACCGACAAAGACTGGCTGACCGTCGCCACGTGCAGCTCAGACACGTGGAGCAACGTTCTTTCTGCGGCTGTCAAAAAGGACGGAACGCTCTGGGCTTGGGGCTTCGCTCCCAACTTCTTTCCGGACCTGGATTGGAACAGTTACGGATGGGGTGGCCAGATGACTCCGCGCCGCGTTGGACCACAAGACGCTCGTTGGACGGCTGTAGCCGTTGCCGAATACTCAGTTCTTGGCACGCGGCCCGATGGCACGCTGTTTGAAATCGGGGATGACTGGAGTTCTGCCAAGGCGGTGTCTCCCAGCATAATTTCAACGGCTGCCGGCGGCTATTCCTTTGGCGCGGTAGGCGCCGACGGCGTGCTGTGGATGTGGGGTTGGAACAATTTCGGCCAGATCGGCAACTACACGCCGCGAGACCTTTCAAATCCTTGGCAGGACTGGCGGATGACCTACGCGCCGGAACCGGTTCAGGCCGGGGTAAATGCTGACTGGGGCCTCCCCTCGCCCGTAAGCGGAATTCCCGTGCCTTTGAGCTTTGATCCAATGCCGGCGGACGGTCTCGGAGCGTATAATCTGACTGTCACACGCGGAGCCTCTACCGCAACCTCCGTGGCCTCCTTTTATTCCTGGTCGCAGTCCGGACAGCCCTCTGTGGTTGCCGTCAGCGGGGGCAGCTTGCGGCTGCAGGGCGGGATCAACGCGGGAGGTTCGACCGTCTCATACCAGTGGTACAAGAACGGGGTGGCCGTGCCGGGGGGAACCTCCCCAGAGCTGGCCATTTCGGCGGTGCCGGGGAATGCGGGCTCCTACTGGGTGCAGGCGGTTTCCGGAAAGGCAGCCATCCGCGGCCGTGTGACTGCGGCTGTGGTGGATTCCGCCAATGTCAAAGAGGCTCGTAAGGAGCTCAACGCCCGGAATTTTTCGACAGCATCTGCTCAGCTGAATCTGGCTCTGGCGGCAAACCCAGTGGATGGCGCTGCCTTGTTTCTGCGCTCCGCCTTGGATCTGTACAACCTCTGGTCTGATCCCGGCGTCGCCACCAACCTTGCTGCACTCGGATTTACGGGGAGCGCCGATCCTCTCAATTCCACGCTTCGATGGAGCGCCGATGGCTTTCCAAAAGGAGCGCTGAGCGCGCCGGTACGCGCTTGGCTGGTGGGCACGCTTTACCCCAAAATTGCCGCGGCAGAGGCGAATCTCGCCAAGGTCACCGACACGGGATTTCTCACCTCCTTCGGTCCCTATGAGCTAGGACTTCAGGGCGAAGGCGCCGTCGTCGATTACGGCGATGTGCAAGTGTTGCGCGCGTTCCTCAATGTTGTACTGGCCGCCGTCAAATGGCTCGAAGCCCAAAACACCGACGTGGACCTAGCCGTCCTGCAGTTGGACGGCAAAAACGGGCGGCTCTCGATCGAGTCGTTGCTGGCAAAATACCCGCTCCTCTTGACGGCTTCGACAACCGGTCCGGCGGCGCAGGCCGAGTTTGTCTCCCGCTTCAAGCAGGCGCTGGAACGGTACAAGGTGTTTTCGGACTTTGCGAATCCTGCGGGCACCCCTGCGCTGGGGCAGCGGCAGGACCAAAGCATCGGCATTGCGCGGCTCGAAACGGTAGAAAATCGCGATGCTGAACGGGAATTCCGCAACGCCGTCAACAAGACACTGGAGTCCATCAACGCGGCCGATGCTGTGGCCGGGCGCCGCACCTTGCAAACTACCGATGGGTTCAGCCTGACCGCTTCCCCCCACGCCTTTTTCCAGCACGCGCCGGGCTGGAGGAGTGACCTGCCCAAGTTTAGCCGGAACCTCTACCAGCGGAATTCTATCAACCGGGCGCTTTTGCAGAGCATGTTTCCTTCTCTGACTCTCGATGATGTGGCTGGGCTTGAGGAGGCGATGATCGTCGCCGAGCCAAAATGGACGGAGGCTCTGGGGACGCGTGCGGACTCCACTCCACCAGTGCTGGAAATGAGCCCGGTAACGGTCTTGAGCTCGTATGATGGCTGGGTGAGCCTGGATGGAACGGTGCAGGACGCGGCCGGGGTGCGCCGCGTCACGGTGGCCGTGGGGCCGGACGGGGCGAAACAGGTTTTTGAGTCGGATTTGGAGGAACTCATCCCCGCAGCGGATGGCACGCGACGCTACAAGTGGCGTGCCGCCGTGCCGCTCTCCGGCATGAGTGGGGGTTCCCTGGCGTTTTCGATCTCGGCAGAGGATATGTTCGGCGGGGTGCTCGACTCGCCCCTCGTGAAGGTCCTTCCTGTGGCGCCTGCTCCGGTTGTGAACAGCGCGTTGGCAGTGAGCGGCACCTTAGGGACGGCCTTCCGCTACCAGATTACGGCGACAAACAGCCCGACTTCTTTTAGCGCGAGCGGACTGCCTGCGGGCCTGAGCGTGGACACGAGGGGGGTCATCTCCGGCACACCCACGACGGCGGGCCAGAGCACGGTCACCTTGGGGGCCGTCAATACAGTTGGGACGGGGACCGCGTCGCTGTTTCTCACGATCGCCGCCAGCACCTATGGGAGCGACAGCTTTACCTCAGCGCTCAGTTCGACGCAGTGGACCGCCGTGCAGGCCAACCACGGGACCATGACTGTGGCGGCTGCGAACGGGCACGCGAGTTTCTTAGTCACAGGGAGTTCCACCGCGGAGCAGAATGCCTACCTCGTTTGGAATGGCCGACCGACGGCCAACGTGGACTGGTCGGTGGAAGTGCGCGGGCGCAATGCCGTCCCATACTCCTCGGGCGGCGGGTCCAGCATCCAGTTGGTCGTGGCGGACGCAAGGGCGGTTTCCGGTGCGGGCGCGTACAATAATTTTAGCGTGGAGTTTGCCAGAACCGACTCTGCTCCGGTGAACGGGAGGTTTCAGTATGGGTTTAGTCCCGGCGCGGATCCTTCCGAGGGTCAGGTGGTTGCAAAGTCTTCTCTGGTGGAGTTCCGCCTGCGGGTGATTTACCGGGCGGGAGCGGAGAAGTTCGAGTCCTGGTACGACGACACAGGATTGGGAACGAATTGGAAGTTTTTGCGGAGTACGCCCCTGAGTGAGCTTATTCTGGATTCGACTACTACGAGGGAAATCGCCGTGGGTTTGCTTGCGAACACCTATTATGGGCCGGTTTCTGAGGGACAGCTTTGGGTGGATGATTTCCGGTTGGTGAACACGCTGTTGGATGTCCCGGTTATTACAACCCAGCCTGTGGGACTGACGGTGGGGACGGGGAGTGTTGCCACGTTCAGTGTGTCTGCGACGGGAACCGGACTCGGCTACCAGTGGCGCAAGAACGGCGTGAACATCACTGGAGGGACAAGCGCCATGTATTCGATCGGCTCGGCGCAACTCTCGGACGCGGGAACCTACAGCGTGGTGGTGGGCAACGCTTCTGGAGGCGTGACCAGTGGAAATGCAGTACTGGCGGTGAACAATCTTCCGAGCAGACCGGTCCTGACCAGCGCGACTGCCGCCTCTGGTACGATCGGGGCGGCCTTCAGCTACCAAGTCACCGCGACCAACGACCCGGCGTCCTTCAGTGCGAGCGGATTGCCTGCGGGGCTAAGCGTGAACGCGAGCACGGGTGTGATCTCCGGCACGCCCACGACAGCGGGACAGAGCACGGTGACGTTGGGGGCCACAAATTTGGCCGGCACTGGAAGCGCTACGTTGACGCTGCTCGTCGCGCAGGCACGGCCAGTAATCACGAGCGGCACATCGGCAGGAGGGACGGTCGGGTCTGCTTTCAGTTATCAGATCACGGCGACAAACAGCCTGGGCTCCTTTAGTGCGAGCGGGCTGCCTGCGGGGCTGAGCGTGAACGCGAGCACGGGTGTGATCTCCGGCACGCCCACGACAGCGGGACAGAGCACGGTGACGTTGGGGGCCACAAATGTGGCCGGCACTGGAAGCGCTACGTTGACGCTGCTCGTCGCGCAGGCACGGCCAGTAATTACGAGCGGCACATTGGCAGGAGGAGTGGTGGGGGCCGCTTTCAGTTATCAGATCGCCGCGACGAACAACCCGACCTCATTCACCGCCTCGGGACTTCCCACCGGGCTTTCCCTCTACGCCAGCACGGGTCTGATTTCCGGAACGCCGGTTGCGGTTGGCACGAGCGCGATTACCATTGGGGCGGCCAACGCCGGTGGTGTGTCCACAGCTACCGTGACTTTGGAAATTGCGACAGGATCGCCGCCGGTCCTTCGGTTGCAACCGCTCGAAGTGAAAGTTGCGGAGTGGGCGCCTGCGGTCTTTAGCGTCGTGGCCACGGGCGGCGGGACGTTGCGGTATCAGTGGCGCAAGAATGGAGTGCCGATTGCGGACGCCACCGAGGCCACCTATCGGATCGAGGAGACTCAGAAAACGGATGAGGCCGTGAGTGGGGTTGGTTACGACGTCGTGGTGACTGGAGATGTGGGAAGCGTGACCAGCACGCGGGTGGGGTTGACGGTGGTTGAGGGGGGCGTCTATGTGCGCGAGAACCCGGTTGGGAGCACTGTCAAGCTGGGGGCGTTCTATAGCTTGCGCGTGTTGGTTGATGACCCAGATACCACCTTTCAATGGCGCAAGAATGGGGTTCCGATCTCCGGAGGAACGGGACGAACGCTGATTTTGCCATCCTTCCGCGCGACGGATGTCGGGCGTTATGATGTAGCGATCAAAGACTGGGATGGAAAAGAGGTGATCAGCGCTCCGGCGTATGTTGGCACGTCGCCGAAGGTGGCTCTGAACCTACAGGAGATCACTTACCAATGGGAAATTCTGGCCGGAGGCAACGGGGAAGGGAGCAGTGCGGACGGCACGGGCAGGGCGGCTTCATTTAACCGACCTTCCTCCATAGCGATGGACGGGCTTGGAAACCTTTACGTGGCGGACACAGAAAATCATGTGATCCGGAGGGTCACCCGGTCCGGAGTGGTGAGCACTGTGGCTGGGTTGGCCGGTGCGGAGGGGGGCTTTGCGAATGGCAACGCTCTGAGCACGGCCCGGTTCAGTTATCCCACCGGAGTTGTCGTGGATAAGTCGGGTGCTGTCTACATCGCTGATCAATTTAATAACACGATTCGCAAGTTGACCAATCCGGGGCAGCCCACGGCAGCCGTGACGACGGTGGCAGGGGTGCCAGGGGAACCGCCCGACGGAAATGGACCAATCAGAGTAGAGGTGGACCCCAACAGTGCGGTCTACTTTATGGATCAGACGTCCATCAGGAAGGTTGAGAGTGCCGGCAAATTCACAGTGGTGCACGGCAGCTTGGACTACACTGAGATTGGGCCGACGGCCATGACCTTGGATCGCACCGGCACGCTGTACGCTGCGCTGAGCGACGGTAATATTTATTCCCGGAATACGAACTACGGACCGTATCCTTCGATTCGAGACCTTGCCTTCGGGGCCGGCAACAATCTCTTCGCAGCAATGGAGGAGGGTGTGTACTTATTGGGAGACCTCAGTCAGAGCTTTCCCCCAGCCGGGGTTCCGGTGAGCTTGAACGCCTATGTGTATTTGGACGGTGATTACTCGCAGTTCTCTCCTAGTGGACTGACGGTGGACGAGGATGGGTCTGTCTATGCGGTGATCGACTCTCTGAATGCGGTGGTCAAAGGGACCCCCACGGGGTTGCCGGCATTTCTATTGCATCCTGCTGGTGCTACGGGAGTTCACGGTGTTCCCCTGACTCTTTCGGCTGTCGCGATTGGAGCGGGCACGGTGTCTTATCAATGGTACCGTGACGGAGCAGCAGTTCCCGGTGCGACAGGGGCCTCGTATACCATGGCGCCAGGGAGCGCGCGCGGGGGAGTTTACATGGTGGAAGCCAGCAACGCCGCTGGTACCGTGACCTCCGAATCAGCGACGGTGGTGGATACGCAGTTGGCAATCCTGAGTGAGCCTCTGGCGGCATCGGTTGTTGAGGGAACTCCGGTGGCCCTGCAGGTCGGTTGGCGGGGGCCGAGCAACACCACATTCCAGTGGTATCGCAATAGTGTGGCAGTGGCTGGTGGGACCTCGCCGAGTCTGAATTTTTCAGCGGTGAAAAGTGCGGATCAAGGTGACTATCGCGTGGCGCTTCAGGCCGGAACCGTTTCGCTTACCAGCGCGACAGTGAGGCTCACGGTGAACACTCCCGTTTCGATAACCAGCCAACCGGAGAAAAGGGACGTCGTTCCGTTTGGAAAACCGTTCAGCTTATCGGTGTCTGCCACTGGAACAGCGCCTCTGACGTACCGGTGGTTTAAAAATGGGGTTCCGCTCAATGGCGCGACCGCTTCGACCTACAGTGTGGGGGCGGCGACTGACTCTGACACCGGGAGCTACCGGGTTGAGGTAGCAAATGTTGTGGGAGTAATTTCCAGCGAGACTGCGACCGTCACGGTCTCCACCCGCGGAATCTCGGTGCTGAAAAATCCCTATCCCGAAAGGCCCACAAGTATCATCAGGGGAACTGCGGCAACGTTAAAGCTGAGCGTGGATGCAAATCCGCCTGACGCGTTGCGAACCAGCTACAAACTGGTGAGATCTTCGGGTGCGGAGACCGGGATTTCGGGAATTGTTCCGGCGAGCGGGCAAATTGAGGTTCCCCTAAGGAGCCTGACGGCGGGTGGCTCTTACAGCGTGGTGCTGTCTCGGGAATACGTGGATGGGGAGGTCATCAGCGGCGTAACGACGTCCGCCTTTGTCGTTGAGTTGAGGACGCTTGAAGAGGCCGCTGGCACTTACGAACTGTTGCTGAGTGACTCCAATGGGGCGGTGGGAGACAACGCGACCTACCGTGGGTTGTTAATCGCAACGGTGAGTAAGACGGGGGCAGTGTCGGGCAGGGTCTTGTACAACGAGGCGGCTCCCCTGGAGGAGGCGACCGGAACCGAGCGGGCTTACGTGGCGGTAGTGCGCTCCTTTTCCTCCTCATTCACACCCTCTGCCGAGGATCCGGCCAAGTTGGTTTGTACCCCCAAACTTGGGGTCGGGACGCAGGCTAACAGGCAGGGGCTTGCGTTGGAGTTGGATTTTTCGGCTGCCACATTCGAGCTGAGTGCTGTGGTACGCGACCGGGTGTCGGTTCCGTTGGATGTGGACGAAGAAGGCTGCGTGAGCCAAGGGTTTGGTGCGGTGCGAGGACTCACCAAGCTCAGTGTGGTGCCCGTCGAGTCTGGCACTGCGGGCTTCGGATCTTTGGAGGGGCGGTATGTAATTGGCTCCGATTTTTCCCCTGAGGATGAAAGCGGCCCGGGCGTGAGCAACAATGCGACGCTTCTCGCGCAGGTGCTCAAGACTGGCAAGGTCTTATGGGCATCCCGTCTGAGCGGTTCCACAGGAAGTGGTTCCGCGACGTTGAGCACCACCGCCGCCGATTCTGCGGTTGCGCAGATCTACCAAGGGAGGACCTCCTCGACTTCCAAAATCCTCTCCACCACGAGCCTTCTCGGCCAACTCCGGTTTCAGGTTGTTTCCGGAGGCACCGCTTGGAGTGCGGGTGTGTTGACTGCCAATGGGGATGACAAGTTGGAACGGCAGTCTTGTTATGTCTCCAAGAGTGGCGGGACGCCGATTTTTGATGACGGCTTCTATTTGGATAACGTCGAAACCCCCGCTTTCAGGTGGTCGGGCGTGCAGGTGCTGGATTTTCAAAATGGGACCAGTTGCCGCTGGCCGGGCACCGCTGCGAATGATCTGAAGGCGTTTTTCCATTTGGGAAGCGGTGAACCGCCCGAAGGCAATCGTACCTTTGATCTCACGGCGAAGGATCCGGTGGGAGAGGAGACCTACGTTTGGCCGGTGACTCTATCGCCTACCGGGACGGTCCGGGTGGCGAACAACGCGTCCTCGTCGCCACAGCCGACTTTGACATTCCGGTTCGACAAAACCCGGGGAGAGTGGACCGGTTCGTTTGTTTCACCGGGTACGAAGTTGCGTTGCAACCTGTACGGAGTGGTTGCTCGTCCCTTGGACGATTCGCTCCGGGGTGCCGGGTGGGTCGAGACAGGGGCCCTTCCTTCGACCCGGACAGGGGGGTGGAGACTCGAACTGCTTCCTCCCCCCCAGGTTCCCTGAGGCACTCTTCGCGCCTCTCAGGAAAACGGGCAGGTATCCGCAGATGACTCAGATTTCCACAGATGTTTTTGTGGGTTCCGCTCATCCGCTAAATCTGAGGAATCTCCGGATAGTTTTCTGAATGAGAGGGCCAGGCTTTACTTAGGAGAGTCGACGGAGTGGCACACTACGACCTCCAGAGTGAAATTCATTCAATCCTCAAGCCGTTTCTTGAAGTTTCATGTTCCACCTCCCAGAACCTCTTTCCCACTGAAATTAGCGAGGAGCCCTCCGCGAGCAGCTTAATCCCTTTGGGACGGCTGCGTAACAGATTAAGAATGTCTCCGCAGCTTTCAGATTTAACAGAGGACAAAAAAACAGTAACCAGCATCTGCGAACCTCTGGATCATCTTCGGATGAACCCCCTGGCCGCTGAGGAATCAGCGGGAAGTGACACCGTTAATCGCACAGTTTCAGGATGGGCCTGTAGGCAAATGGGGGCCGCAATGGTTGCCGGATTAGGTTGGTGGCAAAATGGCGCGGGTGTTGCTCTGTTGGAGGTGGTATAAATAAAGTACACGGGCTTCCCCCCGCGATTCTGACTTGTGAGTGTTCCCCAAACAGATCCCCTGATGACTACCCAACTCGCATTCGCCGTCCGTAGCCGCGCTGTCTCCCGCCACGTTTCTTTCGTTGTGGCGGTCTTTTGTCTTTGGAGTTCGCTGGTTTCCCGCGGCTTTGCTTGGTCTCCGGGCGCAAGGGAGAATTTCAGTCCGGTAAAGGTAGCCTCGATGCTGGTGGTTTCGGCGATGGCTGCCGCGGTGTCGGCGGAGTTGCCCGTGATCACCGTGCAGCCCGTGGAGGTGAAGGTGACGGCGGGTTTCCCGGCGGTTTTCAGCGTGGTGGCCGCGGGAGGGGGGACGTTACGCTACCAGTGGCGCAAAAACGGCGTCGCGCTGGCTGGCGCAACCTCGGCGACCTACAGGATCGACGCAACCGTGCAAAGTGACGAGAATTATGGGGGGACCGCGGGTTACGATGTGGTCGTCACTGGAGACGGAGGGAGCGTGACCAGTACGCGGGCGTGGCTTACAGTGGTGGAAGGCGGGGCTTACATCATCGAGAACCCGTCGGGAGGAAGCGTCAAAACGGGATTGCCCTACACACTGCGGGTGACCGCGGGGGAAAGTGGAGTGACTTACCAATGGCGCAGAAACGGGGTGGCCATTGCGGGCGCGACAGGGGCGAGCTATCTGCTATCGGCGGTGGGCACTGTCAACGCGGGGCGTTACGACGTTGTCGTGCGCAATTCCTTCGGGGAGGTCTACAGCACTCCAGCCTACGTGGGAGTGGCCACAAAAGTGGCCCCAAATCTGCAGAAGGCTACCTACGATTGGACTACCCTGGCGGGGAGCGGTCTGCCAGGCAGTGTAAACGGTACAGGGCTTGCGGCGCAGTTCAACAATCCGTCCTCCATTGCCATGGACGGACTGGGGAACATCTACGTGGCGGACACAAACAACCATGCGATTCGCAAGGTCACGCAAACCGGGGTGGTGACGACTGTTGCGGGATCGCTCGGCGCACAGGGCCAGGGCAGTGTAGATGGCAGCGCGCTGAGCACAGCACGGTTGGATTCTCCGCAGGGGATTGCCGTGGACAAGGCGGGGGCGGTTTACATTGCCGAGCCCAACACTAACACGGTCCGGAAGCTAACCAGTCCCGGGCTCTCCTCCGCCAGTGTGAGCACGGTGGCGGGAGTGGCCGGTCAGTTTGGAGTGACTGGCGGACTCAACACACCGTGGAAGGTCGCACTGGACCCGAGCGGCGGTCTGTATGTGCTCGATGATTCGTCCATCCGGAAAGTGGTGAGCAAAACGCAGTTCACACTTCTCTTTGGTGAACTGCCCGAGGCGTACACGGGCACGCAACCAGTGCCGATGGCGATGGCGTTGGACAGCAGTGGAAAAATCTTCGCCGCTGCGTACGAAGGCGCTGAATTCAAGGTTTTCTCGCGCCTCACCACCGGAACTTTTACTGCCACAAACTACGGCCCCTATCCCTTTCCGATTACGGATCTGGCGTTGGGCGCTGGAAGCAACCTGTACGCGGCTACGGAAAGCACTGTGCAGTTGCTGGGGGATGTCAGCCTGAGCACGCCGGCGAGCGGTCTGCCGGTAAACTTAACTGCCGCGGTGGACTATTTCGCAGCTCCCCGAGCGCTGACGGTGGACGCGGAAGGGACGGTTTACGCGGTGGATCCGTTCCTCAACACCGTAATCAAGGGGACGCCCTCCGGGTTGCCTGTGTTTCTTTCGCATCCGGTGGGGGGTACAGCTCCTTTGACGCTGACGGCGACTACCGTCGGTCCGGGGACCCTTTCCTATCAGTGGTATCGTGACGGAGTGGCGATTTCGGGAGCCACGGGAGCCTCCTACACAATGGCTTCGGGTGCTGCCGGGGGGGGAGTGTACACGGTTGAGGCTAGCAACACATCCGGGACTGTCACCTCGGGGACGGCGACGGTAGGTACCAGCACGCAACTGGCGATCCTCAGCGCTCCTCGGGCTGCAACGGTTGTGGTGGGAACGGCGGTGGCCTTGGAAGTCGTTTGGCAGGGGCCGAGCAACACTACTTTTCAGTGGTATAGGAACAACGTGCTCCTGAGCGGCGGAACCTCGGCGATCCTGAGGTTTTCCTCAGCTAAATTGACCGACACAGGTGATTACCGGGTGGAGCTTCGGGCTGCGTCGGAGCTGCAAAACAGTGTCCCTGTTCGGCTCACAGTGGAACCGCAGTTGGCTATCCTCAGGGAGCCTCAGTCTGCAACGGTTCTGGCAGGTACCAGCGCGGCTTTGGAAGTTGGTTGGGAGGGGCCGGGTAGCACAACCTTACAGTGGTACCGGAACGGGGTGGCCCTGAGCGGGGGCACCTCGGCGATCCTAAGATTCCCCTCAGCAAAGGTGGCCGACACAGACGTTTACCAAGTGGAACTACTCGCTGGAGTCACGCTCAGGACCAGTGCCCCGGTTCGGTTCACAGTGGAACCGCAGCTGGCGATCCGCAAGGGGCCGCAGGCTGCGACGCTTGTGGCAGGTACCAGCGCAGCGTTGGAGGTTGACTGGGATGGGCCGAGTACCACCACAGTCCAGTGGTATCGCAACAATGTGGCCCTGAGCGGCGGAACCCTGGCAGTGTACCGGCTATCACCAGTGAGAGCCACGGATGCCGGACTTTATCGTGTGGAACTAAAAGCGGGAAGCGTGTTGCAGGCGGGCACTGCGAGTATCACGGTGAACACGCCTGTCTCGATCTTCAATCAGCCGGAGAAAGAGGTGGCCGTGGCGGTTGGAAAACCGTTCAACTTGACGGTCTCTGCTACTGGAACAGCGCAACTGACGTACCAGTGGTACAAAAATGAGGTTCCGATCAACGGCGGGACGGCAGCAACCTATCGTGTTCAGGCGACGACCAACTCGGACGCTGGGACCTACAAGGTTGAGGTGAGAAATGTGGTGGGACCGGTGTTCAGCGACTCTTCAGTAGTATCAATTTTAACTCCGCCCGAAATTAAGTCTGAGCCGACGGTACGTTCCGAGGTCAAAATCGGTGACACTTTGACTTTTTCGGTGGATGCGGGTGGTAGCCAACCTTTGGTGTACCAGTGGCGGAAGGACGGTGTGCCGAGCAGCGGCGGCACAGCGGCTACTCTTGAGTTGCGAAACGTTCAGGAAAAGGACGCAGGTTTCTATGACGTCCTAGTCAGTAACGCCCTCGGAAGCGTGACCAGCAGGGCAGCGCAACTTGTGGTGAATCTCCCACCGAGGATTCTGACCCAACCTCCGGCTTCTATCTCTGTGACCGTTGATGCAAAGGTGTCTCTGGGCGTTGCTGTGAGTGGAACCGGGCCTTTTTCCTATAAATGGTACCTTATGGAGGGGGGGGGCAGCACGTTGGTCGGTACGGGCTCGACCTATTCGGTGCCTACCTCTCGGACGGGTTCCGCTCAATATTTTGTCGAGGTCAGAAACCCATTTTACCCGACGGCCGAGCAGAGCAGGGTGACGACCCTCACAATATCGCCCGGTCGCGGAATCTCGGTGCTCGGGAATCCCGATCCCGTAAAGGCGACGAATGTCATCAGAGGCACGGCGACAAGTGTAAGGGTGAGCGTGGATTTAAATCCGCCTGATGCGTTGCGAACCACCTACAAACTTGTGAGAGCTTCGGGCGTAGAGACCGGGATTTCGGGGATTGTTCCGGCAAACGGCCAAATTGATGTCCCCTTGAGGAGCCTCACGGCGGACGGCTTTTACAGGGTGGTGCTTTCTCGGGAATACGCGGATGGGGAAGTCATCGGTGGCGTGGTAACAGCAGATTTCGAGGTCAGGCTGAAGACGCTTGAGGACGCCGCTGGTACGTACGAACTGTTGCTTGCCGACGAAGAAGGGCTCGTTGGAGATGGCGCGGCCTATCGTGGGATGTTGGTCGCGACGGTGAGTAAGACCGGTGCAGTTTCGGGCAGAGTCCTTTACAACGAGGCGGCTCCGCTGGAGACAGCGCCGGAAACCGACCTTGCTCCGATTGGGACCGAGCGGGCCTACGTGGCGGTGGTTCGATCTTTTTCTTCCTCCTTTACACCCTCTGCAGAGAATCCAGCCAGGTTGGTTTGCACACCCAAGCTCGGGGTCGGGACGCAGGCGAACAGGCAGGCGCTCACGTTGGAGTTGGATTTTTCGACTGCCACATTCGAGCTGAGTGCCTTCGTGCGCGATTGGGTTTCGGTTCCACCGTACTTGGGCGAGGCGGGGTGCAAGAGCGAGGGAAATGGTGCCGTTCGAGGACTGACCAAACTCACCGGGGTGCCCGTCGAGTCTGGAACTGTAGATTTCGGTTCTTTGGAAGGGCGTTATGCGATCGGTTCTGACTTTACCATCGAGAGTGGCAGCGGGCCCGGATTAGATAATAACGCAACGCTCCTGGCGCAGGTGCTCAAGACTGGTAAGGTCTTGTGGACGTCCCGGTTGAGCGGTTCTACGGGAAGTGGTTCCGCGACCTTGAGCACTACTTCTGCCGACGCCGCAAGGGTCCAGATTTACCAAGGACGGACCTCCTCCACTTCCAAGTTCCTTTCCACCACCAGCCTTCTCGGCCAACTCCGGTTCCAGCTCGTTTCCGTTGGAACCGTTTGGAGTGCCGGTGTTGCGACTGCACATGGAGACGACAGGCTGGAGCGGCAGTCCTGTTATGTCTCCAAAATTAGCGGGAAGCCTGTTTTCGATAATGGCTTCGATTTCGCCGGTTTGGAAACAGCCGGGTTCAGGTGGTCGGGAGCGCAAGCAGTCGATTTTCAAAATGGAACCAGTTGTCGCTGGCCGAGCCCTACTGCGCTGGGGTTGAAGACGTTTTTCAATTCGGGAAGCGGTATTCCAGTGGCGGAAATTCCTCCCCTCTATCTCACGGCGGAGGATCCGGTGTTAGGGGACATCTACGTTTGGACCGTTGCTATGTCAGCTACAGGGACGGTTCGGGTGGCGAACTACACCTCCACGGTACAGCCCACTTTGACATTCCGGTTCGACAAAACCCGGGGAGAGTGGGCCGGTTCGTTTGTCTCACCGGGTACGAGGCTGCGTTGCAATCTGGTGGGCGTGGTCGCTCGACCCTCGGATGAAGAGCCGCTCCGAGGTGCCGGTTGGGTCGACACAGGAGTCCTGCCTGCGACCCGGACGGGAGGATGGCGCCTGGAGCTGCTTCCGCCCGAAGCGCAGTGACACGGATTCGACGATCCTGATGCGGTGATGCATTGCGGAACTGCTCCGCAGCGAATCAACCCGTGGGGGCGGGCTGTTGTTCATAGGGAAGGGCGTTTTTGATGTCCTTCAGAGCAGCCCAAGTTGCTTGAAGGAAAACCAAGGGAGGCGGCCGTTGTCGGGGGAGCCCAGGATCACGTGGTCGAGCAGCTGGACCTGAAGCAGGCGGGCCGCCTCTGAAAGGCGGGTGGTGAGGCGGCGGTCGGCCTCGCTGGGGGTCGGGTCGCCGGAAGGGTGGTTGTGCACCAGAATAAAGGCGAAGGCCGAGGCCGTGAGGACCGGTCCGAAGATGTCCCGGGGATGGGCGATGCTTTCGTTGACCGTGCCGCGGGAGATTTCTTCGACGCGCATGAGCTGGAAACGGGTGTCGAGCAGGATGACGCGCAGCGACTCCTTGCAGAGGGCGCGCATCTCCATTCCGAGCAGTTGGAAGACGCGTTCTGGGGAATCAATACGCTCCTTGCGCACGCTTTCTACCGAGAGGCGCGAGGCGAGTCCGAAGGCGGCCGCCAATTGCACGGCCTTGGCATGTCCCAGGCCGCGCATCCGGGCCAGTTCGCCCACACTGCAACGGCTCAGCCCCCCCAGGGAACCAAAACGCTGTAACAATTGTTGGCCTATTTGATGCGCGGTACTCGTCGGGGTGCCGGTTCGCAGCAACACGGCGAGCAGTTCGCTGTCGGTCAGCGAGGAATGGCCGCTGGCCAGCAGCTTTTCCCGCGGTTGCTCAGGCCCGGTTGGTTCCTTGATTTTAGCGGCTCCCACAACATGGCATCGCGCGCGGGGCAGAGAAACGACGGAACCCCGTGCGGGCCTCGGAGGCGGCCCTCAAGCGCCCGCCAGCGGGGCAATCATGGCGTCCAAGGTGACGCAGAGACTTTCCAGAGAGTCCTTGTAGGGCGTTGACTCCAGCGACTCGAGGCTGTCTTGGGCCTCGGTGAGCATCCGGCGGCCGGTGGTGACGGCGTAACGCACCGCCCCCCTGTCCAGCGCCTGTTCGACCAGCCCGCGTACCTCCTCCTCGTTCCCCTCGAGGATCAGGCCGCTCAGGCGGGTCCGCTCTGACTCCGTACTGGTCTGGAGGAGGTGCAGCACCGGCAGGGTGAGTTTTCCGCGGCGCAGGTCGCTTCCCAGTGTTTTGCCCACTTTGGCTTCGTCCCCCGCCAGATCCAGGCAGTCGTCGTAAATTTGGTAGGCGGTGCCCAGGCGCAGGCCGAACGCATGCAGGCCCTGCTGGGTTTGCTCGGAGGCCTCGTTCAAAAGGCCGCCCAGTTCCGTTGCCACGGCGAAGAGTGCGCCGGTCTTCATCTCCAGAATTCGGAAATAATCCGGCACGGTCAAACTCAGGTCAAAGCGGCGCTGGGTCTGGATGATTTCGCCCGAGCAGACTTCGCTGGCGGCGTCTGCGATCCGCCGGCACATGCGCGCGTTGTCAAAGTTGGAGGAGAGGCGCAGCGCGTGGGCAAAGAGGCAGTCCCCGAGGAGCACAGCGAGGGAGTTGCCCCATTTGGCGTTTGCCGTGGGCTGGCCCCGCCGCATATCCGCGTGGTCGAGGATGTCGTCATGGACGAGCGTCGCGGCATGGATCAGCTCCACAATGGTCGCCAGATCTCCATGCTCAGAGAGAATCCTGCCTGTGGCCCCTCCCGCCAGCAGCGCCAGTGCGGGGCGGAGCCGCTTCCCGTTACTCTGAATCGCGTACGAAACGTAAGCTTCCACCGCGGGGTCAAAGGCCCGTGCCTGGGCGCAGATGCGCTCTTCCACTTGAGCGAGGTTGTCTAAAATCGGCTCGAAAGCCCTTTTTAGGGCGAGGCTTTTGTCCAGTTGCGGCTCCAGTTCAGAGGGCGGATTCACGTCCTTCCACGATAGTTTTCCAAGGCACGAAGTCAATGGAACCCGCCTCAATTGGCGTTCGGCGCCGTCTGCCGCCCGGGCGTTGGCTGGAGGCCGCAACCGTCTCTTTGGAAGCCTTTTACCAGGAGGGTTCCCGCAGGGCGGTAAAAGCCGCCCCCAACCCGTCGGCCACATCCGAGGCGAGCAGCGATTCCTCGCTTCTGCTGCCTGAAATCAGGGCAGCCTCCGCAGACCGCCCGCAGAGCCACGCCCCCAGCAGACCGGCTGTGTGCGGGGAAAGTCCTCGTGCAAGCAGGGCCGCGCACACCCCCGTAAGGACATCCCCCATCCCGCCCGAAGCCATCCCCGGATTTCCTGTGGTGTTGTAGCTCAGGTGCGTGCCTCCGGTGCCCACCAGGGTGCGGGCCCCTTTTAGCAGGAGGGTTGCCGGCCAGCGACTGGTGAACCGTTCCACAAGCGTCCGTCGGGTGAGTCCGGCCAGATCTGGAGCAAGCCGGGCCATCTCTCCGGGATGCGGCGTCAGAAGACGCGCCGCGGCGCAGTGGTCAAGCGTGTCCAGGCGGCCGTCTGCAAGAATGTTGAGTGCGTCCGCGTCCACGACGGCCGGGGCGGGCGCCGTCCGGATGATTTCGGCGACCGCTTCAGGGAAGGCCTTGCCCAGGCCGGGGCCGATGCCAAGGGCGTCGGCCTGGAAGCCGAGTACTTCGCGCAGGTCGCGCACTGGCTGCACCATGCATTCCATCGGCGCTTGGGCGGCTGCCGGGCCGTAGACGGCTTCTGGAACACACAGGGTGACGAGCCCGGCGCCTGCGCGCAGGGCGCCCCGCGCCGCAAGAGCGGCTGCGCCCACGGTGCCCACGCCGCCTGCGACCAAAACGACGCGCCCGCAGTCCCCTTTGTGCAGGTCGGCGGGGCGGCGCGGCCAGAATGGGGAAAGCGCCTCCGAAGTGGCGAGTTCCAGAGAGGGCTGCGCGGGAGCGAACGGGTTGAGGGCTTCTAATGGAAGCACCGCAAGGCGGCCCACCCAGCGTTCGGCGCCGTCGGCGAGGAGGCCCGTTTTGGCGAACCCGACAGTGAGGGTGACGTCTGCGAGGACAGCGTCTGGATCGGCTGCGCCCGTGGCGCCGTCGAGGCCTGTGGGCAGGTCGAGGGCGAAGGTGCGCGCCCCGGAGGCTTGCCTGAGCGCGTTGAGGCGCCGGCACAAGCGGGCGACGGGTTCGGGCAAGCCGGGACGCGCGCCGACGCCGAGGAGTCCGTCCAAAAGGACGCAGGGGGTTGCCGGGGCCGGTTGCCAACGGCCGAAATCGTCTGGATTCAGAGTGGCACAGCGGCCGGCTTGGTGCCACTTGCGGGTGGTCAGGGGGGCCCATGCCGCTGCTGGGTAGGCAGGGATCAGGTCGACCTGCCAGCCGGCTTCGGAAAGAAACCGGGCGGCGACCAGGGCGTCGCCCCCGTTGTGACCCCTACCGAAAACCGCGGCGCACTGGCCCGGAACGGGGTGAAACTGGCGCACGGCCAGCGCCATTTTCCGGCCGGGCTCTTCCATGAGCGCCTCTGCGTTTGCACCGGCGGCGAAGGCGCTTTGTTCAAGGGCCTGCATTTGTGACGGGGTCAGCATGGGGGAGAGGGTCGTCGTGGAGCGGAAGGGTGCGAGAAAAAAGCAAAGGGGGAGCGGGTGTGATTCGCCTTGGGAAGGGCGGGCGGCTGTTTTGCGGTGGCCGAAACGGCACCTGCCGCTTTGCAGGGTTCCAGTTTGCCATTCCCGCGTGGAGGCCTACATTACGCAGATGTCCATGCTTGATGCGGCATCCTTCCAATACGTGCTCGAAAACACGGAGGTGATCCTTGCACCGGAAAGGCGCATTGAGACGTTCGGCTCGACGAGCTTCAGGTTTTACCTGGTCACCGAGTTGATGGACGAGGTCAACGCTGTCCGGGTCAGGGATGGAAGGTTGCACGCTGACAAGCCGCAGATCATTGCGCCGGGCCATTTGCAGCGGCTGCTCTTGGATGGGTTTGGGGAGCGGGCCGAGCAGTATATGGACTGGTTGCAGCAGAACGCCGGCCACCTGGCGGCGCTCAAGTACGGCTTCCAATTTCGCAAGACCGACGTGACCGAGTCCATCGTGCACAGTCCGGTGGGCGAGGTCATCCAGCGGATCAAGGACCAGATTGATTACTCCGAGGACCCCCTGAGTGCGATCATTCAGGGGATTGACGAAGGCTGGGAGATTAGCCTGCTGAAGTTTGCCGCGGATCTGATTCAGGAGTCCTCTGGCTCCAATATGGGAGAGTTCCGAAGGCGCGGCCTGCTCTAGGGTGGGCTGGCTCCGTGTTTCACCTGCCCTATGAGTGTGCTTTAAGTGTGCTTTAACCTGTCTGTAAGGCGGCTGTGATTGGATTTCTCAAAGGCTTGTTCATCTTGCTGCTGGCTGTGGCCGTGTTCGGCGGCGGCGGCTATTACACCTACCAGCTCTACATCCATCCGGAAATTCAGCTACAGGAGGAGAAGAACTCGCCCGCGCGGACGGCCCCCGCGCTCCAAGATCCAACGTTGGCCGAGTACCAGAAGTGCCTTCAGATGGAGGCGGCAGGCGACCCTCTTGCGGCCCGCCGCTCCTACTCCGACTTTCTCGATGCCTACCCGGACTCGTCCAAGGCGGAGGAGGCCAGGTACCGGTTGGGGGCGATCCAGAGCGCGCTGCTGCTTTCCCCGCGCGCCTCGCCCGACAAGCTCGCCTACACTGTAAAGTCCGGCGACGTGCTCAACAAACTGGCGCACCGGCTCAAAACCTCGCCGGAACTGCTCCTTGAAATCAACCAACTCGAAACGGTGAATCTGCGTGTCGGCCAGCGCATCTTCCATGCTGATGCAAACTTCTCAGTCACCATCGACCGGGTTGCGGCCAAGGTTGTGGTGCTGCGGGACCGCACTTTTTTCTGCCAGTTTCCCATTTTGGGAACATTGGGTAACGCGCGGATTGGCCCCGCGAAAAAGGGAGCGACTCCGGCGCTGAGCGTCAAGGTACAGGACAAACCCTCCTGGAGAGAGGGGCAGCGGCTGAGTTTTGGGGAGAAAGGCTACAGGGAAGCGCCCAAGTGGATTGTTTTTCAACCAGCCGGGCACACCCTTTTTCAAAACGACGCCGACGGCGGTCCGGGCGCCCCCAAGCCTCCCTCTGGCTACGGTCTGGACCCGGAAGCAGTGCGCGTGCTCTCCGCATTGCTCCGCAAGGGCGATGCTGTCACCATACGCTGACCACCTCATGAAACTGCAGCCACTCGAGTTTGAAAAACCGGTCCTGGAATTGGAGGCCAAACTGGCCGACCTCCGGAACAGCTCCGCCGCGAGCGACATCAACCTCGAGGCCGAGGTCCGCCGGATGGAGCAAAAGCTCGAGCAGACCCGGCTGGAGACCTACTCGAATTTGACGGCCTGGCAGCGGGTGCAGATCGCGCGCCATCCCGCGCGCCCTTTCGCACTTGATTACATGCAGCTTTCCTTCGGGAACTTTTTGGAGCTGCACGGGGACCGGCTTTTCAGTGACGACGCCGCTATGCCTGGGGGCTTTGCGACGATCGGCCGCCACCGGTGCGTCGTCATCGGCCACCAGAAGGGGCGCGACACCAAGGAGAACCTCAGGCGGAATTTTGGCAGCGCACACCCCGAAGGCTACCGGAAGGCGTTGCGCCTGATGCGGCTGGCTGAAAAGTTCGGGCTCCCCTTTGTTTCGCTCATCGACACCCCAGGTGCGTACCCCGGGGTGGGGGCCGAGGAGCGGCACATTTCAGAGGCCATCGGCCTGAACCTGCGCGAGATGATGACGCTGCGCACGCCCACGGTGGCCGTGGTCATCGGCGAGGGTGGCTCAGGCGGGGCGCTGGGAATCGGCGTGGCCGACCGGGTGTTGATGCTTGAGAACGCCTACTATTCGGTGATCAGCCCCGAGGGCTGCGCCGCGATTTTGTGGAAGCACCGCAAGCACGCCCCCGAGGCGGCTGCGGCCCTCAAGTTGACTGGCATGGACCTTCAGGAGCTTGGACTGGTGGACGGGGTCGTTCCCGAACCAATGGGGGGGGCGCACCAGGACCAGTCTGCGGCGGTCCTGAATCTGCGCAACGCCATCACCCGGCAGCTGGACGAACTGGTCAAAGTGCCCACGGAGGAAATGTTGGAAGCCCGTTACGCGAAGTTCCGCAAAGTGGGTGAGTTTGCGCTGGTTTGAGGCGCCCTGCTGGGGGAGCGGGTAGGGATCCGCAGATGCCGCAGATATTCAGGATGTTTCCAAGGTTTTTCCGCATCTTTTGAATCTGTAAAATCTGCGGATCTGTTTCTGAATGAAAAGTTTAATTGAGAGAAGAAGCGCGGTCTTCAGCGCGAAAGACATTCGAGCCACCTGCAGTTTCCCGAGGCGTTCGCATACGCTTCCTTGAATTTTTCACCAGTTGGAGGTGGCGGGGCACTCGTGCATCCATGCACGCCCCCCCGGGCACACCGTCGCGCGTCAGGGCGCGTCGGTTGGCGGTTGCTCTCCGGAAAGGGCGCCCCGCAGGAGAGATTCGCGGCGGTCCCGCACCAGGCTGACGATGAGCGAAGTCCAGCCCGTCTGGTGCGAGGCGCCGATGCCCTCGCCGGTTTCCGCGTGGAAATATTCGTGGAACAAAAGCAGGTCCTTCCAGTCGGGCGCGTCGGTGTAGCGTTTTGCCGCGCCAAAACAGGGCCGGTACCCCGCCTCGTCGGGGGTCAGCAGCGAGACCAGTCGGTCGCACAGGTCCAGGGCAATCTCCCGGAGGGTCGCCATCCTGCCGGAGCCCGTCGGGTGCTCGATGGTGAAGGTGTCCCCGTAGAAGTAGGCGTACCGTTCGAGGGCCTCGATGATGAGAAAGTTGATCGGAAACCAGATCGGCCCCCGCCAGTTGGAGTTGCCTCCGAACATCTCGGTCGTGGCCTCCCCCGGGGCGTAGGCCACCTCGTGCCTCTGGCCCTCGTGCAGGAAGGTGAAGGGGGTTTCATCATGCGCCTTGCTGAGGGAGCGGATCCCAAAGTTGGAGAGAAACTCCTTCTCGTCCAACATGTACTCCAGACTCCTGCGCAGGCGCGCTTCACTCGGAATGGCCAGCAGACAGCGCCCCGGGTTCTTCCCCGTCGCGCGCCGGACGGTGATGTACTTGAGCAGGTCGGGCCGGTTGACCAGAAACCAGTCCATGCGTTTGCGGAAATTCGGCAGGGCGTCGATGGTCTTTTGCTTGAGCACATTGACCGCGCACATGGGCAGGAGCCCCACTAGGGAACGGATCCGCAGAGGGATGGGCTCCCTGTGGTTGATGATCAGCTGGTCGTAGTAAAACCCGTCGGTGCTGTCCCACAGGCCTGTGCCGCCCAGCGCGTTGATGGCGTCGCAGATGTTGACGAAATGCTCGAAAAACTTCGAGGCGATGTCTTCGTAAACCGGCTTTTCCAGCGCCAGTTCCAGCGAGATGGAGAGCATTGTCAGGCAGTAGGAGGCCATCCATGCGGTGCCGTCCGCCTGGTTGAGGCGGCCGCCGCCGGGCAGGGGCTGGGAGCGGTCAAACACCCCGATGTTGTCGAGCCCGAGGAAGCCGCCGCCGAACACATGGCGTCCCTCGACGTCCTTGCGGTTGACCCACCAGGTGAAGTTGAGCAGCAGTTTTTGGAAGGCGCGTTCCAGGAAGAACAGGTCGCGGCTGCCCTTTCTGTCCGAAATCTTGTACACCCGCCACACCGCCCAGGCGTGCACCGGAGGGTTCACATCCGAAAAGTTCCACTCGTAGGCGGGCAGCTGCCCGTTGGGGTGCATGTACCACTCGCGCAACAGCAACAGGAGCTGGTCCTTGGCAAAGTCCGGATCCACCGCCGCAAAGGGCAGCATGTGAAACGCCGTGTCCCACGCCGCAAACCACGGGTACTCCCACTTGTCCGGCATCGAGAGGATGTCCTTGGCGAAAAAGTTGGGCCAGTCCGCGTTGCGCCCCTTCAGCCGGAATTCGGGCGGGGGGGCGGCCTTGTCGCATTTGAGCCAGTCCTCGACGACGTAGTAGAAGAACTGCTTGGTCCAAAGCAGGCCTGCGTACCCCTGTCGGCAGATCATGCGCTCCTCCGGGGTGATCCCCTCGGGAATCACGCTCGCGTAGAACGCTTCGCTCTCGGCAATGCGCTGCGCGAAGACCTCCTCAAACCCCTCGAGGCCCCGCACCAGATGGCACTCGCTCTGGAGCACCAGGCGGCACCGCACCCTCACGCTCCCCCCCGCCGGCACCATGAACTTGAAATGCGCCGCCGCCTTGGTGCCCTGCGGCTCCGGCGACACCGCCCCCTTCTCCCCGTGGATGATATGCCGGTGGAACGCGTCCTTTACATAGGGCACGGGGTTTTCCGCGCCCGAAAAACTGTGGAGGTTGGTGTCGTTGTTGGTGAACAACCAGGCCGGCGCGGAGGCGGCGTCCGGGGAGTCCGCATAGAATTCGTACTGCCCGAGGGTTTCGTGCTGCGCGACGAGGTGGCCGTCGGCCCCGGTGATCCCGGGCATGGTAAGCGGCGATTCCCGGTTGTTCTCCCAGCTCCAAACGTTTCGCAGCCAGAGGGTGGGCAGTACGTGGAGCGGCGCGGCCTCCGGCCCGTGGTTGGTGACGGTGATCTGCCAAAGCAGGTCCTCCGGCGTGCGCTTGGCGACCTCCTGCAAAACGTCAAAGTAGCGGCCCTCGTCGAACATCCCCATGTCGGCCAGTTCCAGCTCGGGCCCGAGCCTTCCGAGGCGTTGGTTTTCGAGTCGCAACTCGGTGTAGGGGTACTTGCCCTGCGGGTACTTGTAGAGTGCCTTGGTGTAGGAATGCGTCGGAGTGGAGTCCAGATAGTAGTAACACTCCTTCACGTCCTCCCCGTGGTTGCCTTCGTGCCCGTTGAGGCCGAAGAGCCGCTCCTTGAGGATGGTGTCGTTCGTGTTCCAGAGCGCCGGGGCGAAACACAGCCGGCACTGCCGGTCCGTCCACCCTTGCAGGCCGTCCTCCCCCCACCGATAGGCCCGGCGCCGGGCGTGGTCATGCGGGAACGAGTCCCAGCTGTTGCCGTGGTCGGAATAGTCCTCGCGCACGGTCCCCCACTGGCGTTCGCTGAGGAAGGGTCCCCAGCGGCGCCAGTGCTTCGAACCGTCCTTCGCCTCGGTGAGCCGTTCGATTTCCCGCTCCATTCCCGCTATCTATATCAGGTGTTTTATCAGATAGGAAACCGTTAGGGGCCCTTTGTTTGGCTGTTTCCAACCCCATGCCTTGTTTGCAACCGCCTGTCCGACGGCTCCCGAACGCCCCGGTCCGCGCTTCGCTGCTTGAGCCGCAAGGGCTCCACTGATAGGCCCGCCTGATGGACCATCCCCTTTTGTACGAGATCAACGCCCGGCACTGGATCTCCGCCCTGCGTCAAAAATACGCGGACCAGCAGACGCTGGATTTGGGGTCGGTGCCCGAGGCGGAACTGGAGGCGCTTGCGGAGAAGGGGTTCACCCACCTCTGGCTGATGGGCGTCTGGCCGACCGGACCCAAGTCCCGGGCCCAGGCCCTGGAGCACGCGGACCTGCGCCGGGAATACGGCAACGCCCTGCCCGGCTGGACCGAGGCGGACGTCCTGGGGTCGCCCTATGCGGTCGCCGCCCTCGAGGTGGCACCCCTTCTCGGCGGGGACGCCGCGCTGGCCCGGCTCCGCAAGCGTCTGGCAGCGTTTGGTATCCGGCTGGTGTTGGACTTTGTCCCCAACCATCTGGGGCTGGACCACGCATGGGTCCGGACCCATCCCGAATATTTCGTCGGCCAGACGCACCCCTTCCCGGACTCCTTTCCGGTGGAAACCGCCTCCGGCCCGCGTTTTTTGGCCCACGGCAAGGACCCCTACTTTCCCGGCTGGACCGACACGGTGCAGCTCGACTACCGGCGCCCCGAAACCCGTGAGGCGATGGCCGGCCTGCTCGAGGGCATTGCCGAAAAATGCGACGGGGTCCGGTGCGACATGGCGATGCTGGTGCTCGAGGAGGTGCTCCACCGCACCTGGCAGCATGTGCCGGCCGAGTTCGAACCGGCCCGGGGGGAGTTTTGGCAAGCCGCCACGGCGCGGGTGAAGGCAGCCCGGCCTGACTTCTTGTTTTTGGCCGAGGCGTACTGGGACTTGGAGGGGCGCCTCTGCGAACTGGGTTTCGACTACGCCTACGACAAGAAGATGTACGATTTTGTCGAACACGACCGCCCCTGGGACATGCAGCCTCACCTGCTTGGACTGGGCGCCGCCAACGCGCACCGCGCCCACTTTTTGGAAAACCACGACGAGCCGCGCATCGCCGGGAGCGTCGGACTGGAGCTGCACCGGGCGGCCGCCGTGCTGGCGCTGGGGTTGCCGGGGATGCGGTTTCTGCACGACGGCCAGTTTGAAGGGCTGCGCCGTTTCGCCCGCGTGCAGTTGGCGCGCCGCGCGGAGGAACCGCTGGATGCGGCGGTCTCCCAGTTGTACGGCGCGCTTTTGCCGGCGTTCAAACAGAGCGGTGTGGGGCGCGGGGAGTATGCCCTGCTGTTACCCGGCCGCGCCTGGGAGGAAAACCCGACCTCGCAGTGCCTCAACGTCATCCAGTGGCAGCGCCCGGGAGCGGAGGACGCATTTGACCTGGTGGTGGTGAACCTCGCCCCCCACCGCGCGCAGTGCCGGGTGCGGCTCACGGCCAGGGGCCTTGCCGGCCGCCAGTGGGTTCTGTCAGACCGCCTTGGCGAGGAGCGCTGGGAACGGGACGGCACCGAGCTTGCCTCCACGGGTCTGTATCTGGACCTGGAGGCCCGCGGCGCGCGCCTGTTCTCGGTCCGGCGCGCCGGCGCCTGACGGGGCAGACCGGGCAGGGGCTTGTGGATTTGTAACGCACCGAACCCATCGCGTTGCGCCATCTCAGACTCCTGGGTGCCGGGAGTTGCCAGTCTGCGGTTGCGAAATTGGGACGCCCAACCGGGTTACGTCCCGTAACACCGCCTTGTCCGCTTCCTGCCTCAGTTTCAAGGCTAATACCACTTATCTGAGTTTTCTAGACTCTTAGCGATCTGTACCCCGTGAAGCAATCGTTACGCCTTGTGCAGAAAACCGGCGCGGATTTTCGCCAAGTCTGACGCCCCGTAAGGGGCACTTTTCTTCCAGCCCATGGCAACGCCATGGGAAAACTGTCCCCAAAAAAGAATCCGTCCTGAAAGGGCACCCTAACATGCCCGATCCCTCCCAAAGAGTAACATCCTCATGGGGCGCCCTTGCAGGGCTTAATGTTTTAAAACGGATTAACCCCACGGCGTTGCCATGGGCTGCGAGTGGCCTGCCCCTTCGGGGCGGAAACACTCCGATTATCATTGAGAGTTGGTATAAGTCGTGGGCAGCCACGGACCGGGCTGGACGTTTACCTGTAAACCTCGCGCCTGTGTCCCACCTTGATCACGATGACCACCAGCTGAGAGTCCTGAATCTCGTAGATGATCCGGTAATTTCCCTGACGAACTCGGTAGTATTCCTTGCCTGACAGTTTCACGCTTCCCTGTGGGCGCGGCTCATCCCTGAGGGCGTCAATCCTCTGCAGAATCCGGCGGACATCCTGCTTTGGAATCTCCTT
>CAMCIN010000009.1 GCA_945874745.1 Akkermansia muciniphila | reverse complement strand
CACCTTTATCAGATCGATGCTGCCTGGCCGCGAGGAGGCAGCGGAGGTGATGCAGAACGTCATCGTGGTTTTGTGGCAGAAGTTTGACACGGCACAGGACTTTAAGAAGTGGGCCTTCGGTGTGGCTCGGTTGGAGGTTCTCAAATTTCTGCAAACTCGAAAACGCGACCGCCACATTTTTGACGACGAACTGGTAAACCAACTCGCGGACAGAGCCGTTCTTCTGGAGCAGCAACACCTCGCCGAGCGCGAGGCCTTGGAAGGCTGCCTGCAAAAGCTACCAGCCGTGCAACGGGAGCTGGTCCTGCGCGCATACACGAAGGGCAGTACGATGAACGCCCTGGCCGCCCTCCGCGGCCAGACACCGATGGCCCTTTACAAACTGCTCCACCGCATCCGGCAGGCCCTGCAGGAATGCGTGCAGCACACTCTGAGCAAAAGGGAGACCGCATGAAAACCGACTGGCACGAGCTCATCCAGCACTACATCGCCGGCACCCTAACGGATGCAGACGCCCGGCTTCTCGAAGCCACGCTTAAAGAAGAGCCGGCTGCAGCCGAATTATATTTGAGCTACATGAACCTCGATGTCGCGCTCGAGGCCCATGCCAGCTCCAGTGCCTCCATCGCCCAGATGCTCGCGGGGCAGCCTCTCAGCCTGGAAGCGCGCCCGGCCCGCCCCGTCTTCTGGCGCCCCCTGATGGCGGCAGCGGCGGGCCTGGCCCTTGGACTCTTCAGCGCTTCGTTGCTCTTCGCCTACGCCTCGCCTCAGGCCGTCGTCACCGCCTCCCGACTGCTCGCCCTCGTGGATGGAGGCTTCGAAAGGCAACCGGACAGGATCCCCTCAGGCTTTCCCTCGGAGATCGGGGTCTGGAGCGGAGACGAGGCAGCCGTTGTCTCAGGGAGGACGAAGGCAGGAGGGAAGGCTCTTTGCTTTCAGCGCGCGCAGGGGGACGCCGCGGTCCCTTACAGTCCTGCCGACTCCTGCGATATCTTCCAGGTTGTGGATTTGCGCTCGCTTCGATCCAAGGGCGAAGGGCTGGGAGACGCGGTGCTGGAGCTGTCCTCAGATTTTCACGATACGCGGTCCGAAGGGGGCGGCCCTCTGCGCTTCGGCTGCCACCTGTACCTGTTTTCAGGAAACCCCGAGGCGCTCCACTCCTCGTGGCCTGCACCACTGCGCGAAGCGCTGGGCTCGGGCGTGGCCGGCTGGATTTCAGAGGGCGGAGGCGACGTGCAGGAAGGGCGGCGGGTCACGGCACGCTGCGTTCTGCCCGCGAACGCGGATTTTGCGGTGGTCCAGATTGCCTGCGGCCGGCCGCGCGGGAAGGCGCTGCCGGCTCCAGAGCTTGGCCGCCAATTTGCTGACAACGTAAACCTGATGCTCAAGACCCAACCCAAGTTGCCCGTCCGCCTGCTCCAGAAATAGGACGCCCTTCGTTTTTACCCGCCATGCGCTGCTCGCTTTTATTCCTCCTCCTCGCCGTGCTTCCCGTCCGGGCCTTGGCTGCGCCCCAGAGCTTCTTAGAGCGTTACTGTCACGACTGCCACGACGCGGATTCGAAGAAGGGCAACCTGGACCTCACCGCCCTGGGCTTCGCCCCCGAAACCGCCGATGTCTGGATCAAAATCCATGACGTCGTGGAGCAAGGAGAGATGCCACCGAAGAAAAAAACGAGGCCCGAACAGGCGGCGAAGAGCGCGTTTCTTGCCGAACTGGACGCCAAGCTTACCGCGGCCACCGACACGCAGGAGACAGGCCGGGTGCGGCTGCGCAGGATGACCAGAAAGGAGTTTGAAAACACGCTCTGCGACCTGCTTGCTCTTCCGAGGCTCGACGTCACCGGGTTGCTGCCCGCGGACGGCCGCGTGGCCGGCTATGACAAGATCGCGGGAGGGCTGGACCTTTCACCCGGACATCTGGTGGCTTATCAGGAGGCGGCGGAAAAGGCGTTGGACGCGGCGATCGCCACCCGCAGCACGCCCCCCCCGGTGTTTAAGAAGCGCGTCTATCCCGCGGGGTTGTTCAAGTTCGGAGGGAACCTGATTCACGGCCAGTTTGTGCTGCTCAAGGACAGGCAGCCCGACCCGGCACTGCCCGTACGGGGCGGTTTCGAGGACAAGACGGGCCACGTGGGATTTGACGGCCCGGACATCGAGGAGCGGCGCGACCTCGTCAAGGGCCCCGGTGTGAGGGAGAGCCTGAGCGCGGTGGGGCTGCTCAACCCGAATGTGTCGGGATACGAAGCGGCGCTCAACGTTTCACCGATTTACGCGGGCGACTACCGGCTCAAGATTTCGCTCTGGGGCTTCCAGTGGGACCAAGGAAAGCCGGTGGCCTGCGCCGCGCCGCAGGCGGCCGTCCTGCGGGCGCACGAGGAGGGTAAACAACAGGAGGGGGGGCGCTTGCTGCGCACCTTCACGGCGCCCTCGCTGCAGTCCAACGAGGTGGAGTTCACGGCCTTCCTCAAGGAGCACGAGTCCCTCGTTTTCGACCCGGTGTCCGTCCCCTGGGTGGGGTTGCGCATCGGACAGGTCGCGGGACGCGCCGCCAAACATGTCGGGCCGGGAGTGGCGATCGACTGGCTGGAAATCGAAGGCCCTCTCAACGCGAGCTGGCCGCCGGAAAGCCACAAGCGGCTGTTTGGCGACCTCCCGCTGCTGGGCTTCCCAGAGGGAGGCGAAACCGTTCCTCCCCGGCGGGAGGCCGTTCGCAGCATCGGCGGCTACGTGCCGGTACTGCACAAGGATATCCCGCCGCAGGACAGAAAACCCCCTTTGGAGACGGTGCAGTCCGCCCATCCCGAGGAGGACGCCCGGCGGCTGCTCGCCTCCTTTTTGCCCCGGGCCTTTCGGCGCGAGGTCGCGCCCGCGGAGATCGAGCCCTATGTTTCCCTCCTGCAATCCCGGCTCCTTGCAAAGGACTGTTTCGAGGACGCGATGCGGCGGGTCTACGTCGCCGTGCTGACTTCGCCGGAGTTTCTGTTTCATCCGGCGGATGCAAAACAAGGCCGCGGCTTGTTCTCAGAAAAGGGCTCCTACACGCTGGCCTCAAGGCTGTCGTATTGGCTTTGGAACGGGCCGCCGGATGCAGAGTTGCTGGCGAAGGCGCGCGATGAATCCTTGAACCGCCCCGAAGTAATCCGGGAGCAGATCGACCGCCTGCTGGCCGACGGCCGCAGTGACCGTTTCATCGAAGACTTCACCGACCAGTGGCTTGAACTCGGCCGCCTCGATGAAACAACCCCCGATCCGCAACTGTATCCGGAGTACCGGTTTCTGCTCCACGAGGGGATGTCCGCCGAGACGCGTGCCTTTGTGCGCACGCTTCTTTCGGAGAACCTTCCGGTGCGCTCCCTGCTGGAGCCGGGTTTTGCAATGCTGACCCAGCGACTGGCAGAGCACTACGGCATCGAGGGCGTGCACGGCGTGAAGGTCCGGAAGGTTTTCTGGGTGCACAATGACAGCCTGCGTGGGGGGCTGCTGGGCCAGGCTGCCATCCACAAACTCACGGCCAACGGGACGACAACCTCTCCGGTCAAACGCGGCGTTTGGGTCATGGACCGCCTGCTCAACGCACCCGCCCCGCCGCCGCCGCCGGGAATCAGTTTGATTGATCCCGACACCCGGGGCACCACCACGGTCAGGGAGCAGCTCGACCGCCACCGAAGCGACGCGAATTGCGCCGCCTGCCACGCCAAGATCGACCCCGCCGGATTTGCCTTGGAAGCCTTCGATCCGATTGGAGGCCTGCGCGAACGCTACCGCTCCAACGGGGCAGGTGAGGAGCCGCCAGAGAAGGGCAAGACCCCCTGGAGGGTCCAGTACAAGCTTGGGCCGAAGGTGGACCCCACCGGCGCGTTGGCCGACGGACGGACGTTCCAAGATGTCAGCGCCCTCAACCGACTGCTAGCCGGGGACCCGGAGCGGCTCGCCGGGGCGTTTGTCGCCCACCTCTCCCGTTATGCTACCGGCACGGACGTCGGCTATGCGGACCGGGCTGAGATCCGGCGCATTGTTGAAAGCACCGGAGCCGGCGGCTACCGCCTGCGCGCCCTCGTGCACGCGCTTGGAACCAGCCGCTTAATCCAACCCGAAATGGCTGAGCGCCCGTGACGGCTTCGCTCCGAGGCAATCGTTGAGACCCGAAGACCTATGCTGATCCCCAGACTCCCCACACGCCGCGCGATTGTTGCGCTCCTGCTTGCCTTGGTTGCCACGACCCAGGCGGAGACACCCCGGGCGGCAAAAGGCCCCAACATCCTGTTCATCATCGCCGACGACCTTGCCGCGCGGCTTGGCTGTTATGGGGACAAGGCGGCGATCACGCCAAACCTCGACAGGCTGGCCGCCGAAGGGGTCGTCTTCAACCGCGCCTATTGTCAGGGGGCGGTCTGCACCGCCAGCCGCACTTCCTTCATGCTCGGACTCAATTCGCGCCACGCGAAGGCCAGCCACTTTCTGGGCAATCCGGACACCATGACGATGGGGCGCTGGTTCCGGGAGCGCGGCTACCAGACCTGCTCGATTGGAAAGATCGACCACGACGATCCAACGGACAGCTACGTCGACCCGAAAGCCTGGGACATCCGGGTAAAGCGCGAGGACATGGCCGCCAAGGCGCCGATTCAAAGGAGGTTCTTTGACGAGGACCTTGGACTTATGCGCAAGCGGGTTTCCAACATTGGCATTGCGGAGGTGCCGGAGGCGATTAACGACTGGGTGCGCACAGAACGCATGCTGGAGTTTTTTGAAAAGGAGCGGGATGCCACAAAACCCTTCTTTGCTGCGATCGGCTTTCATGCGCCCCATGTGCCTTGGGATTTTACAAAGACCGTTCATGAGGCGCACACCCCTGCACGGTTCACCTTGGAGACAGCTCCACCCGGCACCACTCCCCTACCCCCCGGCTCCCTGCTGCAGGAGCCGGGCATGGAGTTGACTGAGCCCCACCAACGCGAGGGGCAGCGCGCCTACTACGCAGCCGTGACGATGCTCGACCAGCAGGTGGGCCGACTCCTGGAGCAGCTGCGTGCCAAGAAATTGCTGGAGAATACCATCGTGGTTTTCACCAGCGACCACGGCTACCACCTCGGCTGGCGCGGACAGTGGTGCAAGCACAGCATCGACGAGCAGGTGCTGCGCGTTCCGCTCATTGTGAGCCATCCGCAGGGAGCTAAGGGCGCCGTTGCCAATGGGATCGTCGAGCTGCTGGATCTGTTCCCTTCCTTTTGCGAAGCGGCAGGCCAGCCACTGCCCGATGGGCTGGACGGAAAGAGCTTTGCTCCCCTCCTGAAGGACCCGAAAGCTGAGGGCAAGCAGGGCGCCTTCTGCCAATGGGGCAACGGTCGCACCGTCCGCACGCAACGCTGGCGTTTGACGGAACGGAACGACGGGACCCGCGAGCTCTACGACCACCACAACGATCCGGGAGAGTATTTCAACGTCATCGCCAAGTCCGAGCACGCTGCACTCGTGCCGGGTTTGCACGCAATGCTGGACGCCGAGTTTGGACCGCAGCGGCACTCCCCCCAACCGCCGCGCAAACCCGCCAGCAAAACCAACAACAAAGCAACCAACGGAGCCGAAAAATGATCCGAGCCCTCACTCCAACAGGAATCTCACGCCGGCACTTTTTGCGCGCTGCAGGCGCTTGTCTCGCCCTGCCCTGCATGGGCCGTGCGGCCGAGAACCTGCCCGCAAAGCGTCTTCTCGCCATCCACGTGCCGCTGGGAATGATGCCCCAGTTTTTCTTTCCAAAGACTGGGGAGGCCTCCAGCCCGTACCTGGATCTGCTCGCGCAGCACCGGCAACATTTCACGACCTTCAGCGGCGTGTCGCATCCCGGGGTCGATGGCAACCACCATGCGGGGCAGTGCTTTCTGACCGGCGCGCCGCATCCGGGCCAGCCGACTTTTCGAAACAGCATTTCGCTCGACCAGTACGCCGCCGAGCGGATCGCTTTGGACACCCGCTTTCCCTCGCTGGCCGTTTCCGTGCGCAAAGGGGAGCACTATGCCGACTCGATTGCCGTCTCCCGTTCGGGGGTCGTGTTGCCGACGGAAACCAGCGTCGAGCGGCTTTACCGGCGCCTTTTTGTGGCAGGGACTCCCGAGGAAAAAGCAGCCACCATGCGGCGCATCGCGGCGGGAGGGAGCGTGCTGGACCTGATCCACCAGAAGGCCGGGCGGCTCGAAAAAAATGCAGCATCCGAGGACCGCGCCCGGCTGGACCAGTACTTTACGAGCGTGCGTGAGCTTGAGGGCCGACTGCAGCGCAACATCGAGTGGGAAAACCGGCCCAAACCTGCTGTTGACTATCCCCAGCCGAAGGACATTGCCGATGCGAACGAAGTGATTGCGAAGTCAAAGCTCATGTTCGAACTAGTGCGCCTCGCCTTGCAGACCGACAGCACCCGCGTGGTGACGCTGAGCCTGAGCACCTTTTCCGTCGTCCCACACGTCCCCGGTGTGAAGAACGAAACCCATGGCCTCACCCATCATGGCAACGAACCCGACAAGGTAGCCGAACTCTTCAAGATCGAAGAGGCGCAGGTGGCCGCCTTTGGCTCGCTGCTGGAGTCGCTCCAGGCAGTCGGTGAGACCGGAGGCAGCCTCCTGGACCACACACAGGTGCTTTACGGCAGTTGCCTCGGAAACGCGAATTCCCACAGCAACCAAAATCTCCCGCTCATTCTTGCAGGGGGCGGGTTCAAGCACGGAGGGAACCTGGCGTTCGACACACAGAACAACACGCCGCTCGCAAACCTGTTTGTGACGATGCTCCAGGGCCTTGGTATCGAAACCTCCAAGTTTGCCAGCAGCACGGCGGCCCTCACGGAGATAAGGCCTTCCTGACCGGGGCGCCCCCTCCGCCATGCGCCGACTCCTTCCCAGAGCAGCTTCATAAATTGCGGAACCAGAACTCGGGAAGTCTGGCGTCTGCACAGTTGCGGAACGTTGCCTCCGCAACGTGTCTCCTGAATTTTCTTTCTCCCCAATCTGGGAGCGCTCCGCGGAGTAGGGCTAGCGGTGAGCCAGCATCCGCTCCACGTATTTAGCCAGCAGATCGTACTCCAAGTTGACCTTATCGCCCGCCCTGCGCCGGCCCAGGTTGGTCTCCGCGAGGGTGTGGGGAATGATCCAAAGCACAAAACTTTTCTTTCCAAGTTCGGCTACAGTGAGGCTGATTCCGTCCACCGCGATGGACCCTTTTTCCACAAGATAACGGGCCCCCTCCTCGGGCAGCGCCACCTCAAGCCGCACGTCTGCCCCCCTGTGTTCCAACACCAGAATTTCAGCGGTGCAGTCCACGTGCCCCTGAACGAAGTGTCCGCCCAAGCGCCCTCCGGCCAGGAGCGCCCGCTCCAAGTTGACGCACCCACCGGGCTGTACCCCGCCAAGGCTGGTCCGCGCAAGGGTCTCCTGAAGCAGGTCAAACCGGAGCAGGCCGTCCTGCCTGGCCGCCACGGTCAAACAGCACCCGTTGACAGCCACGCTCTCGCCCAACTGCGCCTCCTGCGCGATGGTAGGGGCCCGTAAAGTCAGGCGGACGCCACCGGAGGACGCCTGCTCCAGCGAAACCACCTCTCCCAATTCCTCGACCAGGCCTGTAAACATAGTCTCGTTTTAGGGCTCGAGTGGGACCCCCTGCCGCATGAAGGTCGGCACGTCGAGGTCCTCACCGTCGACGATGGTGGGATCCGTCTTTTCAAATCTGCCCCGGTTGACCGGCTCAAAGCGCATCTGTTCCTGCACGTTCTCCTTCGCCTTGCGCGCAATCGCTTCCTGCGGAGATTCCTGCACTTCGGCGGCCCTCGTTTCGAGCAGCGGCGCAGCGCTTGGCAGAGGATCAGCGGGCGCCGCCTCCACCTCTAACGGCAGAACGGGTTCCCACAAAGGCTCAGCCTGCTTCACCGGCGTTGCCTCAGGCACAAAATCGGCGATAGGTGGGAGAGGATCCAGTGGCAGCGAGGTGGCTGCCTCCCGCCTGCGCTCCTTCGAAAGCTCGAAAGGAGGAGTCGGCACGTTGCGCAACGTGGCCGGGGCCGCCTCGGGCTCCACCACGGACTCGTATGCCTCCAGCACCATGGGTTCAGGCTCAAAAAGAGCCGCTTCCGGAAGCCCCGCAGACTGAAACGGCGGCGGCACAAAGAGAGGCTCGGGCTCGCTGGAGGACACCGGGGTCCACACCGCCTCGGCAGCGGGCTCCGGCTCGGGTACAAAAAGCGGCTCAGGCTCCGAGCGCACGGAAACCTGCGGGTGCGCAACCGGACCGGCAGGCAAGGGCGCCATGGCCGGGACAAAAACGGGAGTCTGCACAAGCGACCGGACCGCCGGAATGGCGGCAGGTGCGTCCGCCCAGGGGATCCCAGCGAGGAGCGTCACGGAGATGGCGCCTTCCATCTGGGGGTCCACCGCAGCCCCAAAATAGAGGCGCAAGTCCGGCGGAATGCGTCCAGCCACCTCCTGCATGAGGTTTTGGACTTCGGAAAAGCGCATATCCGAGCCGCCGGCGACATAAACCCAGAGACTGGCAATGGAGTCCACTGCACCGTCAAAATTGAGTAGGGGGTTGGAAAAGGCTCGCACCACGGCAGCGCGCGCGCGCTCCTCGCCATCGGCTGCGCCGTAGCCAAACAAAGCGGTGCACCTGGGGCCGGCGACAGTCGCGGCAATTTCATCCAGGCCGCTGTGGAGGACATTCCTGCGGCGCGTCATGGAGGCAAGAGCGCGCACCGACTGGGCAAGCAGAGAGTCGACGCTCTGGAACGCGTCCTCAATCCCACTGGCAGGGTCTGCCACAGTGGACATGCGGTCGTTCTCAAAACAAATGACCAGGTCTGCCTCCCGGCGCAGAGCGTCGAGGGCCTCCAAGGCCTGCTCCCTGCGCCGGCGGCCTTCAAAGGAAAAGGGCAGGGTGGCGAAGACGGCAACATGCGCACCCTGTGCCCTGGCAATCTGCGCGATACAGGGAGCCGCGCCGGAGCCGGTCCCTCCGCCTAGTCCGACCAGCAGCACAACCAGCGAGGCGCCCGCGAGGCGCTCACCCAGCGTGGAGCTGGATTCAAGGGCCGCCGTCCGTCCCAGTTCCGGATCCCCGCCCGCGCCCAGCCCTCTGGTGAGAGCCTGGCCCAAAGAGATCCGCTCGGTCGTAAACGAGGTGCTTAATGCGCGCGCATCCGTGTTGGCAACGAGCAATTCAATACCGGAGAGTCCATCGCGGTTGAGTCGGTCCACGGCGTGGGTGCCCGCGCCGCCGACGCCAAGGACTTTGACCTTCCAATCGGAGTGGAGTTCGTGGGTTCGCGTAAGCTCAATCATGGGGTTCTAAGCAAGGGTGGCCTCTTGAGGAAAGGAAAGTGCCTTAAAAGCAGCAAAAGAAAGGGAGGACCGAGAAATATTTGCCAGTGGGTGGAGCGGCTCAAGGAGGCGCTCCGCTCAGCGGCCGGAGAGAAAACGGCCGAAAAACTTCCGCAACGGCTTCACGCTGGGCTCCGGCTGCATGGCTTGCGCGTACTTGATGAGCCCGATGGCGGCCGAGAGCTGGGGGTTCTCAAAGGCGGAGGCGGGTCCGGACACGGCATGCGCATGGGTGAGCCGCACTGGCACGCCGAAGACCTCTCCGGCAAGCTCGTCTATCCCCTCGAGCAGGCTACACCCACCGGTTAGCAGAATGCCGCCGCCTAGGTACTTGAAGGCGCGCGCCGTATCCAGTTCGCGTTTGACCAGTTCGAAGGTCTCCCGCACGCGGCAGGCGATGATCGTATTGAGCAGCTTGCGCTCGATAGAGCACCCAGCGAACCCTGCCTCTGGCTTCAAAACCACCCGCCCCTCCGCAGGTTCACCCGAAAGCAGCACGCCGCCCTCATTGACCTTGAGCCACTCGGCCCGAGCCATGGGAATGCGCACCCCAAGCGAGATGTCGTTGGTGATATGGTCGCCACCCAGGGCAATGCTGCCGCAGGCCCGTACCGCACCGTGGTTATAAGCGACGTAATCGGTGGTGCCGCCGCCCATGTCGATCATGACGGCGCCCGCGTTTTTCTGGTCGGCATTAAGCACCACCTGCGCAGCCGCCACCCCATTGAAAACCGGGTGGGTCACCTCCACTCCGAGTTCACGCACGCAACGGATGGAATTGCTGATCCGCTTGATGGCGCCATGGACGATCTGGAAGTCCGCCTCAAGCCGTCCGCCCTGGAGGCCGACAGGATTGAGCACCTCATCCTGCCCGTCGACGTAGTAGTGCTGCAAGATTGTGTGCAGAAAGCACTGGTCCGGGGGGAGCTGCACGTGGCGAGCATCCTCCTGCACCTGGTGGATGTGTTCCATATACACCTCCCCCTGGTCCTCGGGAATCAGCACCGAACCCCGGCTCTGAAAGGAGCGGATGTGCGCCCCTGAAACGCCTAGGTACACAGAGCGGATGTCCACGTCGCTGGCGGTCTCGGCATCGGCAAGCGCGTCGCGTACGCACCGCGAAGCAGTGTCCAAATCGACAATCTCCCCCTTGCGCACCCCGCGCGAGGGAGTGAGCCCTACGCCCAAAATCCGCAGGGGCTGGTCTGGCCGGACATCGCCCACTACCGCGGCAATCTTGGAAGTGCCGATTTCAAGTCCGACAACGATCTGCTCTCTAGCCATGGGGGTTGAAAAGTTTTCTTAATGACTCACTGGGCGACACGCTTGGAGGTGCGGCGGACGGAACGGCCCGGGGCGGGGGCTCTGGAGTGCTCGGGGAGACCGGCTTGGCCCGGGGCGCGGCTTTTGGCGGCGGCTCGATTGGACGCACGGCCTTCACCGGGCGCTTGGGCGCGTCCTCCTCTTCCTCGTCCCGCTCGACTTTTCGGCGGGCAGGCTTTTCCGGCACCTCTTTCTGGCGGACAGGCGCGGCAGGCTCGCTCACTTTGGCCATCTTCAAAATCCGTTCAGATTCGGGTTGAGCCTTTTTTGGGGGCGCAGCTTCAAGCTCTGGAATGCGCTTGGGCTGCGGACGGGTGGAGGAGGCCCCGGTGGAAGCAGAAACAGATTTGGCTGCGGGGAGCGTTCCCGACGTTGGCTCGCTCCGGGTGGGCGTTGCCTGGGGAGACGCAGCCGACTGGACGACACCGCCGGAAATGCCACCTGAAAAAGGGAGTGCCTGGGCGACGGGCGCGCCCTTCACTCCAAGCTTTGGCTTGCCGGTTTTCGGATCAATGACGGGGAGGGTCGGCGGCGTTGGCGGCGCGGCAAACACGACAGGAATATTACGCTCAAGCATCAGGTTGACCGACTGCAACTCGCGGTTCTGGGGTTCGACATAATCCATAAGCTGGCGCAACCGGCCCAGCTGGCCCTCGATGTTGTCGAAGCCAAAGGTCACCCGAGCCCGGTGATCGTCCGTCACCAGAAGGCAGTAACCCTTGCTGACATCCACGACTCTGGGCTGCCAGCGCAGGTCCTCCACGCTCAGCTTGATGAGCTCAAGGGCTGAGAGCGCTTCCGCGGTGGGGAGCTTCTGGCCGGGTGCCACGTCTTCCATCACCACGCCTATGATGCGCGGCAAAGCCAGATGCTCGGGCAGCACCTTGCGGGTGCGCATCACAAACCCGCGGGTGTCGACCAAAAGAGAGGCGACTCCCACCCCAAGTTCCGCCTCGGCGGAAGCAGCCACCCACGCCACGGGTTGCCGCTCGGAGATCCGGATCTCGAGGCGGTCGGGCAGCTGCCGGCGGATGTCGGCCTTCTCCACCTGCGGCAGGGCGTCGAGTTCCCGCCTCATTTTGGAGATATCCAAGGTAAAGATGTTTTTCCCCTCCCACACTTCGAGCAATTCCAACACCTGGACCCGTGTGAGCAGCCCGTCCGTAGACACGCGGATGTCAGCCAGCGCGTAGGCGGGATTCTCCCAAACAAACCGGTTGACCATGCCCCGCCCGCCCAGTGCGACGCCCGCAATCAGGCCGACCACCAGAAGGATCTTCACAATCGTGGAGAAGCTGCGCCGCATCTGCAGGCGGTTCTCCCGGTTTGGCCGCGTGCTGACCTCCAACATGTTGGCGGCGCGCTTTTCCCTGCCGTGTTTGATGCGGCGATTCGAGGTGGGAGTGGAGAAGAAGCTCATTTGAGAGAAAGTCTTCGTTCAGAAAGAGATATAACTTCTGCGCAGAGAGCGGCGTAAGAGATTCCTGCGGCGGCCGCGGCCTCGGGCAAAAGGCTGACCTGCGTCATACCCGGAATTGTATTTATCTCAAGCACGACCGGTCGGTTCTGCGCATCCAAAAGGATGTCGACCCTGCAGTAGACCTCAAGTCCCAGCGCCCGGTTGGCGGCAAACGCGATCTGCTGCACCTCACGGGCGACCGCCTCCTCCAGATCTGCAGGGCACCAGTGGTCGGCGCCCGCGGCCTGCGGGTTTAAGAAGGGGTATTTGTTTTGGAAATCGTAAAAGCCCTCCTTCGGGCAAATCTCCACCACCGGCAGCGGGCGGTTCCCCAGAATTCCGACCGTCAGTTCGCGGCCCGCCACGAACGCTTCCACCAAGATCTCGTCTGCGTAACCACGCACTTCGGCAAGGCGCGCCTCGACCTCCGCAGCCTCCCGGACAATGTAGACCCCCACGCTGGAGCCCTCTTTGGGAGCCTTGAGCACGTAGGGCAGAGGGAGCGTCGGCCGTTCGCCGGGCAGCAAGACCTCAAAGGCAGCCGTGGGCACCCCGTGCTCAAGCAGGCGCTGTTTGGTCGCGATTTTATCAATCGCCAGCTCGCTGCCAGCCACGCCTTCGCCGGTGTACGCGATGCCCCGCGCCTCCAAAATCCGCTGCACCTGCCCGTCCTCCCCAAAGGTCCCATGAATGACGTTGAACGCCAGCTCGACGCCCTCAGGCACCACAAAACCGGCGTCCCGCACGTCCACCTCGCAAACCTCCGCCCCAAGACTGCGCAAAGCCGCAGCCACCCCGGCCCCAGAGGCCAGCGAGACGGGCCGCTCTGACCCAGGGCCGCCCATGAGCACCGCAATGCGCCTGCCACGCAGGCCTTGATCGTTTTTGGCTACCTCAAGCATATGCAACTTTCTCTTCTCCTACGATTTGCACTTCTGTCTCCAGCTGGATTCCGCGTTTTAAGAACGCTGTCTCCTGTACCTTTGCGATCAACGCCAGCATCTCGCCTGCGGTCGCATCCCGCTCGTTGACCAAAAAGTTTCCATGCACCTCAGAAACCTTCGCCCCGCCGGAGCGGCTTCCCTTGAGTCCGAGCTCTTCGATGAGCCTCCCCGCAGGCAGTTCCGCCGGGTTTTTGAAAATACAGCCCGCACTGGACTCGCGCGGCTGGGAGCTTCGCCGCTTTCGAATGGACGCCTCCAAGCGCTCCTCGATCTGTTCGGGAGCACTCGCCTCCCCGAAGAAGGTGGCGGACACCGCGTAGTTCTGCCTGAGAAAAGGCACGTTCCGGTAGTGCACCTCGATCTCGGCGGGAGTCCGCGTGTGGAATTCGCCCTCGCTGTCGACGTACCGCATGCTCACCACCTGCCCAAAGGCCTCCGCCCCCATGGCGCCCGCGTTCATCCGAAGCGCTCCCCCGACATTCCCCGGAATGCCTTCGAACCACTCAAACCCACCGAGCCCAGCATCCCTTGCGGCGAGCGCCAGTTCCTTTTGTCTCACGCCGGCACCCGCCGTGATCTGGGAGCCTCGCACCTCCAGATGCTTGAACTCCCCACGCCCCAAATAAACGACCACGCCCCGGATGCCGCCGTCTCGAACCAGAAGATTGGAGCCACGGCCAATCACAAAAAGGGGCACCCCCTCGGCATGGCAATACCGAACCACCCGCGCAAAACCCTCCTCCGTTTCGGGCTCGAGCCAATACTGGGCGGGCCCGCCGATGCGCAGGGTGGTGTGCTTTGAAAGGGGCTCATACAGGCGGGCCTCGCCCGGGCCCATAGCCTGCTGGAGCGCCTCCAGCACCGAGAGGTCGCGGGAGAGATTTGCCGCCTGTTCGTGGATGTTCCCCGCGCCGAGAGTCAGGACGCAATCGCCAGGCCGGAGGCTTCTGCCAACCTCAAGTAGGAGGCTTGCACGGTCGGGCTGGTAGTTGACGGCGGGATGGCCGTCGCGCCGGATCTCCTCGACCAACAGCTCTCCACTGACCCCCTCCAAGGGCTGCTCGCTGGCGGCATAGATCGCCGTCACCCAGACTTCTGCAGCATCCGAAAAGGCGCGGCCAAACTCCTCCTTGAGGGCCACGGTCCGGCTGTAGCGGTGCGGTTGAAACACCACAAGCAACCTCCCCGCGCCAGCGTTGCGCGCCGCGGCAAGGGTTGCGCGCACCTCGGTGGGATGGTGCCCGTAGTCGTCCACCACCATGTACTTGGAAGAGCGGTACTTGATTTCAAACCGCCGTTTTGCCCCGCGGAAACTCTCAAGCGCGCGTGCGATCTCGGCAAACGGCACGCCCAATTCCGTGGCAAGCGCAACGACGCTCACTGCGTTGCTCGCGTTGTGGCGCCCTGGAATATTCAAGGTGACTGCGCCGAGAGCCTGCCCGTCGCGGACCACCCGGAAATGGCTTTGGAACGGCTTGAGATGGAGATCATCAAACCGATAGAAAGACGTGGAACGCTCCCCGTAGGAGATCGCCCCCTCGCGGCCCGCGCAAAGCCGCGTGGCATGGGCGTCATCGGCGCAAAAGAAAACCTTTCCCCGGGTGTGGGCGAGGAGTTGCCGAAAGACCACGTCGATCGCGTCGATGTCCTGGTAGTAGTCCAGATGCTCTTCCTCGACGTTAAGCACGATGGAGTGCTCGGTTTCATACAAGGCCAGCGTTCCGTCGCTTTCATCACCCTCGGCCACAAACCATTCTCCCTGCGTGTTCCAATGCGCGTTGGTGCCCAAAACCGGGATCTCGGCACCCACATAGTGGGAGGGATTCAGCCCCCCGGCCCGCAGCACATGCGCAGCCATCGCCGAGGTGGTCGTTTTCCCGTGCATGCCCGCCACCACCACCCCGCGGCGCGTCCCCAGCATCGCCGCCAGCGCCTCGGCCCGGCGCACCAACCGCACCGCCAAGCCGGTTGCCGCCGCGAAATCCGGGTGCTCCGCACGAATCGCCGACGAGTAGACCACCAGTTCTGCGGCCCCCGCCGCCGCTGCGTTTGAGGGGGAATAAAAATCCAACCCGGCAGTGCGCAACCGCTCAACCTCCACCGTGCTTGCCTTGTCGGAACCGCTCACGTGGTGTCCCAGTTCCAGCAACAGTGCGGCGATTCCGCTCATCCCTGAGCCTGCCACTCCGATGAGGTGGATCCGCCGCGACCCTCCCTCCAGCCAACGTCCCAGCTCTCCGGCCTCCGTTGTTTTTCCTTGGGATACTCCTTGCTGGAGATCAGTCGGGAACGTGCTCATTTGCTCGACCTCCCTTCTGCGGCGTTCACCAAAACCTTGGCCACCCGCTCCGCCGCGTCGCCTTTGTAAAGAGCCCGGCAGGCCTCCTTCATTTTGGCCAGCCCCTGGGGGTCCTCCAAAATCCGTTGGATCTCGGCCGCCAAAAAAGGGCCGGTGGCCTCGCGCTCCTGTACCAAAAGCGCCGCGCCGACTTTACTGAAAACCTTGGCGTTACAAGTCTGGTGATCCTCGGCGGCAAAAGGGTACGGAATCAGAATCGAAGGCAGCCCAAAGAAAGAGAGCTCTGTGAGGCTCGCCGCGCCGGAACGGGCAACCGCAATGTCAGCCGCGCTGTAGGCGTCCTGCATCGCGTGGTGGAAGGCCGCGGTCCAGGCGGGAATCCCCGCGTTCCGATAAAATGCGGCGACCGCCTGCTCGTCGGCCGCGCCGGTGATGTGCAAAAACTGATAACCGGCGGAGGCCAGATTTACAGCGGCCTGCATCACAGCCATGTTGACGCCCGCGGCGCCCTGGCTGCCGCCCATGACAAGGACGGTCTTACGGTCTGGGGAGAGGCCGAATTTCCGGAGGGCTTCCGTCTTGGAAGGGTGCTGCAAAAAGGCGCTGCGCACTGGGGTGCCTGTAACGGTGCAGGGCACCGAGGGAATTTGAAGCGCGCACTCCTCAAAGCCGGTGAGCCAACTGCCGGCGAGACGGGCGTTGAGCCGGTTCGCCTTGCCGGGAATCGCGTTGGATTCGTGCACGAAGACGGGCAACCCGCTCAACCGGCCGGCCAGAATGGGCGCGATTGAGGTAAAGCCGCCCATGCCCAAAACTGCCGCGGGCTGGAACTCGGCAAAAAGGCTGCGGCAGTGCAGAATCCCACGGGCAAATCGGGCGAGAAACTTGACTGTTTGGAGGGTGATCCCGCGAGGCAGCCCCATCCCCGGAAGACGCGCAATTTGAAATTCGGAGCGCCCCTCGGTTGCGACTGCATCAATGTGTTTTTCGGATGTCAGCAGCAACACTTGGTGCCCCCAGGAATGCAATACCTCAGCAACAGCCAACCCCGGAAAGAGGTGGCCGCCTGTCCCGCCTGCAGCGATGGCAAAGCGCTTCATATTAAAGCCTGACCGGCCTCCGCTCGGATTGCAGCACCAGCTCGAGCTGCTCCATTTGCTCCTCCTCCTGCTCGGTCAGTCCCTGGCGGTAGATGTTGATGAGCACGCCCACACAGGCCATACAAAAAAGCAGGTTGGAACCGCCGTACGAGATGAAGGGGAGCGGCAAGCCTTTGTTGGGCAGCAGCTGCGTCGTGACGCCAAGGTTCACCGCGGCCTGAGTAGCGATGATCATCACGATCCCCATTCCAAAGAGCAGCCCCGCCCTGTCGCGCGCCTTCACCGCAATGGTGACTCCGCCGAGGATGAAGAGAATGTAGGCCAGCACGATGCCCAGGGTTCCCGCCAGCCCAAGCTCCTCGCCGATGACTGGGAAAATAAAGTCGGTGTGCGCAAACGGGAGGTAGAGGAGCTTTTGCCGGCCGTTGCCAAGCCCCAACCCCGAAATCCCCCCACTGCCAAGGGCGATGAGCCCCTGCTCAGTCTGGTAGGCATCCTTGGGGTAGCGTTCGGGGTGCATAAACGCGAGGAACCGGCCCATGCGCTCAGGCATCATGAGGATCGCCCCGACAATGACACTCACTCCAAATCCGATGACGGGGAGGATGAACTTCAGCGGGGAACCAGCCACAATCATGATCACCAACGTGGTGGCGCCAATGAGCGCAGTGGAACCCACGTCCACCTCCAGCACAATGAGTAGCATGAGCGCGCTCACCAGACCGAGGGGTACCACAAACCCCTTGAGCTTTTGCTCCTCCACTCGCTCCTCCCGGGAAAACCACCACGCCAACATGGTCACAGCCGCAAACTTTGCCAGTTCTGAGGGCTGGAAGGTTCCAATCCCGAGACGGATCCAGCGCGAGGAGCCGTTGATCCGCGCCCCGATTGGGGGAATAAAACACAACACGAGCAGCACCAGCGCCGCGATGTAAATCCAGCGCCAATTTTTGATCCAGATGTGGTAGTCCACCCGGGACACACACCAACACACAATGCTTCCAACCGCTAGCCAACCGAGCTGGTGGTAGAGGAAGAAGTACGGCCTCCCGTGGGCGTCCTCTGCGAACTCACCAGTGCTGGCCAACATGACGATCCCCACAGCCAGCAGACCGCCCACTGCCAGTAACAGCACTAAAACACTCCGGCGATTCATCGGTGTTTGCCTGGGTTTGGATCTCGAGTCGGGCGCGCGCCTGCGTGAACGGGCGCGCTTGAGACCCTAGTTTGCCGAGGGTTTGGTGCGTACCGGCAATTTCAAGACCTGCCCAATCTTAAGCCGTTTGGGATCGTCAACCCCGTTGATCTTGAGCAAATCGTCGTAATTCACGCCCATCCGCTTGGCGATCGCCACCGGGTTGTCCCCCTTCTGGACCGTATACGTTTTGACTGTCGCTTCACCAGAGGCACCGGGAGCAGCCACCGGAGCCACCCCTGCCTTCGCGGTCTTCGCCGTTGCCGCCCCCCCCGCCTGCGCTGCGCCACCAGCCGCTGGTGCGGGCTTCGCAGGCTGCGGCACTACCGCAGAAGGACCGGCCGGTACTTTTTCCAAGGGCTGCGCTGCGGCGCCCTTTGCGGCCACCGCGGCCCCAGGCGAGGCAACGGCTGGCGCGACTGGTGCCGGCGCGTGCGTGGGGGCGAGCGGCGGAGCCTTTGCCGCTGTCTCGGCCTTGACTGCCATCTCTTTTGGGGAGGTTACACTCGCGGTGAGTGCTGTGCCATCCGCCTCCCGGCGCTTGGTCTTAATGCTGTGGAAGGCGTAGATTCCACCGACAGCAACAAGGTGCAACACCAGCACCACCACAAATGCGGTGGAGAGCTTCGTGGTGGGCTCTTCCTCGTAATCGTCGTAGGCGGGTTGCGTGAGACGCGCAGCCAGACGGGTGACTGGCTTGCGTTGATTGGCGACTTTGGACTGGGGAACCAGAGATTTCAGGCTCAGCAGTTTGAACTTTTTCATGGGGCGGCGGACTGGGGCGATGGTTGGGGCGTTTGGAGTGTGTGGGACTTTCTAGCGGGACAAAAGGGCAGGCAGCTCCAGCGGTTGGCTGCGACTGGGAAGGCCCTGCACAAGTGCGCGGAACTGGTTTCCTCGGTCGGCGTAACTGCGGAACATGTCAAAAGAAGAGGTGCCGGGACTGAACAAAACAACGTCCCCTGCCCGTGCGGCGGAACGCGCGCAGGAGACCGCTTCGGAAAGGGTGCCCGCTCGGTGGCACGGAAGGGCATGCTCCCACTGGGACTGGATTCGGGCGGCCATTTCTCCAATGAGCACTGCGCTCCGGCAACGTTTGCCCACCAGCTCGGTCAGGGAGTCAAACTCGAAACCCTTGTCCTTGCCGCCGGCGATCAAAACCACTGGGCGCGCCTCGCTTTGAAGTGCCTTTTCGAGAGCGTCCAGATTGGTCGCCTTGGAGTCGTTCACGTACTCGACCGCGTCGAGCGAGCCGACGACCTCACAGCGGTGTGGCAGACTACGGTACCCGCAAAGCGGTGCCCGCATCGCCTCCCAGTCGAGCCCCCAGGCGTGGCCCGCTGCCAGCGCTGCCATCAGGTTTTCCGCGTTGTGAAGCCCCCGAAGTTGTGTGTCAGCCATCCGCAGCACCGGCGTCCCCCGGAAGAGAATCGCACCCTCCGACAACTCAAAATCACCGCCCCTTTCATAGGCGCTGAAAGTCAGCGTTTTCGCTCGCAGGCCTGAAATAGTGTCGAGCTTGTTCACCACAGCCCAATCCGACCCCTGTTGGTTCTCAAACACCCTCAGCTTTGCCGCGCGGTATTCCTCCAGCGAGCGGTAACGGTCGAGGTGATCAGGCGCAAAGTTTAGCCACACGGCGATCTTGGGGCGGAAGGTCGAAATGGTTTCCAGCTGGAACGAAGACACTTCAACCGTCATGAGCGCGAGGGAGGCGCTTTGGTCGACACAGCTTGAGAATGCGGGGCTGATGTTGCCGCAAGCCTTGGTCGGGGCGCCGGCTCCGTTAAACAGCACCTCGAGCAATTGGGTGGTGGTGGTCTTGCCGTTGGTGCCGGTGATCGCCACGACGGGGCATTCGCAACGTTGGAAAGCAAACTCCAACTCTCCCTGCAAGGGCACTCCCGCCGCAGTGAAACGCCGCACCAGCTCGCTGTCAGGTGCGATGCCTGGACTCAACACCGCAAGCCTCGCCCGCTCGGGAACGACCACCGTTTCCGCACCGCAGGTCAGGGGAATTCCTGCTGCGGAAAGCTCGTGCGCACGCGCTCCCAGCTTTTCGCGGGAAGCTGTATCGAAAACGCTCACCGGCACGCCCTCGGCGGCAAGCAGCAAGGCAGCGGCTACACCGCTTTCGCCTGCGCCCAAAACGGCAACTGGTAGAGCGTTGAATTCGGCGGCGTTCATCTCAGTTTGAGGGTTGCGAGGCCAAGGAGCGCAAAGAGGATACTCATGATCCAGAATCGGACGATGACCACGTTTTCCGGCCAGCCCTGAAGCTCAAAATGGTGGTGGATGGGGGACATCCGGAACACGCGCCGCCCCTCTCCGTAGAGGCGTTTTGTCAGTTTGAAGACAACCCGCTGGATGAGCACTGATGTCGCCTCGATCACAAAAATCCCTCCCACCAGCACCAGGAGCAGCTCCTGCTTGCAACAGATCGCCACCACCCCCAACAGGCCGCCGATGGCGAGCGATCCAGTGTCTCCCATGAAGACGCGCGCCGGATGCGCGTTGAACCACAAAAAACCGATCGAAGCACCCGCAAGCGCCAGACAAACAATACTCAGCTCCCCCGCGAACGGATAGTACGGGATCTGGAGGTACTGCGCGATTTTGACGTTTCCAGCCGCATAGGCGATCACGCTGTAGGCGAGGGCCGAGGTCGCAGTGCAGCCTGCGGCGAGGCCGTCGAGGCCGTCAGTGAGGTTTACCGCGTTGGAGGTGCCCACGATGACGAGCGCGAAAAACACCACGGACCACCAGCCCAGGTTCTCAATGACGGGCGCCTTGTAAAACGGCACATACAGTGCTCTGGCCTGCACCTCGGTGGCGGGGTTTGTCAGAAAAAAGCAGGCCACCACGGCTGCCACAGCGAACTGGCCCAGCAGCTTTGTGCGCTCGCTGATGCCCCCGGAGTTCTTTTTGCTCACCTTGAGCCAGTCGTCCCAGAATCCGAGCAGCCCACAAGCGACGATGGTAAAAACCAGCAGCCAGACCGCTGAATTGTCCGTACGCGCCCAAATCAGCGTGGAACAAATCACGGCGCCGTGAATCAAGACGCCCCCCATGGTGGGGGTGCCCGCCTTTTTGCCGTGCAGCTCAAACAGCTTGTGCACCTCCTCCGCTGTGCGGATCGGCTGGCCGACCTTGAGGGAAATCAACTTCCGGATGACCCAGTCTCCCAGCAGAATGCACAGCAGGAACGCTGTAACGGCCGCCGCCACTGCGCGGAAGGAAATGTATTGCAGCACGTTGAAGCCGTGCATCCAGTCCGGGCCTCCTTCGCTCAGCTTGTACAGGTAGTACATCATAGCAGCGCCACCTCCTCGATCACGCGTTCCATCCGCGCCGAACGGCTTCCCTTCACCAACACAACGTCCCCCTCTTCCAACGCCGCGACAAGAGCGCGTGCGGCCGCCTGCGTGTCCTCAAAGTGAGCAACCTCCGGACAGCCTTCCTCGCGCGCCGCTGCCGCTATCCATTCCGCCTCGGCTCCCACGGTGAGCAGCCAGTCGATGCCCGCGCCAGCCGCGCGCCCCACGGAGGCGTGCCCCTCGCGTGCATGCGACCCAAGCTCGCCCATGCGTCCCAGCACCGCGATTCGGCGGCCCCGGGCCGGCCATTGTGCCAGCGTGGCGAGCGCGGCCTTCATCGAATCCGGGTTCGCGTTGTAAGTATCGTCGAGAAACTCGATCCCTCGAACCACCCGTGCCTCCATCCGCCCCTTTGTGAGCTTCATCCCACGCAGACCTTCTGCGGCCGCCTCCAGGGGCAGGTCCAAAGCAAGTGCTGCTGCGGCGGCGAGCGCGGCATTGCGCACCATGTGGAGGCCCGCCACGCCCAGTTCCACCTCCACCCTCTGCCCTTCATGGATCAGTCCGAAGCGGCTCCCGCCCTGCACCGCAGCGACGTCCACCGCCTGCACATCCCCGCGCCCGAGCCCTGCCGTGAGAATCCGCCCGGTGGCCAGTGTCTCCAGCAAAGGCAGAAAATCCTCCTCCGCCGGCAGCACCGCCGTGCCTACCGCGGGCAAGGCCGCTACAAGGGCGCCCTTTTCCCGCGCAATGGCTTCCCGGTTGCCCAGGTATTCGATGTGCGCCACCCCGATATTGGTGATGATGCCCACTTCCGGACGAGCTAGCGCTGCCAGCGGGGCGATCTCCCCCGCGTGATTCATTCCCATCTCCACCACGGCGAAAGCGTCGCCCGCACCGCCGGCAAGCAAGGTGAGTGGGACACCGATGTGATTGTTGAGATTGCCTTGGGTGCACCAGCCCTTGAGCCGACTGGAGAGCACGGCGTGTGTAAAATCCTTGGTGGAAGTCTTCCCGCTGGAACCGGTAATACCCACCACCCGGACAGGAAGCGTCTGCCTCCAGGCTGCGGCAAGGCGTTGCAGCGCCAGAAGCGTGTCCTCCACCTCCACCGCATGCACTCCCGGAGGCCGTTCCCCAAGGCCCGCCTGAACCAGGCATGCTGCGGCTCCCTGCGCCGTCACCGCAGCGATAAAATCGTGCCCGTCAAAACGCTCCCCCTTCAGCGCCACAAACAAATCCCCCGGCTGAATTGCCCGGGAGTCCGTCACCACGCGACAGACCGATGCGCCGGGGGCGCCTGAAAGGCGGCCACCTGCCCATGCTGCGATCTGTTCGAGAGTGGTTGGGTTCATGAGCTTCGCAACACTTAGCGGCCGAAATCTGATTCGAGGTTCTCCAGAGCGGAACGCGCAATGGCCACGTCGTCGAAGGGTTCGGTTTTCCCTGCGGTCTCCTGCGTGGTTTCGTGCCCCTTGCCGGCAATGAGCACGATGGCGCGCGGGCCGGCCATCTCGATAGCTCGTTGAATGGCGGCGCGGCGGTCGAGCACGACCTCGTGCTTGCCCCTGGACATGCCGCAGGTGATCTCGGCTGCGATTTGTTCCGGGCTTTCGGAACGGGGGTTGTCCGAGGTTACAATCGTCCAGTCCGAAAATTCCTCGGCGGCGGCGCCCATGAGCGGGCGCTTGCCCTTGTCCCGGTCGCCACCACAGCCGAAGACGGTGATCAGGTGGCTGGGCTGGAGGTCGCGAAGGGTGCGCAGCACGGTGCGCAGGGCATCTTCGGTGTGGGCGTAATCCACAAAAACGCGAAAGGCGCGCTTGGCTGCCACCGGCTCCATCCGCCCGGGAACCGGGGGCGCGGAAGCCAGCGCGAGCACTGCGGTACGCACGTCCACCCCCAGGGCGTGGGCGGCAGCGAGAGCGCCGAGAGCGTTGGAAATGTTAAACATGCCACTGAGCGGCAGACGCACCAACCAGGAGCGCCCCACCGCATCGAGTTGGAAGGTGCTGCCCTGTACATCCGTGCGGCAATTGCTGGCGCGAAACTCCGCTTTCTGGCCCTGCCCATAGGCGATCACAGGCACCCCTGCCTGCAGGGCGCGGTCGTAGAGCAACGCCCCGTAGCGGTCGTCCACATTGATCACGGCCACACCCGGTTTGAAGCGCTGCAGTCCCAGGCCGAGAAGCAGCCCCGCCTTGGTCTCGAAATAGGCGTCCATCGTGCCGTGATAATCGAGATGGTCCTGGGTGAGGTTGGTAAACACCACCGCGTCGAACTCGATGCCGCGCACCCGTTGCTGTGCAATGGCGTGGGAACTGACCTCCATGGCCACCGTTTTGCAGCCGGCATCGCGCATCTGGGCAAGGAGGTCCTGCAATTCCAGCGCGTCCGGCGTGGTGCGCGCCGCCGGCAAGGTGCGCCCGCCCACCTGGTAGCGTACCGTCCCAATCAGGCCGCAACGCTGGAGGGCCGCGTCGCAAATGTGCTGGAGGAGGAAGGTGGTCGTGGTCTTTCCGTTGGTACCGGTGACACCGGCCACGCGCAGCTTTTCAGAAGGCCGTTCGTAATAGGCGCCGGCCAACTCGGCAAGCGCCCGCCGTGCGTCGGCCACCACCACCAGAGTCACCCCGCTTTTTCCCGAAAGCGCCTCTGGCCGCTCCGCCACAACCACGGAGGCCCCGCGAGCCACCGCCTCCTGGATGAAATCTTCCCCCTTAAGGCGAGTCCCCGACAGCGCCACAAAAAGCGACCCTGGCTTGGCCAACCGCGAATCGACACACACGCCTGAGATCTCGCTCTCCCGGTTCCCGTGCACAGAGTGTACCGTCGTCTGTCTTAAAAGCGTATCCAGTCTCACCGTTTCCCCCCGTCTTCGTTTTTCGCCAATGAGCCGGCCAACTTCAAAAAATCAGGATTTGGAGGCAGGTTGAGGTGGCGGACCGCCCTCTGTGCAATTTTAGAAAAGATCGGCGCCGCAATATACCCGCCGTAGTAAGGGGTGCTGCCTGGAATAGGTTCATCGAGCAGAACCAAACAACAGAGTTCCGGTTTGTCCGCGGGCAAAAAACCCGCGAAGGACACGACGTACTTGCTGTGCTCGTAGCCCCCGCCCGCGGAGATTTTCTGGGCGGTGCCGGTCTTTCCAGCCACTTCGAAGCCGGGAACGTGGGCGAGCGCCGCAGTCCCCTTTTTGCTTACCACTTCCTTGAGCGCGCTTACCAGCGCCTCCGCCACCTCGGGAGCGATGACCTGCCGCACCTCCGCCGTCGGATAGGAAGCAATCACCTTACCAGCCGCATCGGTGATGGAGGAAATGATCTGGGGGGTCAGGAGCTTGCCGCGGTTGGCGATCGTGCACATGGCATTGACCACCTGCATCGGTGTCGCCCCAACCTCGTGGCCCATTGGAATGTGGGTGATTGAAATTTTACTCCACCGGCTCGGCGGGTGGATAATGCCACCAATCTCCCCGGGAAGCTGGACTCCGGTGCGGTCGCCAAAACCAAAGCGTCGGATGAATTCGTAGAGGCGCTGCTCCCCAAGCATGATCCCGAGCTTCGCCACCCCGATGTTACTGGACTTGACGATGATATCGTTGACGGACAACTCGCCGTAGCCGTGGTGGCTGTCGTGCAGGATCGTCCCGCCGTAGGTGAAGCGGCCGTGCTCACAATAAATCCCGCTTTCGGGACGCACCAACCGGCTTTCCAGCGCGCCGGCGGTGGTGACAATCTTGAAGGTCGACCCGGGCTCGATCATGTCCATGATCGCGCGGTTTTTGCGGGATTCCACCGGCACTCCATCCCGCTGGTTGAGGTCGTAATGCGGGCGGTTCGCCATGGCCAGCACTTCCCCCGTCGTGGGCCGCATAAGGATGCAGGTGGCCATCTTCGGCCGGAACTGTTTCATCGCCGCATCCATCTCGCTTTCGACGATGTCCTGCAGCGCCATGTCCACGGTCAGCCGGATGGTGGCGCCATCACGCGGGGGACTCTCCATCCGACGGAAAGCCACCATCTCGCTCCCCCGCCTATTGCGTTCCGTATAACGGAAACCGTCGCGCCCCTTGAGCCACTCGTCCATCGAGCGCTCCACCCCCTCCATCCCCTTGTTCTCGCGGTTCACATAGCCGACCACGTGGGAGAGCATGCTCCCGTTCGGATAGACCCGCACCGCGTTCTGCTCGAAAAACATCCCCCGGACCTTCTTCTTTTCCAGTTCCGCAGCCAGGGCCTCCGCCACGTTTTCGGACACCTCGTGCTTGATGACAATGTAGCGGCTGGGCTTTTTCTCGCCGGAGTCGCCAGACTCCACTTTTTTGTTAAGCCGCTCACGCACTGCCGCCAGTGGCAGTTCCAGATGCCACGACAGAGCCTCGGCCAGCACCTCCGCGTTTTTGACCACGCTCGCGTCCACCACCACGGTCTTGACCGGTTCGTTGCTGGCCAAGGGGATCCCGTTGATGTCCCCGATGCCCCCGCGCCTGGCATGGATTGTCTGGCGGATGGAGTGCTTCTCAAATGCGAGCGCTCTGTAGTGGTCGGATTTCGCCACTTGCAGCTCCACCAGTCGGAACGAGAACACGGTGAAGCCGGAGGCCACAATGCCCCCCATCCACATCGCCCGTCTTCTCGAGGAAACAGCCATTTACCGTGCCGGTTGGGGATTGGAAACGTGACGCAGCTGAGATTCCACCGGAGACAGAAACCGGTCCTGCAGGCGCACCACCAAAGTGTCCGCAACGGGAACCAACTTGGCGAAAGCTTCGCGCTCAAGTGACTGCCGCTTGCGCAGCGCCTCATAGGAGCAAAGCTTGGAGATACGCGAGGTCACGACCTCGTCCTTGGTCGCCACCGCCAAAAGTTCCCGCTCCAGCTCCTTCTTGCGCTGTCCGTACCGGTGCACCTCGTTTTTGGCGTTCACATAGTAAAGCGCCCCACCGCCAATGGTGAGCAGCACCATCGCCACAAGCAGGATCTTTGCGACCGGCAGCAGATTGGCGTTTTTACGGCGATTCGACGACATACGAGGAGGAGTGAAGGTGGAAAGAAAGGAGATTGAGAACTACGCCTTGCCAGCAGTGAGTGCCGCGGCTCCAAACGTGGGCAGCCGCTCGACCACCCGCAGCTTGGCGCTTCGCGAACGAGAGTTCTGCCGCTGCTCCTCGGCGCCCGCAATCGAGGGCTTTCCGGTGAGCTTGCGGTAGATGCAGTCTGGATTGCGGCGCGGAGCGGGCCACTCGGGGCGGTCGAGGGTCGCCACCGAACAGCGCTGAAAGAGCTGTTTGACGATGCGGTCCTCCAGCGAATGGAAGGTGATGACCGCAAGCCTCCCACCGGGCGAGAGCAGTCCACCGAGCGCCCCCAAAGTCTGCTCCAGCACCTCCAGCTCGCGGTTGACCGCGATCCGCAGTGCCTGAAAAACCTGTGTCGCCGGATGCGTCCGCCCGCGCCGAGGCACCACCCGCTCCACTCCCTCCGCAAGCTCCAGCGTAGTCAAAAACGGCCGCACCGCCCTGTCCTTGACTAGCCTTTGCGCAATCCGCCTGGCTTGGGGCTCCTCTCCATATTCCCGGAACATCCGCTCCAATTGCTCGGAACTGGCCGTGTTCACCCAGTCCGCCGCCGTCACAGGCAGCTCCGGGTTCATCCGCATGTCCAGCGGCCCGTCAAAACGGAAAGAAAAGCCCCGTTCAGGAGTGTCCAGCTGGTGGGAAGACACCCCTAGATCCAGCAAGAAACCGTCCACCAAACCCACTCCAAGCCCGCCCAACACCTGTCCGACCTGCCCGAAGTTGGCGCGCACCGCCCTAAACCTGCCCCCGAAACGGGCAAGCCGTTTTGAGGCGTGTGCGATCGCCTCAGGATCCTGGTCGACGCCAATGACGTCGGCGCCCGCCTCAAGCAGGAGTTCCGCGTGCCCGCCCCCGCCAAGAGTGCAATCCACCACCAGCCGCCCCGCCGCGGGCGCAAACGCCTGTAAAACCTCCGCAGGCAGCACGGGGGCGTGGTATCCACCTGCAGTGCTGTTTTTTAGCTCTGAAATTTTCATCGCAGCAATCATAGCCCGATCAGTTCCGCCACCCGTTCGTAGTTTTCCTCACCGGCCCGCTTCGTGGAGACCCAGGCTTCCGGATTCCAAAGCTCAAAAGTCTCAAAAGCCCCGACCAGAACCACCTCGCCAGCCAACCCAAGCGCCCTGCCCAACTCATCGGGCACCAGCATGCGCCCCTGCTTGTCCGCCACCACATGCTGCGAACCGGAGTAAAACCGGCGCAGAAACTCCGCCCGTTCCTTGGGCGAAATCGACGAACTTGCATTCAACTTGTCCCCCACCGCACGGAACTGCTCCGGCGGCATCACCCTCAAAAAACGCCCCGAACTGTCCGCACGCACGTAAAACTCGTCCGCCTCGCTGGCGCGCCACTTGGACGGAATGGTCACCCGGTTCTTCGCGTCGAGAGCATGGCAAAATTCGCCCGAGAAGATCGGGGGCGGATTCTGCGCAATGTTCATTTGTAGAGAAGTTTAAGTTTTAGCAGGAAGGGTTGATGCCGTGGGTAAAGAGAAAGGGCAACCGCACCACTATGCCCTACTTCGCCCCACTTTGTGCCACCCGCCCCCATTTTGGTCAATGCTCCGCACCTGCTTTCTGACTCTTTTTTTCTCTGAAAAACAACCACCCCCCACCCGTCGCGCGATTCCCCTCCTCGGCACTCGTCGCTCAGGACTGCCAGAGGTGCCTGCAAAGGCTCTTTTGAAGGCACAATGGCCACTTTCCACCCCCGGATTTCAATCCGTCCCCTCCTCCCTCCTCCCTCCTCTCCCTCAGCCACACCCCAGCAAACCGCCCAACCGCCCACTCCGGTCCCTGCCGCTGCTCCAACCCCCGCGCCTTGGCTATCGCTCAAGCCTGCGCTTCCACTCCGCCCGCGTCTCCCCGATTAACACCACCACCGCGTCGCGCACTTGAAACAGACGCGACCGCAGTTGCTTGTCGCGCACCCGGCCCAACAAGTGTTCCCGGTGCACCTCCGCATAGGCGTTGAGCGCCAGATTTGCGGCACGCAGCGCCCGCTTCAGGTAGGCGATGGTCATCCCAAGCTCCGATTCCTCCGGCCCGCTCAAGGCGGCCGCCACTTTGCCTCCCAAAATGCACGTCTGCTTGGCCAGTTCCATGGCTGCGGGATGCTCGGTGACCCGCTCGCCACGCGCCTCCAGCGCGCTGTCGAGCCAGACCGTCAGGTCAAACGCAATCCGGTACAACGGGTGTTCCTCCAGAGCTTCCTCGTCTGCATCCGCCTCCCCCTCCCCGTCCAACTCGCACTCGAACCGCTCCAACTCCTCCTCTTCCCCGGCGCAGGAGGCCTCCCAGCCATCCTCCCCAGCCGCAAAATCAAACCAGCCCATCTCCTTAGCGATGAGAACATCCCGCTCCGGATGATCCACGTACCTTTCAAGCAGCTCCAAATACCGCTCGGTCCTCAGATCCTGGTTCTGAAGAAAACGCTCCCACTCGTATTCGTCCCACTCGCGCTCCGGTTGCTCGTGCTCGTCGGCCATGTCTGCTGTTCTGAACACAGGCTCCCCACCGTGTAAACCGATTTTTTCTCTCCACCCCGTCCTTTCAGGGAATTTCCCGTCCGGTTTTCCCGCATACCGCTTACCTGCAGCCCAACCGCCCAGCAGGCATCAGGCCGGGCCCTGGCCCCGCTCCACCTGAGTTTGGCGGCGCAGCTGCCCGCAGGCTGCAGCAATGTCATGCCCCTTCTCCCGGCGCAGCGTGGCAGCCGTCCCGCCCCGTTTAAGTACCGCCATAAAGGCATCCTGCTGAGCTTCCTCTGGCCGCTCCCACTCCAACCCCTCGACGGTGTTGTAGGGAATGCAGTTGACCTTTGCCTCCACGCGACGCGCCACCTCCACCAACGCCGCTGCATCCTCCACCCGGTCGTTCACCCCGCGGATCAGGATGTACTCGAAGGTGATCCGCTGCTTGCGCCTCTGCGCGAAATATTCGCACGCCTCCAGCAACTGGGCCAAAGGATACTTTTTGTTCACCGGCATGATCTGCTCCCTCACCAGGTCCGTCGCCCCGTGCAACGAAACGGCAAGCCGCACCTGCATTGGCAGCTCCGCCAGCAGGCGAATCTGCGGCGCAAGGCCACTGGTGGAAATCGTGATCCGGCGCGCGCCAATCTCCACGCCCCACGGGGCGTTGAGAATCTCAAGAGCCGGCTGCAGATTCTTGAAGTTGGCCAGAGGCTCCCCCATTCCCATAAAAACCAAGTTGCTCACCCGCTCACCACTGAGTTTTTCCACGCGCACAATCTGTCCCACGATCTCGCCCGCGCTCAAGTTGCGACTCCACCCGTCCAGGCCGCTGGCGCAGAACTTGCACCCGTAGGCGCACCCGACCTGCGTGGAGACGCAAAGCGTCCGGCGGTCCGAGGTTTCCCCATAAAGAGCGGGCGAAGCGGGGATCAAAACCGTCTCAATGAGCGCCCCGTCCCCGAGCCGGAAGAGGTACTTGCGCGTGGTATCCTCGGACCCAAGCACCCGCACCGGTTCGAGCGTTGCAAATTCAAAGCGCTCCTCCAGTGCGGCCCTCAATGCGGCGGGCAGGCTGCTCATCTGCGCAAAACCCTCCACCCGCTTGGCATAGAGCCATTCCAGCACCTGGGCAGCCCGGTAGGCGGGCTGTCTCCATTCCTGCATGCACTCGCGCAAGCCCGAAAGCGTGGTGCCATAGATTGATTCTTTCTGCCCTGCTACGCTCATCTCCATATCCTCTCCGAAAGTTGCGGCACGGCAACTGACTTTCGACTTCCGCTTTTGCCGCAGACTTCTACCCTCACGGGCTTCCGCGTATGCTTAACCCCCACGAAATCTTCGCCCAACTGCCCCTCGAGACCGCCGCGCGCATCTTTGCCGACCTCCACGAGGTCCAGAAGCCTCTGTACAAGGCCGCGGTCGACAGTCTCGCCAAGGCACACAACCTCCGCCCAGTCTTTGTGGAGCGCAAATCCAGGGCGGAACAGCACCTCTGGCTGGCCGATAAAGCGCGTCGCCGCCAGCACGACTCCATCGCAGCCCATCTGCTGCAGGCCTGGCTGGTGGGCTCACACAAGGGCCTGCTCTGCGATTTCCTGGACGGCTTTGGAATTGCCCACGACGAAAATGGCACGGTGGAAGTGCTTCCGCAGGCGCCCTCGAAAGAGGATCTGCTGCGGGTCATCACCGGTCTGCGCAGCCGCTACGATTCCCATTTGCTCGCCATCTACCTCAACACGTTCCAGTCGCTCGACTCCGAGGGTTGGGACACACTGGCCGCCCTGATTGAGGAAGATCCAACACTCCAACTTGACCCGGCAAAGCACTCCGCCGCGGTCCACTAAACAAGCCGCAAAAAGACGCCATCCCTCTGCGCCCCTTGGAACTCGGTGGAGAGCTGACGCTCAAAACAATCTCGTCGGCCCTCTGCACCGCCGAGCAACCCCGAAACCTGCTGCCGTATTGGGAGATCGCTGACAAAAGAGGGGGGTTTGCCCTCTGCCCTCGCTTGGCGCCCAGCACCGCGTGACTCGCCCCGTCACTGCTTGGTCAATGTGCGGAGCATCGTCTGTGCACGACTTGAGGAAGGACCAAGACACCCAAAAAACAGGATTTCTCCTCAGCTGCATAGGCCGGAAGCTGCTAGCCAGGGGCCGGCAGGTTAATCCCCGCCGCCCCCTCCAACCGTTGTCTCCCAGTACGGCGAACCGGACCGCCATCGGGGCGGCTCGCTGCACGAAAGTTTAGCTGTTACAGTCCACTAAGCGTGGTAGAGCGCATTGAGCTGTGCAGGAGTCAGCGGCGCCTGCTGCAATGAGGTAATTGCCATCACCTGAGTGGAGGTGAACGCCCAAAGCTGTGTCGTGGACATCGCGCTCATTTGGGTGCTGGCAATTGCCACAACCTGCTCCGTGCTCAGCGTGCGCAACTGACTCGTGGTCATGCCCCGAACCGCCGCTGTAGTCAGAGCCACAATCTGGCTTGTCGAGAGCGCGAACGCCTCGGCCGTATTGAGCCTGAAGGCCCCAAGCTGGGCTCCTGTGAGAGCACCCACATCCTGTGTCTCCAAGGCTGCCAACTGGGTAGCGCCCAGTGCTCTGACCTGCGCGGTCGTCAGCACCGGCACTTGCAATGTCGTAAGCGCCACGATCTGAACAGTGGTCAGGCTGCCCATTTGGACACTCGAAAGGGCAGCAAGCTGCCGAGACGATAACAATTCAAGCCCTTCCGTACGGATTGCCTGTAGCTGGCCCGTCGAAAGGACCGCCACTTGGGAACTCGTGAGAGCCAACATTGCTGAGGTAGAAAGCGCGGCAACCTGAATACTGCGGAGCGCCCTCACCTGGGACAGGCTCAACGCAGCGGCCTGGCCCGCAGTCAACGCGGCCGCGGCCTCTGTGGTAAAGGCACCCACCTGAACCGTCGAGAACCCCGCAACCTGCAGACTTGAAAGCGCCGCGAAGTTTGCTGTTCCAAGCCCCTGAACCTGTGCGGTGCTCAGTCCGGCAACCTGTAACGTACTCAATGCACGCACTTGGAGGGTGGAGAGTGCCCCCATCTGGTCCGTGGTCAATCCAGGCAACTGCGCCGTGTTCAATGCCTTCACTTGGGCTGCACTCACCGACACAAGGGCATCGGTGCTCAGCGCCTGCAACTGCACACTGCGCAGAGAGCCAATCTGGGTCGTTGTGAGCGCCACCAAATTCGCGCCCGAAAGGGCCCCCACCTGCTCCAACGTCAGGGCCCGAACGTGGTCAACTGTGAGCGCGCGGAAATGCGCAGAACTGAGCGACCCAACCTGAGTCGTCGTAAAGGCTGAGATATGGGCCGTTGAGAGGGTCCGCAAAAGGCCAGTAGTCAGGGCCGCCACATCCTCCGCCTCCAGCGCCTGCACCTGAGCGGAGTTGAACGCCGCTGCCTGCACAGAGGTCAACGCCCTCGCCTGCGCGGTAGTCAGCGCCACAAGTTGCGCCGTCGTGAAGGCCTTAAAATGCGCTTGGGACAGCCTAGACGTCTGAGTGAGGCTCAATGCGCCGATGTTATCCGGCGCCAGCGCCCCCACCTGAGCGGTCGTCAGGGTGACGACGTGCGCAGTCGTCAAGGCGGTAGTGGCCAGCGTGGAAAGAGAGGCAACCTGGCTGCTTGTCAGCGCCCTAATCTGGGAACTGCTCAGAGAAGCCGCCTGTGCGGAGCGCAAAGCAGACAGTTGGTCGGTAGTCAACGCCGAGATCTGTTGTGTTTTGAGGCCCCTCAACTGGCCCGTGGAGAGAGCGCCAAAGTTGCTCGAGGTAAGTGCTTGAATTTGGCGGGTGCTCAGGGCCGATAACTGCCCGGCACTCAGCCCCCGTATCTGGGTGGAACTGAGCGCACCAACCTGATCCGTGCTCAACCCTGCGATCTGAACCAACGAAAGTGCCGCAAGCTGGCCCGAGGAAAGTGCTCCCAGACCTTCAGTCTCGAGCGCCCGCAACTGGGCCGTGCCAAGCGCCAGCACCTGCGCGGCGCTGAGCGCCCCGAGGTCCTCCTCCGTAAACGCCGCAAGCTGTTGGGTCGCCAACGCCCTGACCTGCTGCGTGGTCAGCGCAGCGACCTGGGCCGTGCCAAACGCCGAAAGCTGGTCGGTGGTGAAGACCGGGACCTGCGCCGTTGTGAAAGCCCGGATCTGGCCGCTAGTCAACACCTCCAAGTCTGTTGTTTCCAGAGCCTGAATCTGAGAGGAGCTCATTGCCGCCAGTTGCGCGACTGCCAAAATTCTCGCCTGAGCCGTGTTGAACGCAGCCACTTGCGCAGCGGTCAGCGCCCCGACCTGCGCAGCGGTCAGCGCAGCCACTTGACGCGTTGTGAGAGCCTCAACCGCTGTTGTTGTCAGAGCCCGCACCTGAGTGCTCGAGAGAATCGCAATCTGGTCGGAACGCAATGCGGTCGAAGTGGCGATGCCAAGCGCCGCGATCTGGGCGCTCGTCAGCGAACGGATCTGCGCGAGACTCAGTCCCGGCACCTGTGCCGAAGTCAATGCCCCAGCGTGCAACGTCGTCAGGCCGGCCACCTGCCCGGTAGTCAGCCCGCCCACCTGCAAAGCCGTCAGCACGGCTAGGTCCACAGTTTCGAGCGCGGCAACCTGCCGTGAATTGAGCGCAGAAAGCTGCGAGGTTTTCAGAGCCCGCACCTGCACCGTTGTCAGCGCCGCGAGCTGTTCGTCCCGCAGAGCCGTAAACTGCGTACTGGAAAGGGCCGCCATCCGGTCCGTCGTAAAAGCCCCGACTCCCTCCGTGGTCAATGCACGCAGCTGGGTGCTCGTCAGCACCCTAATTTGGTCCGCAGACAAAGCAGTTGTGGCCGCAGTGGTGAGAACGGCCACCTGACTGCTGGTCAGCGAGCGCACCTGGACAACAGAAAGCGCTGCCGCCTGCGCAGCGCTCAAGACTCCACTCTGAGCCGTGGTCAAGGCCGCCACCTGAACCGAAGTCAACGCCGCCACCTGCCCCACCGAAAGCGCGCCTACAGTCACGGTGGTCAGCGCCTGGACCTGGCCGGAATTGAGTGACGCCACCTGCGCGCTGTTAAAGCCCCGAATCTGCACAGAGGTCAGCGCTCCAATTTGCTCTGTCGTAAAGCCTGGAATCTGAGCGGTGACAAAACCGCCCACCTGCACGCTTGAAAGCGTCCGCACGCTCTCCGCGGACAGCGCCTGCAACTGATTGGTGGTCAGTGCAGCAAGCTGGCCGAGCGTCAAAACAGAGAGCGCAACAGTCGAGATCGAAGCCACCTGCTCCGTGGTGAGCGCCCGCACTTGGACTCCTGTGAGGGCAGCCATCTGCTCCGTCACGAGTGCCCCGAGCTGGGTCGTGGTCAGAGCCGCCACCTGCGCAGTCTTCAACGCGACAAGCTGCGCTGTTCGCAGAGCCGCCAAATCAACTGCTTCCATCGCGCGAATCTGGGCACTCCCCAAAGCCACAAGCTGGCTCAACCCCAGAGCGCGCGCCTGAGCGGTGGTGAAGGCCTCCACCTGCGCGGTCGTCAGACCGGTCATCTGGACGGTCGAAAGCGACGCGAGTTGTGGGACCGTCA
>CAMCIN010000008.1 GCA_945874745.1 Akkermansia muciniphila | reverse complement strand
CGTGGATTACGGACTGCCCTCCACTGGCCCGCCATTCACCAAAGTCTGTGCCCGCCTTTGTTTTGAGTTTGGTTAGGGGAGGATAGTCGCATTCGATCTTGCACCAAACCTGTGCCCCGCGTGCTCCCCTGGTGATGAGGGTTGCTCTGAGGTCCGGATTGACTGCTAGAAAGCTTTCCAGCTCACCGTCCGAGTCGATGTCGATCGCACACAGTCCGTCCGAGGGGACTCCGAGCAAGACTCCGATGTTCCCCCGATTCAACCTCCTCAGATAAGCCGGTTTTTGCATCTCGTCGACGGAGGTCGCTTGCCAACCCTTTACCACGGGGCGCTTCTGCCCCGACGGGATCGGAATTAAGACAACCTTGGTGCCGAGTAGCGCCTGCAGTTCATCCAGAATGGAGCGGGAAGCGGTTACCTCGTCTGTTGCTGGGAAATCGGTTGGTGGAGGCACTTCTCCCCGCGCTATATCCGCCAAGTCCCTTGGTTGGTTCTGAACTTCGAGGGGGACCGCCGCGTCAACGGCGGGGGTGGCGCCGTATAAGGTGTTGCCCTTGTCCTCGATTGCTTGTACCGGGTTTGGAGCGCGCGACGGCTGATCCACTGAGCCTGCCATTGGGAGCGGGGCCACTGCAATTGCATCGCTTTCTCCCTTTAATTGGATCGTCTGGCTGCTGGTGCTGTCGGGGGCGACTAGCCGGTACTGCTGAGCGGTGGGTTCCGGAAGGTCGAATGGAGTATTTGGGTTTTGTGTCGTCATAACGGGAGCGGTGATGAGTACTCCGGATTGGGAACCTGTCTGTAGCGCGCAGGGTAGTTGTGGTTGTTGAGGGATGCCTTGGGATTGGGGCCGTCCCTCTGGTTGTTTCCCGTTTGTCGCGCAGGTTGTTGCGGGGGACATCGTAGTGGAGGGCATGTGGGCCGGCCTAGTCATGGGTCACCTCCGTTTCAACATTGGCGATGAGGTAATTTCTCACGGACTGGACTTCGTAGAGGCGTCGCCCCCTCGCCTTACCGCGCTCACGTAGGCATACGGAACGGATCTTGCCGGTGGTGCACAACCGGTGAAGGTGTGTCCGTGACAGGTCAAAGAGTTCGCGGATTTTAGCGTGCCCGGCGAACTCCGGATAGAGCTGCCCCTCCGCGATTAATGGGGGCGTTGTTGTCAGGATTCCACCCAAGGCCGGGGTGGGGCGGTTTATTTTGGCTGTCTTCATACTTCACGTCAAAGGCCGCGGGTTGAGGCGGCTTCGAGTGAGGTAACTGAAATCCCGAGGCAGGAAGTTGGTGGCAATCTCCTACCCGTTTGCCACCAACCTGCTGAATTTAATCAGGCAGGAGATTGAACCCTTGCAACAGGTTCTCTGCATGTGTTTTAGCGTCGGACCATTCAGATTTTTCAACGTACATGGCCCCTTTTGCTTTTTCGCTCGCCGTAAAGGCGGCTGAACTTGATCCGTGGTGCGTCAGTAAGCGCAGAGCACCTAGACTTTTGAGATCCTTCAACAATGTTTTTGTGACGCTCTTGCCCGGTCCTAGCCCCCTTGAAAGGGTCGCTTTTCGGCTGCCTCGGCTTAGTAGAAGCCACTCACGAAAGGCTTCTTGAATGCTTTCATTTGTGTGGTTCCAGTTGAGTTGGAGGGAAATGGACTCCACCAGGTGAAGCTGTTGATTAGGCTCGCCTTCATGGGGTGTAGGAATCTCCGCCAAAGGAGGAAGCTGCCCTTTATGGCTTCTTGGAGTAACCTCACCTCGAATCATTTGCTTTAAGACGGATTCCAGCGACTGAAACGCTCTTCGGGGAAAGTACTCCTCACTGATGTTCGCAAGGCCATCCATCTCTGTTGTGAGTGGGTTGGCAGTGGACCAAAGATAGAGATTGAACTTGCCGTAAAATTTCAGACTTTCAGCGTGCTCCTCGGGGAGATCGGGGCTTTTTGCTAAAATCAGCCGATAGAGCGAAAGTTGCTTTTGGTCATGCTGACGGATCTCTTCGTCCTGGGATTGGACTGCGTGCCTGAAATTCTTTAATGCGTTTGCAATGGAGGGATCACGGAGGCACTTTTCGCGCCAATACTCCCAGAGGTAACAGGCAGGGAGGTCAACCTCCTTAACAGATTCAAAGTCCCATTCCTCGCGCCTGAGAGGTTGACGCTTCTTGCCCTCTCTCTTGGAGGATTTCGGTGGCGTTCTGCGTTTTGGAGGAGTGCCTGCCATGTCCCCTATGCTAAGAAAGATATCCGGCGCCGCATTGTTTTTCTAGGGGGTGGATGTGGGGCTATCCGGACACAATGAAACCACCCGGACTTCGGTGGATGTGTTCTAGGTTGCGTTCTAGAATAGGCGGTTCTGGAACGGGCTTCCGTTACAAGTTGTTGCCAGAGAAGAAGTGGAGCGGGTGAAGGGAATCGAACCCTCGTATGCAGCTTGGGAAGCTGCCGTTCTACCATTGAACTACACCCGCAACTGTGAAACACCAACCCTGACCTCATTATAAGGCAACCCAAGCTTGGCGCCAGCGCCAGAAAAGGAAAGCCGTCTTCCGCCTCTGGTACAAATCTAATACCAAGAAAGAATGCCTGGCGCAGGTTGCTTAGTCTTGTCAGAGCACTGGTCCCTGCCAAGCGAAAAAACACCCGCACCGCCAGGGATCGTTGTCCAAAGATCAGCAGCCGTGTCCCCGGGGGCAGACGTGTAGTATTTCAACGCCTGTCCTGAGTATTTGAGGGAACCGTCGTAGTCCCCATCTATACAGATGCCGTAGGTGTAACCCCAGGGGTCGAAGACTCCACCTCCCGAGATGCCGCCCGTCGGGTTTCCTGAGGCTCCGATTTTTGCGCTCTTGTTTTCGTAGTAAACCACACCGCGCGGGTTGAGGTCGACGGTTGTCGCCAGAAGCGCACCTATCACTTCCTTGTTGCCGCTGGCGTCTGCAATGGCCTCGTAGGGCGCGTCGTCCTTTTTGCTCAGGGGAACCGGGTAGCGCGAGTAATCCGTGTAAAACGACCGGATTGCCGTGGACAAGCCGGCGCAGTCATTGCGGGCTTGGGCAGTCCGCGCCTGATTGCGGACCGCACCGGCACCACTCACTCCCAGAGACATGAGGATCCCGAGAATCGTGATCACCACGAGAAGTTCGATCAGGGTAAAACCGGAAATCCGCGAGGCACAGGGAGAGAAGAGGTTTTTTTTCATGCGGGGGTATGGCTCAAAGATAAGACCGCGAGTGGGTGGTGACAACCGTGCGATTCACCGGGGTTTTAGGGCGTGATGTGCTTGCTGATGGCTCTCTACTGCAGGTGTTTACGCAGAGCGGGCCGCCGGCCTTTGACCCAGCCCAAGGACCTCCCGGCAGTATTTGATGCTGCGCTCCAGTTCCCCCTTCTGAAAGTTCTGTTCTGAAAGCTTTTTATCAGCCCCCGGTTCGGCCTGAAAAGAGGGGAGGGGACGGCCCTTTTTTGCCAGCGCCTCAAACTTGGCAAGCACCTCGGGCCGCCGGTCGTAGCTAGCCCAAAAGGCTTCCGTTTTGTACGGAAACGCCCGTGAAAAACCGGAGATAGTCTCAATCTGGAAGGGCACCTGGGGACAAAGGGCCCGCCAGCGCTCCAGATAGCGGGGCCAATCCACGAGGCCATCGCCAATGGCGGTCCACTGGATCGCCGCGCCCTCTGGCGTTTCCCAAATCATATCGTCACGCAGACTGGAGCAAAGGGTGTAGGGGCCGAGGCGTTCGAGCAGGTCTAGGGGATCCTCCAGCGTCCAAGCCGCGTTTCCAGAGTCAATATTGACCCCGACAAAATCTGGGCCGGCCCTTTCAATGAGGCTCAGGAGTTCCCAGGAGTGCATGTCGCCCGCGTGGTTTTCCACCGCGATCTTCACGCCGCTCTCGAGGGCAAAGGGGCGGCAGGCCTTGAGCACTTGCAGGCAATCGGCAATGCGCGCCTGGATACCACCGGGGGTCTTGCGGTCTTCGGCTCCGCCCAAAATGACGCGGAAAACTGGCGACCCCAGCGCCTTTGCCACCCGAATGCCTGTGCGCAAATGTTCCTCCGCCGTTCCCCATTTGGTTTTGAATCGGACGGAGGTCGGGCAAATGCTCCAAGACCCGAGGTACAACTTCAGACCGGCCGCGTCCGCCTGCGCTTTGAGGTCCGCAAGCTGCGGCTGCTCGAGAGAGGGAAGGCAGTCCAGGTCGGATAGGAACAGGGTGTCTAAATTTAGTTTCGCTGCGTACTGGACAAGCTCGGGTGCCTTCCAACCCATGGCGCGCACGGCAAAGTTGTCCATTCCAAGGGCGATTTGGGGCTTGGCGACAGGCGCGCTCGAGGCGGTCCTTGGAGCGATGCATGACGCAGCAGCGCTCGAGAGGGCGGTTAGAAAGTGGCGACGGGAGGTGGACATGCGCTGATTTAGGCAGAGGTCCAGCGAATGGTGAAGGCTAGAAAGTACGACTCAGGCGCACGGCCTGCGCCTTCAGCGGGCGGTTGCCGTGAGGATGTTGCGCGCGCGAACGCACCAAGAGTTGCTCCGGCTCAAGCCCCGGCGCGGCCCTCCGTGGCGAAAGCCCCGCCGCATCCGCCGCTCAATGACCTCCGCCTGCGGTGGCGCCAGCGAGATCGACTCCGACGAGACTGACCTGAATGTCGCGATGGAGAGCGTCCTCAACGAAGCCGGCGATGGCCTCACGGACATCTTGGTCAATCGGTTCGCCGCTGGCATCAAAGATCACGCGGGCGCCGCTGGGGATCTTGTCGAAGGCTTCAACCAAGGTAGGCTTGATGATAAAGGTGCCATCGCGGCGCAAGCGAAGAAAAATTGAGCCATCGGGCTGAGTCGTTCGCTCGAGGCAGGTTTTTGCCGTCTTTCGCAGAGCAACAAGCACCCCCACCACCACGCCAATAACCACGCCCTTAAGAAGGTCGGTGGCCAGTACTGCAGAGACCGTCACCAGAAAGGGCACCAACTGGTCTAGGCCAAGTCGGCGTTGCTCGGCCAGAAGAGAGGGCTTGGCAAGATTGAGGCCGACCTGAACCAGGACGGCAGCAAGACACGCCTGCGGAATGTGGTTGAGCACATCCGGCAGCAGCAGGACACACCCGAGCAGAAGCATGGAGTGCAGGATTGCCGAGAGCCGCTCCCGCCCGCCGGCAGCAACATTGGCGCCGCTACGTACAATCACTGAGGTGATGGGCAGTCCCCCACATACGCCGCTCAGCAGGTTGCCCACACCTTGAGCCACCAGCTCGCGCTCAAGCGGCGTGCGGCGTTTGAGCGGGTCGAGCCGGTCAACAGCCTGGCAGGAAAGCAGCGTCTCGATACTGGCTACGACCGCGATGGTGGCGGCTGCGATCCACACGGCCGACGACCCAAGCACCGACCAGTCTGGGTGGGGGAGCGCAGCCCGGAGTCCATCGAACCCACCGGTTGGCACATTGACTAATTGACTCGTCTTGAGCGCCCACCCTTCACCTTTCAGCATCAAGGAAACAGCCGAGGCGCCAACCACCACGACCAGGGCCGGTGGCACAAGCGCGAACCGCGCAAGAGGCGTGTGCTTCCATCCGAGCAGGACCGCCAGGGATGCCACGCCGATAACCGTTGCGCCCGGGTGCAAGGTGCCAGCGATTGACGCAAGCCCCCCCGCGGCGCCGAAGAGCACCGGCAGTTGCTTGAGCGTGATTGTGATGCCGATCGCCGCCAGCATGGCCTTGACAACTGAACCGGGGACCAGCGCGGAGAACTTGCCCAGGCGCAGCAGGCCAAACGCCACCTGCATGGCGCCGGCAAGCGCGACTGCCGTCATGAAGGCGTTGATCCCTTCGAGTCTCTGAATTTCAAAGAGCACGATCGCGATCAGTCCCGCCGCGGGGCCCGACACCGAAAGCGGCGAGCGGCTGATCAGCGGGATGGCGATCCCGCCTATGATTCCGGCGACCAGACCAGAGACGGGGGATACTCCCGATGCAACTGCGATGCCTAGGCACAGGGGCAGCGCAACGAGAAAGACAACAATGCCTGCAAGAAAATCCTGTCGAGGATACGCGAAAATACCGGTTCGGACCATACTGGAGAAATTAGTTAGAATTAGAGGACCTAGCACTCAAGGTTCAGGCGGCAGAGGTAAAGGTGAAGGTAATGTGTGTCAAGTCTTGCCGCCCCCGGGCCGGGGACGTTTCTTGGAGCATTGGCAGGGGCGGATTGCAAAAAACACTCGGACTGTTCCTCACGCCCCGCAACACGGTCACGGGGGGAGGTGATTCTGTCTACGCCCTGAGCTGCAGGGCTTTACTCCACGGCAGGTTCCCGAATCTTGGAACCTTCCCCGGTCCTGCCTGCACTCCCTCTTCAAGGCAGAAGCCGTGCGCCCCGCATTCGCCTGGCGGTTCTAAGCCTTGCTTCCAAAGGCGAGGAGCGTCTGGAAAATGGGGTTTTGTTCGTCCTTGGAAACGATCTCGGCCGAAACCGCGGCAAAGCCCGCATCCTCCAGAAAGCCGGTCATTTCAGCCTCGGTAAAGCCCAGCCAGACATCCGCGTACAGCTCGCGCGCCTGCTCGCACTGGTGCGCCAGCAGGTCCAGCACCGCCACCCGGCCCCCGGGCCGCAGAATCCTGTGTGCGGCCTGCAGCACACGCAGCGGGTGCGGAGCGTGGTGCAGGACCTGGGAAAGAAGCACCAGATCCACGCTCTCCGGTTCCACGGGCGGATTTTCCATGCTCCCGAGCCGGTATTCCATGTTGGTGATTCCGTTCTCGCGGGCCAACTGGGTGCCGTACTCCACCATCTTCTCGGAGCTGTCCACCGCGATCACCGAGCGGGCCCGCTTGGCCAGCAGCTGCGAAAGGTGGCCCTCCCCGGCGCCCAGATCGGCGATCACCAACGGCGGAACCAAGGCGAAGAGCATCCGCGAGACCCCCTGCCATGTTCTGCCCGGACAGTAGGTGCGCCCGAACTTCCCGGCCATTTTGTTGAAATACTCCCGGCTCAGGTCCGCCCGCTTGGAGCGCGCCACCGACAGACCGCGCTGATCCGCCTTGGCCTCGGGCAATTCCAGCGCGGTGGCGTCCAAAATGGCCCCCACCTCCGGTGCGATGCCCTCCGGGGGGGCCGTGTAGTAGATGTTTTTCCCGGAGCGCCGGTCCGCGACCAGCTGGGCGGTACGGAGCTGGGCGAGGTGGGAGGAGATGCGGGACTGGCCCATGCCAAGGATCTCACAAAGCTCAGCGACAGAGAGTTCCTCCTGACGCAGCAGCAGGAGGAGCCGCAGGCGGGTGTCGTCGGCGAGAAGTTTGAGCGATTTGAGGATTGACGGCATGGTGGACAATAATACATTGGTGGATCATGATGCGTCAATATGTCGGCTTGCATCCGGCCCGGTTTTCGCTCATTCTCCCCACCTCAGTGTTTCGCTTAACCTCAAGTTCCTCATTTCGCCATGTCTCGCCGCTACATTTTCGCCTCTGAATCCGTCGGGGAAGGTCACCCCGATAAGGTTTGCGACACCATCTCTGACGCCGTTCTGGACGCCTGCCTGGCGCAGGACCCAAACAGTCGGGTGGCCTGTGAGACCTACGCCAAGAGCAACATGGTGGTGGTGGGCGGCGAAATCACAACCTCTGCCAAGCTGGACTACACGGCCCTGGTGCGGGAGAGCGTGCGTGGGATCGGCTACGTGCATGACGACGACGTATTCCACGCGGACAAACTTTTCGTGATGAACATCATCACGGCCCAGTCACCCGACATCGCCCAGGGCGTGGACGCCGTGGCGGCCGAGGGGAAGGAAAGCGCAGAACAGGGCGCAGGGGATCAGGGGTTGATGTTCGGGTTCGCCTGTAACGAAACGCCCGAGTTGATGCCCGCCCCGGTGATGTTTGCCCACCGGTTGGGGAGCACGCTGACGGCCATCCGCAAGAGCGGTGCCGTGGACTGGCTCCGACCCGACGCAAAGTCCCAGGTTTCGGTAATCTACGAGGGCCACAAGATCGTGGGGATTTCCAACGTGGTGATTTCCACCCAGCACGCGGAATCGGTGTCGCACGAGACGATCCGCTCCTTCCTGATCGAGGAAGTCATCCGGAAGGTGCTACCTGCGGAGCTGATCACCGGGGACACGCAATTTTTGATCAACCCCACCGGCCGGTTCGTCGTGGGCGGGCCACAGGGGGACACGGGCCTGACCGGGCGCAAGATCATCGTGGACACATACGGCGGGATGGGACGGCACGGCGGGGGTGCATTCTCCGGCAAGGATCCCTCGAAGGTGGATCGTTCCGCGGCCTACATGGGCCGGTACGTGGCCAAGAACGTGGTGGCCGCCGGGCTCGCCGACCGTTGCGAGGTGCAGTTTGCCTATGCGATTGGGTATCCCGACCCGGTGAGCATCCACATCGACACCTTCGGGACCCACAAGGTGGACGAGGTGAAGATCGAAGAAGCCGTCTCCCGGGTGTTCTCTTTCAAGCCGGCGCAGATCGTCAAGCAGCTGAACCTGCTGCGTCCCATCTATTCGAAGACGACCAATTACGGACACTTCGGCAAAAACGATCCCGACCTTACCTGGGAGCGAACCGACAAGGTCGAAGCGTTGCGGGCCGCGGTGTAACGCGTCCCCTTGTTGCCAGACTCACTGATTTTCAAGTCAACCTACACTCACCTCCATCCAAACCAAAGCCATGCTAACACAGATTCAAACCACGCCCGACTTCAAAGTCCGTGACCTCTCTCTCGCCGAGTGGGGCCGCAAAGAAATCTCCATCGCGGAGAAGGAAATGCCCGGCTTGATGTCCATCCGCGAGAAGTACGCTCCTTCCAGGCCGTTGGCCGGGGTGCGCATCACCGGCTCGCTGCACATGACCATCCAGACGGCGGTGCTCATCGAGACGCTGGTGGACCTGGGCGCCAACGTGCGCTGGGCCAGTTGCAACATTTTCTCCACGCAGGATCACGCAGCCGCGGCGATCGCAGCCGCCGGGGTCCCCGTGTTCGCCTGGAAGGGCGAGACGCTCGAAGAATACTGGTGGTGCACCCGCCAGGCCGTGTGCTTCCCCGACGGGAAGGGCCCCGAGATGGTGGTGGACGACGGCGGCGACGTGACCCTGCTCATCCACAAGGGATACGAAATGGAAGACGGTTCGGACTGGGTCAACACCTCCAGCCACAGCACCGAAGAGCAGGTGATCAAGAACCTGCTCAAGGAAATGCAGCACGAAAACCCGCTTCACTGGCATGAAGTGGTCAAGGATTGGCGCGGGGTGTCGGAGGAAACCACCACGGGCGTGCACCGTTTGTACAAGCTGCAGGAGCAGGGCAAGTTGCTGGTGCCTTCCTTCAACGTGAACGACTCGGTGACCAAGTCCAAGTTCGACAACCTGTACGGCTGCCGGCATTCGCTGGTGGACGGGCTCAATCGCGCCATCGACGTGATGATCTCCGGCAAGGTCGCGGTGGTGTGCGGGTACGGGGACGTGGGCAAGGGCTCTGCGCAGTCTCTGCGCGGCCAGGGCGCCCGGGTGATTGTCACCGAGGTGGATCCAATCAACGCGCTGCAGGCGGCGATGGAAGGGTACGAAGTGACCACGCTCGAGGATACCCTCGGCCGCGGCGACATTTACGTCACCACCACGGGGAACGTGGACGTCATCACCCTCGAACACATGAAGGCGATGAAGGACCAGGCGGTCATCGCCAACATCGGCCACTTCGACAACGAGATCCAGGTCGACAAGCTCAACGAAGCCCCCGGAGTACAGCGCCTCAACATCAAGCCGCAGGTGGACAAGTACCGTTTTGCTGACGGCCGCGAAATCTTCCTGCTGGCCGAAGGCCGGTTGGTGAACCTGGGCTGCGCCACCGGGCATCCGAGTTTTGTGATGTCCGCCAGCTTTTCCAACCAGGTGCTCGCGCAGCTGGATTTGTGGAAGAACCGCGACCTCTACAAGCCGGCCGTGTACGTGCTGCCGAAGCGTTTGGACGAAGAAGTCGCCCGTCTGCACCTCGAGAAGATCGGCGTCAAGCTGACCAAGCTTACTCCGGCGCAGAGCGAGTACCTTGGGGTGGCCGCGGACGGCCCCTTCAAGCCGGAGCACTACCGCTACTAGTCTGCGGTCGGCTGCTTCCAAAGCAGCAGTAATTTGCGGCTGGCACCTCCACGCGGGGGGCCAGCCGTTTTTTGTGGCGGCGTTTGTGGTGGCTTCCCGCGGAGGCATTGGTTTTGGTGGGACCCGCCTTGCTTGTCGCCTTTCACAAACCCTACGGCTTTCTTTCCCAGTTCACCCCGGAACCGGGCTCCAAGTGGCGTACGCTTGCGGACTTTGGCTTCCCCCCACGGTTATATCCGATTGGCCGGCTGGATGCGGACAGCGAGGGCCTTCTGCTGTTGAGCGACGAGGCGGCGCTCAACGCCCGGCTGTTGCATCCCACGCGCGGCCACATCCGTACTTACTGGGCGCAGGTGGAGCGCATTCCCTACCCGGAAGCGCTGGCAACGCTGGAGGCGGGCGTCGTGCTGGGCGCCCAGCGGACGCTTCCCTGCAAGGCACGCCTGCTGGAGCCGCAACCGGAGGTGGCTCCCCGAAATCCGCCTGTGCGTTTTCGTAAAACGGTGCCCGACTGCTGGATTGCACTGGAACTGGTGGAGGGCAAGTACCACCAGGTCCGTAAGATGACCGCCTCGATCGGCCATCCCACCCTGCGGCTTATCCGGATGGCGATTGGTGGCTTTCCCCTTGGGAAGCTCGCCTCCGGAAAATGGTGCGCCCTGGACGCCGCCGCCCGCAAAGCGGTTCTGGGGGGGTGAAGACCGGGCACAAATCACGCCGGTTTCCAAAGGTCACAAGCAACTTATATTCAGAGGTATATCCGCAGACTCCAGGTTCCTCGCTGTTTTCGGTGGGGGCCTTTTTACTCACTCGGGAGGAAGCGGGCAGGTATCCACAGATTGCTCAGATTTCCGCAGATGTTTTTCTGGTTTCCACTCATCTGTGCGACCTGCCAGAAATCTGCGGCTCACTTCCTGTTGCTTGGGAGTCGGGGAAATGTGGCCGGCTGAAAAGGGCAAAGGCAGTCACGCTGCCGGGAAGTGCGCAGGAGCACCGCTACGGGAGGACGCTGAGCACCCCGCGCGGGGCGTTGGGTTGGCCCGGGGCGGTGCTGAGGTAGTCGTACTCGCCGGGTTTTTGGGGGGCTTTGAGTTGCAGGGTTTCCTTCTCGCCGGGGGCGAGCAGCCGCGAGGCGGCCAGCACCCCTGGCAACTGCGGGACATACAGCCTGCCCTGCGGATCCGGGGTTGCAGGCAGTTGGCGGGCTTCCTTGAGGATGTTCGCAGCCTCTCCCGGGGCGGTGAGGACGAGGTTCTGCGGCCGGACATCGGTGTTCTCAAACAGCAGCTGGAAGGGCTGTCCTGCACGGACACTCAGCCGCGGGTGGTCGTAGCGGGATTGGTCGCACACGGAGCGGACCACCAGCAGGGGCGGGTTCTGTTTGCGGATGGGGTCGACGGCCTTGCGCACCTGTTCCTCCCAGGCCGTGGCGAGGACGCGTGCAAGCTGGAGCGTTTGTGCGAAGGCAGGCGTGTGTCGTGCAGGCCCGGTCTGGGCGGCCATCCAGGAAGACAACGCTTCGAGCAGTTTCTCGAGGTTGCCGGTGCGGAGAACCGCTTCCGGCAGCTGGGCCAACGCCTGGACCGCCTCCGGAAGAACCTTTCCCTTCAGCAGCAGGCCGGAGAGCAGCTCCAGGTTTTGCTGGCTGAATTGCGGCCCTGTAAAGGGAAGCGCAGCAAGTGCCGTCCGCGACACGGGAGTGCCGGCATCCGCCTCGGGACGGAGCACCTTGACCAGAAGGGGCTGGCAGGCGGCGCGTACAGAACTGTCGGCCACCAGAGTCAGGCTTTGGAGGAGTTCGGTTTGGCGGGCGGGTTCGTTCTCGAGCTGCGTCCAGACTTCCGTAGGCGGCGCCGCTTGGAGCCACGCGGCATGGGCGGCCTTGCGGAGACGCCCCGGTTTTGCGGTGGCGGCCAGCTTTTGGAGCGCGTCACGGCCGGGAGCAAGCTCTGCGGGTGGCAGGGGAGTTAGCAGGTCGAGCAGCGGGGTGGTGAGCCCGTTGTTTGAACCAGCCGCTTCGAGTTGCACAAGGGCGAGGGCCAACTCTGTGGCGAAACTCGTTGCGCGCTTTTTGGCGAGGGCCCGGAGGGCGGTTTGCTTGGCGGCGGGAGGGACGCCGACGCGCTCAAGCTGCGCGAGCCAGACGGGTTCGGCGGGGGTGGCTTTGGTAAGTTCGCTGTCTGAGAGGCGCCCGAGTACGAAGCGCAAGACGGCGGGGTCGGAGGGCAGGAGCATCCGGCTGGCGTCGGGCTCGAGTTGGCGCAGGGTTTCCTTGGCGACCCGTTCGAGGGTGGCGTCAAGAGGGTTGAGCAGGACCCGGTGCACAAGGCGGACGGCAGCGGGGGTGTCCGTGCCGGCAAAGGAGCCGGCGGAGGCGAGGACCTCGAGCCGGACGCGCTCATGGGCGTCGGTGGCCATGAGTTCGAGCCGGCGCATCGCGTCGGGAAGCAGTCCGCGTGCTTCGCAGAGGGTGCGCACGGCCTGCGCGCGGGCCTGGGGTTCGGGTGAGGCAAGCACTTGCTCAAGCAGGGGCACGTCCAGCGCCCCAAACCAGCGGGCCGTCCAGAGCGCTTCGAGGCGGTGGCGTTCAAACTGTGGGTCTGCCGGATTGAGCCGAAGCGTCCACGCCTTGAGGGCCTCCAGCGTCGGGGTGGCGGGAAGCGAACCGAGGCGGTGGCGCGCCTGTGCGCGTACGCTTTCCTCCGGGGATTTCAGCGCCTCGAGGAGTTGTTCGGCCGCGGCCTCCGCCAGCGAGGGAAGCTCTGGCAGGGGGCGGTTCTGGGCGGTGATGCGATAGATCCGCCCGTTTTGTCTGTCACCGTCTGCAAAGAAGAGCGAGCCATCCGGGGCGGCGGCGAGGGCGCGCGGGCGGAAGGCCGGGTCTTCCGAGGAAAGCAGTTCCGCCGGGGAGCCTTCGCGGGGAAAGGCGTGCCGGATGCCCGCGGGCTTGGCGAAGGTGGTGGCCAGGAGTGCGCCGTGGAGCTCGGGTGGGAAGTGGCCGCCGCTGATGATGACGGTACCGGTGCAGGGGGCCGGGGCTTTTTCCCAGAAACGGGGCCAGTTGGCCTGTTTTGGGAGCGGCTCCACCCGTCCGTACACCATCGGGCCAAAGTGCCAGAACAGCGCCTTCGAATCGGTGAAGAGCACGTTGCCCCAGGAGGCGAGGAGCGCGCCGGGGGCCTCGTCAAGACCGCTGCTCAGGAGCGGTTCGAGTTTGCCGCTGGCGGGCTCAAAACGCAGGACCATGCCGCGCGCCTCCGGCAAGAGACTCGTCCCCGTCTCCACTCTGGAACGGTGGGTGCCGGGGTCCGCCCAATAGACGGCTCCCCTCGGATCGCTCAGAAGGCGGCTGGGCGAGGGGTCGGCCCCCGCGACCCCAAAGCCCATCAGGACGCGTTCCCGTTCTGTGGCCTTGCCGGTGTGGTTCGGGTCGCGCAACAGCCACAGATCCCCGGCCTGCTCCAGCAGGACGCCGTCTCTGTGGAAGGTGAAGGCGCTGGTTCTGTTGAGCTGGTCTGCGAACACGCTGCAGCGGTCGGCCTGGCCGTCGCCGTCGTTGTCTTCGAGCAGGAGGAGGCGGTCGGCCGAGGCGGGCAGAGGGCCGTCTTTGGACTGTGGACGGCACAGGACGCCGAGACGGCCGCTGCTGTCCCAGCTCAGCTGCACAGGGTTGGCCAGCTCTGGAAAGCGGGCGCTTTCTGCAAAGGTTTGCACGCTAAAGCCGGCTTGCACTGCAAATTTCGGGAACCCGGGTGCCGCGCCGGAGGGTGCCAGCGGGGCGGCAGGTCTTTCCTCGGAGACAGGCCGCTCTCCTTTGGCCAGCGCCCAGACGGCGGCGTTGTGTCGGGCAAAAAGAGGCTCCAGTTGCGCCCAGTCCTTTGGGGGAGGGGCGCCGGCCGCCGGCCGGTAACGGGCCTGCCATTCTGCATGGCGTGCGATCACTGCGCCGCGGAGGGTGGCGGAAGGGCCGGTTGCCACAGGGAAGCCAATGGCGGGCTCCGACGGAAGATTGGGTGGAGTTTCGCCAAGCAGCGCCTGAAAGAGCTTTGGGGCAAGGAGGCGGTGGGCCTCCGCGCTCAGGTAGCCGGTGGCGGTTTGCAGGGCGTTGGCTGGCGCGCCCCAACGCGACGGGAGGAGCGCGGAACGTTGGGCGGCCGTGGCAAAAAGATCCTGTGTCAGGGCGAGCAGGTCGACAAAAGGCACACCAGCATCCGCAGCAAGGGCGGCGGCGGTTTCGGAATAGAGTTTGCGGCTGGCGTTGAGGGCGAGGGCCTCCGGGGCTTCATTGCCGGGGTCGACGCCCATGGGCCCGCACACCACCACGCGCAACGGCGGTTTTCCTGCACGTTCAAGCGCAGCGGCCTTTTTGAGCAGAGCCGTCAGTTCGGTCCGAAATGCGGCCAGGCCCGGCTTGGCGGCAAAGGCCTCGGCGCCACCGTAAAAAACCAGCAGGACGTCCGGGGCCGCCGTTTTGAGCCATTGTTCGCGGGCCGCAGGGCCGCCGCGTCCCTGAGCGGTGTCGCCGGGAAAGGCGAGGTTGCGGAGGAGCAGTTGGTGGTTGGGGTAGCGGAGGTGGAGGAGGGTTTCGAGATAGCCGTCCTGAAAGAGGGCGTCGGCGGCGGCGTTGCCCAGAACGACGATGTGGTCGTTGGGGCGCAGCTGCAGGGCTGCGGCGGGTGCGTCGCCCGGAGCGGAGTGGAGAAGTGGTGCGGCGGCAAGGACGGCGGCACACCAAAGGGGGAAAAAGGGACGCATAGACGCTCGAAGGGTAGCACCTAGTGCGCCAGCTTTGGGTTGCTGTTGGGTGGGGATGGAAAATGGTGCGTCCCGACCTTGACCCCCGCATCCTCCTGCCCCATCCCTGCTGCATGCAACGCGCCCTTGGAATTGACACTGGAGACGCCCGGATTGGGCTCGCCCTTTCAGACGAACTTCGGATGCTTGCGCACCCTTTTGAGAGCGTGCCCGCCGGCCGGGGGGCGCTGGAGCGAATCGCTGCGGTGGTCCGGGAGAAGACGGTGGACACCGTGGTGGTGGGCCTCCCCAAGAATATGAACGGCACAAAAGGGCCGGCGGCGGTGAAGGCGGAAGCATTTGCCGAGGCGGTACGCGCCTTGGTGCCGGAGGTGAAAATGGTGCTTTGGGACGAACGCTTGACGACGGTGGCGGCACAACGCGCCTTGCATGAAGCCGGCCGCAACACCAAGCAGAGCCGTGCGGTGATTGACCAGGTGGCGGCGCAGCTGATCCTGCAGGGCTGGCTGGATTCCCAAGCCTTTTTGGCGCAGTGAAGCCGGGGCGTTCCAACGAAGAACCCGCCGCCGGCTCGATCCGGTTGCGCCTCCTGGTTGCATACGAGGGCAGCGGTTTTGACGGCTGGCAAAGCCAGGCCTCTGGAAATGCGGTGCAGGATTTTCTGGAACGCGCGGTGGCCGGCCTCGTGGGGGAGCGCCGGGTGGTGCACGGGTCGGGGCGCACGGATGCAGGGGTGCATGCCCTGGGCCAGGTGGCGCATGTGGACGTCCCCGAGGGACGGCTTTCGGTGGAGGCTTGGGCGGGGGCGCTCAATGCGCAGCTTCCCACCGGGGTCCGGGTGTTGGAAGTGCGCCGGGCGGCGCGCGGTTTTCACGCCCGTTTCAGCGCTGTGGGCAAGGAGTACGTCTACCGGATGTGGAACGCGCGGCCGTTGCATCCGCTGGAGGCGGGGCGCGTGTGGCACCTGCCAACGCCGGTGGACCGGGGCTTGCTCCGGCAGTGCGCGTTGCTGCTGCAGGGAAGCCACGATTTTGCAGGGTTTGCTGCAAACCGCGGCAGGCCTGAAAAAAGCACCGAACGGACCATTTACACTCTCACCCTCAAAACAGCAGGACCATTGCTGACGGTCCGGTTTGCGGGCAACGGGTTTTTGTACCGGATGGTGCGTATGCTGGCTGGCTCAATGGTGCGGGTGGCCCAGGGAAAGGCGGACGTGGCTTGGCTGGAGGAGTTGCTCAGCCGTCCTGCGGGGCGGCGGACCTCGTTTTGTGCGCCGGCCGAGGGGTTGTACTTAAAGAGCGTCCGGTACCGGTGAGTGTGTGGCTGGGGCGGCCGCAGACTGAGTAGATGAGAAAAAACAGAAAAACAGCTGTCGCATCTATGGAGGATGCGGAGCACTGCCCGTTCCAGCCGGAGTCAGTGAAAAGATACCCACCGAAAACAGCCATGTTTAGACGCGGGTCGGCGAAATAGGGCTACCCTCCACTCCAAAGGTCGACTCCGACGCGCTGGTATCCGCCTCCCGCACTCCGTGAAAGGTAAAGGCTCTGTCCGCTCTTGTTGAATGATTTGTGCTGGAAGATGAAGTCTGCAACCCCGTCCCGGTTCAGGTCGCCCGCCCAGATGAGAACCACGCTTTCAAACGCCGGCTCAATACCGCGTTCAAACTCGCCGAGGGGCTGGGACTGCCCCGAGTTGACCGAAACGCTGAGGGCGTACTGAGAAGGTATTTTGTCCGAATCCGTAGCGCGCAACAGGTAGGTGTCGATCGAGAACAAGACCGGCACTCCGAAGCCCATCCGGTTGAGGAGATTCACTTCCGAGGGGCGCGCCGCCTTAAACTCCGCAGACTGTACGCGACCGGCGCGTAGTGAACCGTGGCGCAGCAGGCAAAGCGCGGTCGGTTGGCTCGAGCGGAATTCCTTGCCGCTTTGCTCCCCCGGTTGGTCCACCTGATCGTCGTGCACCCGACGGGTCTGCACGCTGGTCGGTAGAAGGGCCCACTGGTTCTCTCCAGTTTGGCACAGTCCCAGCCAACCGCCTCCCACGGAACGTGGGGCCTGCGCGCCGCTCCGCACTCCGGGTGCAAGCAGCGCCATACGGCCGGGTTTTCTGGTAGCACACCCAGTGAGTGCGAGGAGTGGAAGGAGCAAGAGGCAGGCCTTGAGCGCGGACATGGTTCAGGGGGGGGTACCGACCCACCGCTTTTAGCAGAACTTATCAGTGACTTCAACTTTATGAGGCGGGCGACCCTTCCACCCCAGACTGCCGATCCCCGGCTAGGGCATGTTCACGGTCAACTGAACCCCAGTCAGGAAGGAATGATGCGGCCCGTGTCCAGTGACGTGCTGCGGACCTTGGGCCAACGGGGCAGGCCGTTGACAGCTCCACCCTGCGAAGGCCTGTCAAGCCGTCGCGCTTACGCCAGCAGTTCCTGGATGACGCGGCGTTCCTCGACACCGGTGAGACGCTGGTCGAGACCTTGGAACTTGTAAGTAAACCGGGAGTGGTCGATCCCCAGGAGGTGCAGGACGGTCGCGTTGATCTCGTTGAGGTGCACGGGGTCCCTGATGACGTTGTAGCTGAAGTCGTCGGTCTCGCCGAAACTGAAACCGCCTTTGATGCCGGCGCCCGCCATCCACATGGTGAAGCACCGGGGGTGGTGGTCCCGGCCGTAGTTGGTTTGGGTGAGTGTGCCCTGGGAATAGACCGTGCGGCCGAACTCGCCGCCCCAGATGACGAGGGTGTCCTCGAGGAGTCCCCGGGATTTCAAGTCAAGGATGAGGCCGGCGCAGGCTTGGTCGGTCTGCTTACACTGGCGGGCAATGTCTTTGGGCAGGTTGTTGTGCTGGTCCCAGCCGCGGTGGAGGATTTGCACGACGCGAACGCCCCGCTCGACCATGCGCCGGGCGAGCAACGCGCTGTGGGCGAAGGTGCCGGCCTCTTTGGCCTCCGGTCCGTAGAGGTCGAAGGTTGCTTGGGACTCCTTGGAGAGGTCTACCAGGTCGGGGACGCTCGACTGCATCCGGAAGGCCATCTCGTACTGCGTTGTGCGCGCCAGAATTTCAGGGTCTCCCAGCGCGCGGTGGTTGGCGGCGTTGAGCTTTTCGAGGGCGTCTAGCATCGCGCGGCGGTCGGAGGACTCCACCCCAGGCGGGTTCTGAATATAGAGCACCGGGTCGCCGCCGGCCCGGAGTGCGACTCCGGAGTGGCGTGTCGGCAGGAAGCCGCTCGACCACATGCGCGAAAAAAGCGCCTGTCCGCCCGCGCTGCGCGGGGTGAGCACGACGAAGGAGGGCAGATCGTCGTTGGCGCTGCCGAGGCCGTAGCTCAGCCACGAGCCAATGCTCGGTTTGCCGGGGATCTCGCTGCCGGTCATCACAAAGGTGCAGGCGGGGTCGTGGTTGATGGCGCTGGTGCTCACAGACTTGATGACGGAGAGCTCGTCGACCACCTGCGAGGTGTAGGGCAGCAACTCGCTCACCCAGCGGCCGCACTTTCCGTGCTGGGCAAACTGAAAGAGGCTTGGCGCAACCGGGAACCGCGCCTGACCGGAGGTCATCGTGGTAATGCGCTGGCCGTTGCGGATACTGTCGGGGAGGTCCTTGTCGTAGTGTTCCTGCAGCCCGGGCTTGTAATCCCAGAGGTCCAGCTGGGACGGCGCGCCGTTCATGTGCAGGTAGATGATGTGCTTGGCCTTGGGGGCGTGTTGCGGGAACCCGGGCAGCCTCGGGTGAACGGCGGGCCCGCCGGCGGCGGAGGCGTGGCTTTGCCCGAGCAATCCAGCGAGGGCGATCCCGCCCAGGCGCAGGCCGGAGTCCCCCAGAAATTGGCGCCGTGTCTGGTTCTGAAGATAGTCGAGAAAGGGATCCATGGGGTTTACTTGTTGAGCGTTTCGTCGAGGTTGAGCACGAGGTTGGCCACAAGGGTCCAGGGGGCGAGGTCCTCGGGTTTGAGGGTCGGGTCGGGTTTGCTTTCGCCAAAGGCCACGAGGCCGGCCGCCGCTGCGGGGGCTGCGGCGTAGCGGGCCGCGTGTTTTTGGAGCACCTCCTGCACGATGCCGTTCTCCTCCGCCGTGGGCCGGCGCGCCAGCACCGTCCGCCAGGCGAAGCGCACCCGCTCCTCGGCCGTGGTCCCCCCCTCCTTGAGGATGCGCTGGGCGAAGGCGCGCGCGGCCTCGACGTGCTGGATGTCGTTGAGCAACACAAGCGCCTGAAGCGGGGTGTTGCTGCGGTCGCGCCGGAGGCAGGAGCTCTCGCGGGCGGGGGCGTCAAAGGTCGCCATCGAGGGCGGCGGCGCGGTGCGTTTCCAAAACGTGTAGAGGCTGCGCCGGTAGAGCGAGTCGCCCTTGTCCCGCGTGTAGCGGGCGGTGTTGCTGCCGGAAAAGCCCACGGGCTCCCAGATGTTGTCGGGCTGGTAGGTCCGCACGGCCTTCCCCCCAATCTGGGGATTGAGCAGGCCGGAAACAAAAAGCGCGTTGTCGCGGATGACCTCCGCGTCGAGGCGGAACCGGGGGCCGCGGGCGAGCAGTCGGTTTTCCGGATCCTTTGCAAGGAGTTCAGGGGAGAGTTCGGCGCTCTGGCGGTACGCGGCCGTCGTCACCAGCAGCCGCACCAAAGCTTTTGTATCCCAGCCGCTTTCGCGGAAGGTTGCGGCGAGCCAGTCCAACAACTCTGGATGGCTCGGAGGATCGCCCTGGGTGCCAAAATCGTTGGCGGACTTGACCAGCCCCGTTCCGAAAAACTGCTGCCAGAGCCGGTTGACCGTCACCCGCGCTGTGAGCGGGTTTTCCGGGGCGAGCAGCCAGCGGGCCAGATCCAGCCGGGTCGGCTCGCCCTGCGTCCGGAGGGGAGGGAATACCGCCGGGGTGGCGCGGGAAACCTTTTCGCCGGGCTTGTCGTACTGGCCGCGGGTCATGAGGAAGGCCTGACGCGGCTGCGGCAGGTCGGCCATTACCAGCGTGGAGGGGATCTGTTCGGAAAGGGTCTTCTTCGTTGCCTCGAGCGCGAGCCTTTCGGCGCGGACGCCCTCTACCACTTCGCGGGCGCCCTGGTATTCGTTTTCCAGCCACCAGTCCTTGAGGCGCGTCACCTCGGCAGGAGACCATTCCGCCGCCTTTTTGCCGCGCACCAGCGTCTGGAGGTCCGGGGGCAGTTCCTCGACGCGGGTGCCCTGTTTTTTTTCCGACCAGACCTTCCAGGACCACTGCACATCCTTTGCCGGTTCCACGCGGTGCTCGATGCTGAGGCGGTCCCAGTGGACGGTGCCGTCAAACTGAGTGAAGGCATAGCCGTCGACCTTCATGCCGGGCTTCAACCCCAGTTTGTCCGCCGGCACCTTCAGCTGCACCCATTTGCCGGGCTCGGGCAGTTTGCCCATGCTCACTTTTTCGGGAGTCCGCACCCGGCCAAACGGGATCGCACCTTCTTCGCCCCAGACCGCGCGGTGGTTCCAGCCGCCGACGTGGAATTGCAGCATGACCGCCTTGGGCTGGTCGGCCGGGTCGAGATGGCACCAGACGGAAATGACTCCGTTGGGCGGAATGGCAAACGATGCGCCTTTGGTGAAAAAGTCCTGCGATACGCCTTTTGCCTGGCGGCGCAGGCTGGCCTTTCCACTGTGGACCTGGGCCTCAGGCCCGCTCACGAGCGCGGTGGGAGCCGTCGGCAAGCCCGAGGATTCGACCTTCGCCCCGGCGGGGAAGGCGTCCTCAAACCAGACGGTTTCTCCGGTCTGCACGGGCGGCGGCGGGTTGAGAGTGGCCGGATCGGTGTACTCGATTTTGGCGAGGGCCTCGCGGATGGCGCTTTTTTTGGTGCTGATTTGGGAGTCTAGCGCTGCGACCTGCTTTTCCTGTTCGGGGGTCGCCAGTTGGAGCACGGGGGGCGTGAGCAGGATGTTGCCGTCCATCGCCGGATCGGCCGCGCTGTTGAAGAACGCGTACATCGAATAGAAATCCTTGGCGGTGAACGGGTCGAACTTGTGGTCGTGGCAGACGGCGCACCCGGCGGTGAGTCCCATCCAGACGCCCATGGTCGTCTCCGTCCGGTCGACTGCGTACCGGAAGAGCCATTCCTCGGCGATGGAGCCGCCTTCACCAGTGGTAACGTTGCAGCGGTTGAAGCCGCTGGCGATGCGTTGGTCCCGCGTGGCGTTTGGGAGCAGGTCGCCGGCCAGCTGCCAGGTGGTGAACTGGTCGAAGGACAGGTTGTCGTTGAGGGCCTTGACCACCCAGTCGCGGTAGGGCCACATGCTGCGCTCGTTGTCGAGGTGCAGGCCGTGGGTGTCGGCGTAGCGAGCGGCGTCCAGCCAGGGGCGCGCCATGTGTTCGCCGTAGCGGGGCGATCCCAGCAGGCGGTCCACCACGCGTTCGTAGGCGCCCGGCGCTCCGTCCGCAAGAAACGCATCCACCTCGGCGGGGGTGGGGGGAAGACCGGTGAGGTCCAGCGTGACACGGCGGATCAGCTGTTCCCGGGAAGCCTCCGGGGCGGGGAGCAGGCCGTGGGCTTTGAGCTCTGCGCGCAGGAAGGAGTCGACGGGTGAGACGGAGGCAGGGGCGGCCGGCGCTGTCGGTTTGAGCAGGGGTTCAAAGCTCCAGTGGCGCTGGTAGACGGCACCCTCGTCGATCCACCGGCGCAAGGTGTCCACCTGCGCGGGGGTGAGTTTTTTGTGGGACTTCGGAGGGGGCATCACCTCGTCGGGATCCTGTGCGAGGATACGCCGCAGGGCCTCGCTCTGGGCGGGGTCTCCCGGTTTGAAGGCTTGGACGCCGTCATGAATGGCATAGGCGCCCTCGGGGAGGTCCAGCCGGAGCTCGGCCTCCCGCTTTTTGGCATCGAAGCCGTGGCAGGCGAAGCAGTTGTCGGAAAGAATGGGACGGACATCCCGGTTGAAATCCACCTTGCGCGGCGCGGCTTGGGCGTGGGGGAGGGCGAGAAGGAGCAGGAAAGCTGGCAGGAGGGGGAGGGCGCGCATCGGAGGGGGGATCCAGGGCTGAGAACTGGTGCGTTCTGAGCAGATTCAAAGAGACTCCTGCTTAAGGCAAACGGCCCTTGTGGGTCAATGGAATCAAGCCGGCGGACCCTTCCGACGGGGTACAATTGCGCCGCGGGCGGTGGTTTTCAAGCGAGCGCCTTCGGGCGATGGGTCCAGATTTCAGAAAGGGTCGGCTGGCAGTGAGGGATGTGCGACAGCTTGCCCGCGTCCCCCCTCTGCAATCGCACCGCGTTGCGCGCGGCGCCCGGCTGTGGTGCGGCGCCCAGCTGTGGTGCGGCCTCCACATGGCTGGGCAGCTCCTTGGGCGGGAACGCGCGGAACTCCGGGATCAGCGGGAGCGGAAGCTCTCGTGTGACACGATGTCGAGGAGCAGGTCGTGCAGGCCGCGCTGCGGGCGAAGGCTTTCCTCGGCGAGCTTCTCGAGGGCCTTGCGCTCCGCGTAGCTGGGCAGTCTTCCGGCACCGTAGAGAAAGAGCTTTTCGGCAAGGCAGCGCGCAAAGGGGCGCAAGTCGGCAAGCAGGTGCCTTTTGAGCTCCGCCGAATCCTGCAGGAGGGTCCCATCCGGCAGCGTGGCGCTGGTGTCGACCGGGGCCCATTCCTCCTTCTTTTTGCCGCTGGCCGGATAGCGGTCGCGCTTCTGGCCGATAGCGTCAAAGGACTCAAAAACAAAGCCGTAGGGGTCCAATTTGCTGTGGCACCGGGCGCAGCTTTCCTCGCTGGTGTGGGCGCGCATGAGGTCGCGGATGGTTTTGGTGCCGCGCGTGTCCGGGGTGAGGGCGGGCACGGATTCGGGCGGCGGGGGAGGCGCTTCGCCGAGGATGTTCTCCAAAAACCATTTGCCGCGCAAAACCGGCTGGGTGTCGACGCCGTTGGCGGTGGCCATCATCACGCCCGCCATGCCTAGCAGCCCCCCGTTGCGTTCCCCCTTGGGAAAGGTCACCCGGGTGAGGGCGAAGGGTTGCTTGGAGTTGGGCGGCGGCAGGTCGAGCCCGTACATCTGGCGGCCCACGCTGTTGTGGGTGTGTGTGAAGCCGGGGTCGATGAAGTCACTCAGGGGGCCGTTTTCGCGCAGGATCTCCGCGAAAAGCTGTTCGGGCTCCTTGATCAGGGAACGCTGGTGGTCTGCTCCAAAACGGCCCAGCGAAGCGTCGGGCATGATTTCCGGGATGGTCCGGGTGCCCAACCACTGCCCGACAAAGTTTTCCACAAATTCCTGGGCCGCTTTCTCGGACAGGAGCCGTTTGGCTTGGGCGCGGAGTGTTTCAGGCTGCAGGAGCGAACCGTCTGCGGCGGCGAGCAGGAGTTTTTCATCCGGCGGGCCGAGTGTCAGAAAATAGCTGAGCCGTGAGGCAAGTTGGTGGGGGGAAAGCGCCTCCTCTCCAGCGCTGCCGCGGTAGAGGAACTGCGGGGAAATCAGGGCGGTGCGGAGGGCGAGATGGAAGGCTTCCTCGAGGGAGTGGTTCTCGTTGCGGTGCCCCTCCAGCAGGGTGCGGTAGCGCGCAAGTTCGGGGGCCGAGGGCGGGCGGCGGAAAAGCTTTCCGAGCATCCGGCCCAGGGCGGCCTCGACGGCCTCCGGGGTGGTCAGGCGCGCGGCGGTGGTGCCTAGCAGGTTGGTTTGATGGGTGCGCGCCCGCGCAAACCTGAAGTGTTCCACCGGTTCGATGGGACCTTGGATTTCAAGCGAGAGGATGTCCACGGCAGGACCCTCGGCGTAGAGCTTCCAAACGAGGGGAATCACATAAAAGTGCATTTCGGTCCCTCCCACGCCGTTGGGGTTTTTGTCGACGAGCATGGCGTCGATCAGATGGCGCGTGGCTTCCGGCGTGGCACTGGAAAGGTCGAGGTCCGGCCGCGCGAACTCCTCTTCAAAGGCGCGCTGAATGGTTTTTTTGCGCAGTTCGTAGGACTTGGAAAGGAAGGGCTTGAGCCGGAGCGTACCTTCTGGCGAGTCGGGCGTCGCTTCATGAAGGGACAGCCATGCGGCGACATGGCGTGGCTGAAGCGCGAAGTGTTTGAGCAGGTCGTCCCTCACCTCCTTGTAGGGGAAGTTGGCGTCGATCCTGCCAAAGGCGGCGGTCTTGAATTGAAATCCAACGCCTTCACCCGGGTGCAGCGTAACCGTCAACTCGTGTTCGGCAACGCCCTCGGGTGGAAGCGGAAAGTCCTTTCCCCCAGCGGTGAGAACGACCTGCTGACCGGGGACGGCGTGGACGGCGCTGGCTCGGAAGCGGACCCGGTATTTTCCGGAGGCCTGTGCCCCGAACTTGCTGGTGCTTGAAAAGTAGTTGCGGAAGACGAGGCGCATTTTGCCGTCCACAACGAGGCTGGAGGGGCCGTAGCCGTCCGCGCTGGAGAGTTCGGCGGCGGGGAGGATGAATTTTTGGGAGGGAGGAGTCGGCTCGGGCGGTGGGGGAAAGAGCTGGTCGGCGAGCTCGGTGGCGGTCTCCGCGTAAGCCTCGAGCAGGGGAGGGGAAAGGCTCAGGGATTCGGCGACATTGTCGAAACCGTGGGAGCGGGAGTCCTCGGGAAATCCGGTCGGGATGCGGAAGGGGAGGGCAAAGGTCTGGGTGATGGTTTTGGCGTACTCGGCGCGGTTGAGGCGGCGCAGGCTGGTGGCGTGTGGGGGAGTGCGGTGAGTGAGCGCTTGGTCGATCCAGGTCAGGACGGCGGCCTGCTGCGCGGCCACCGGGCGCGGCTTTTTCTTTGGCGGCATCTCTCCCTTGGAGAGGGCTCGGTGCACGTGCGCAAGCAGTTCGGCGTCCGTCTTGAGGGCGAGATCCAACGCCGAGATCTCGAGGTTGACCTTGCCTTTGGGGTCCGCGGAGTCGTGGCAGTCTGCGCAATGGAAGTCCAGAAAGGCGCGGACATGCCCGGGAAGGGGCTCCGGGGCGCTGAAGGCGGGGCGAGGGATTTGGGGGAGGCAGACGCCGGCGAGGAGTGCGCAGAGGTGGCGCAGGGTGGGGAAGAGGCGCATGATTGCGGGAGCTGTGCGGGTGGTCCGGCCTCGTGGAGGCGGAGCGGAGGGGCCCTGAAAACCTGCTAGAGCAGGGTGTCGTCCAGACCTTTGGAGGCGTTGGAAAAGGAGCTGCTCTCCAGTCCCAGGCGGCGTTCCATGGAAATGAAGAGGTCGCCGAGCAGGCGTTGGTCCTGTTCCGGCGCGTTGCGGCTGAAGGCCAGGTGGCGGCCGTGCTTGAAGCCGCCGCCGGCGAGGAGGGTGGGCAAATCGTCGTTGGAGTGGCGGCTTGCGTCGCCCATGCCGGTCCCGAAAAGCACCAGGGTGTTGTCCAGGAGGGTCTTGCCGTCCCGGTCGGGGAAGGACTTGAGTTTTTTGAGAAAGCTGGCTAGGCAGCGCATGTTTTCCCGGTCGATCTGAACGAGTTCGGCGATTTTCTCCGGATCGTTGCCGTGATGCGAAAGGGCGTGGTAGCCATTTTTGAGCATCTTGCCCTCGAGCGTGAAGACTTGGCCGCCCCCCGGCAGTACCAGCGAAAGGACGCGCGCCGAATTGGACTGGAGGGCAAGCGCCATCAGGTCGAACATGACCGACTCACATTCAATCATGAGATTGGGCGCGACCGGATCCGCCGCGGGCAGCCTGTAGGTGACCGAGGGAACCGGGTCTTGACTCCGCGCGATCTGCCGCCCGACGCGGGCTTCCACCTCGCGGATGGAGGTGAAGTATTCCTCGAGCTTGGCACGGTCGGGGGCGTTAAGTGCGCTGCCGAGGCTCTTGGCGTCCTCGAGCACGAAATCCAGGGAACTGCGCCCCGAGCGCAGCAGGTAGTCTGTGCGTTGCCGGTCTGACTCCGAAGCAAAGAGTTTGCGGTAGAGTACGCTTGGGCGCTCGATGGCCGGGATGGCGACGCTGCCTCGGAGGAAACTCATGTTCGGCGCACCCGAGCCCGCACTGAGGGCGAGGGAGGAGAAGCGGGCGGGATTCGCCAGGCGCGAGGCCACGCGCTGGTCGAGGGAGACGTCCCCGATTTTTTTCCCGCACAAAAAGTTCGGCCAGTTTCCGTGGCCGCCGCCTGCGCGGTGGTCGAGCCCGGAAAAAAGAGTGAAGTCGGAACGCAGTTCGTCGAGAGGTTCGAGGGAGGGGGTGGCGGTGTATCCGGCGCCGGTGGCTGAGGGATAGAGCGCCGGGGTGTGAAAGCCGAGGTACGCGCCCACACACACCAGATTGCGGGCGGTCCCGTCCGGAGCTTGGGGCTGCGCGGGGGCGTTGCAGGCGGCCCGGGGGGTGAGCGATTCAAAAAAGGGCAGGGCGATGAGGGTGCCTGCATGCCCCAAAAACCGGCGGCGGGTGGAGTTCATAGGGTGGGGGGCATGGGATGCGGGATGCTTGCCTAAGGACAACCTCCAGCGGACGGAAATGCTTAGGCTGTTGACTCAAACGCAAATGACGCGCAGGCGGATTCGGGAGGTGCGCGTCCTTGTGGGGAAGCGGGTTTCCGATGGCGTTGCCGTGGGGTGCGAATGGGGTGCGAATGGGGTGCCCCGTTGGGGCGGGAGCGTGTTGGGTGGTGGTATCCCACGGCGTTGCCATGGGCTGTCATTGGGATGCCCCATTGGGGCGGATGCGTGAGGGTGGATGCGTGAGGGGAAGTGCGTTTTCGCTGTGGATGCCCTCCTACGCACCGAAGGTGCACTTTACTCGCCAGCCCACGGCCTCGCCGTGGGTCACCCGTCACCCACAAGAGAATAGCCCCGGAGGGGCGTCCCAAATCGTCCGGGTGGGGCTGGATTCCCGAGCTGTGACCAAACCCATGCCACGCCCTAGTGGGCGATGCGCCCGCAAGCGGGTGCCGTCGCTACCGGCTCAGCTTCAAAAAAAGGCCCGGCCCGGTTTTGACCCACCAGGTGGAGCCGCCGGCCGTTCCGTTGGCGCCCACGCGCTCTGCGGGGATGTAGAGCTTGTAGGGGAGTCCGTCCGCGGTGCCCGCAAACAACATGCCCGACTCCGGTTTGGCTTCGGGAGCGTTCGCCAGGACAAGGGGCCTTCCTTCGAAAAGCAGCGCCGGGCCTCCCTCCAGCGGGAAAAAGGCGCGGTCCCCCACCGCCGTGCGTTCCACGGCCTGCTCAATCAGGGGGCGGTTACGGCTGTCCCGGTCCGCTACGAAAGCCGCCAGGCCCACCCCCAACACGATGACCCCCATCCAGAGGACTGCCGTCCGCGGATGAGCGGCCTCCGTTTGGAGGGCCTCGGTGTGGGGCGCTGGCGAATTTGGATCTTTTACCATAGTGTCGGGTGTTTCCCCTGGAAACGGATCCCGCCCGCTTTGTGCACCAGGTTTCTCCCGCAAACGGGGAAAGGCCTCAGTCTTCCTTGCCGGCGAGCTTGGCCAGAATCGAGAGGTCTTCGAGCGTGGTGGTGTCACCGGTCACAACGGCTCCGCAGGCCACCTGCTTGAGGAGGCGGCGCATGATCTTGCCGGAGCGTGTCTTGGGCAGCGCATCTGCAAAACGAATCTCGTCCGGGGTCGCCACCGGGCCAATCACGTGGCGCACGTGCTTTTTGAGGTCGTCGCGGAGCTGATCGGTGGCGGTCACATCCTGTTTGAGGGTCACAAAGCAGACGACCGCCTGTCCCTTGAGCTCGTCGGGGCGGCCGACGACGGCGGCCTCCGCCACCACCGGATGCGACACCAAGGCGCCTTCCAGTTCGCTGGTTCCAATGCGGTGCCCGGCGACGTTGAGCACGTCGTCGATGCGTCCGACAATCCAGAAGTTTCCGTCCTTGTCGCGGCGTGCACCGTCTCCGGCGAAGTAACAGCCCTTGACTTCGGACCAGTACGTTTTGCGGTAGCGGGCCCTGTCTCCGTGGATGTTGCGCAACATCGAGGGCCACGGCTTCCGGATCACCAGTTTGCCGCTCACATTCGGCCCGACCTCATTGCCCGCTTCGTCTACGATAGCCGCGTCCACGCCGAAGAAGGGGAGCGTTGCGGAGCCGGGGCGGGTCGGGGTCGCGCCGGGCAGGGGCGTGATCATGATCGCGCCCGTCTCGGTCTGCCACCAGGTGTCGACGATCGGGCAGCGGCCGCCGCCAATGGTGTGGTGGTACCACATCCAGGCTTCCGGGTTGATAGGCTCGCCCACCGAGCCCAGCAGGCGGAGGCTGGAAAGGTCGTGCTTTTTGACCCACTGGTCGCCCCAGCGGATGAAGGAACGGATGGCCGTGGGGGCGGTGTAAAAGATGGTGACCCGGTAGTCCTCGATGATCTTCCAGAAGCGGTCGTTTTCGGGCCAGTTGGGAGCGCCCTCGTACATGAGGGTGGTGGCACCGTTGGCGAGGGGGCCGTAGACCATGTAGCTGTGGCCGGTGACCCAGCCGATGTCGGCCGTGCACCAGTAGACGTCCTCGTCTCGCATGTCGAAGACGTACTTGCAGGTAATGTAGGCGCCCATCAGGTAGCCGCCCGTGGTGTGCAAGATCCCCTTGGGCTGGCCCGTGGATCCGGAGGTGTAGAGGATGAAGAGGGGGTGCTCGCTGTCGAGGGGGATGGCCGGACAGTTGCCGTCCGCCTTGGCCATCTCCTCGTGCCACCAGTGGTCCCGGTTGGGTTCCATCTGGACCGGTTGCCCGGTGCGCTGGAAGACAATGACGCTGCGCACCCGCGGCACGGAGGGATCGCCCCCCTTGAGGGCGTCGTCGACGTTCTTTTTGAGGCCCACGACGCTGCCGCGGCGGTAGCCACCGTCCGCAGTGATGACCACCGTGGCCTGGGAGTCTGCGATGCGGTCGCGGATGGCTTCCGCGCTGAAGCCGCCGAACACCACCGAGTGGGTGGCGCCGATTCGCGCACAAGCCAGCATGGCGATGGACGCCTCGGGGACCATGGGCATGTAGATGATGACACGTTCGCCTTTTTTGACGTGGTGCGACTTGAGCACGTTCGCGAACTTGCACACTTCCCGGTGCAACTGCTGGTAGGTGAGCGCCCGCTTTTCACCGGGCTCGCCCTCCCACAGAATGGCGGCCTTGTTTTGCCGGGGGGTGCCCAGATGCCTGTCCAAACAGTTTTCGGAGACGTTGAGTTTGCCACCGACAAACCACTTGGCGAAAGGCTCCTTCCACTCGAGCACCTTGGTCCACTTTTGCTGCCAGACCAGTTCGGCGGCTTCGCGCGCCCAGAACTTGTCCGGCTTCTTGATGGATTCCTCCCAGAGCGTCTTGTACTCGGCAAGACTTCCGATGCGCGCCTTTTTGGAGAAGTCTTTGGAGGGCTTGAAGACGCGCTTTTCGACCAGATGGGATTCGATGTTTTTTTGGCTCATGGGAGGTGGTGCGGGAAAACCGACATAAAAGCGTGCTTCAGGCCCCCAGCGCAAGAGCACTGACGCAGCGTCGGGGCATTAGGGCGCGTTCACGGTGGGTAACGCTCTCTGCCGCCTTATGGAACGGTCAGGAGTTATCCGCAGGTGACGCAGAGACTCACAGATATTTTCTGCTGTTTTCCTTCCAGCAGTGCAATCTGCGAAATCGGAGGAGGTGTATCTGGAGAAATCGCTTCTGGGTGACTCGAGCGGAAGCGCGGCCTAGTCCTCGGCCGGTGGCAGCAGGCGGGCGCGCTGGTCGCGTTGAGGCAGGCGGATGATACACTCCAGGCCCTCGCCCTCGTGCGAGACCAGGTCAATCTCGCCGCCATGCTCGCGCACGATCCTGCGCACGATCAAAAGTCCCAGACCGGAGCCGTTCTTCTTTGTCGTAAAGTACGGCTCAAACACGTGGCTCATGTTCGCCGCGGGAATCCCGCCGCCGGTGTCCCGGAACGTGATCCGCAGGAACGGCCCCTCCAGCGCCGTCTCAATCTGGAGCACCCCGCCCGGGAGCATCGCTTGGAGCGCGTTTTTGATCACGTTGAAAAAGGCCTGCTTGATCTGGGTCCGGTCCACCTCTGCTAGGGGAAGGTCCGTGCGCAACAGAGCGTCCACACGGATGTCCCGGTCGAGGATCTCCGGGTGCAGGAAGTCCACCGACTCCCTCAAAAGGGTGTTCAAATTCTCGAGGCGCAACTCCAGTTGGGTCGGGCGGATGGCACCCAGAAACTGCTGCACGATCGAGTCGAGGCGCTGGATCTCGCCCTTTGCAACTTCCACTGCACTTTGGAGGTCCCCGCGGAGGGCCTCGGGCAGGCGGCGCAGCTTCCGCTCCAGCAGCTGCATGTGAATGTGCAGGGAATTGAGCGGGTTGCCGATTTCGTGCGCCACCCCCGCCGCCAGCAACGTCAGCGCGGAGAGCCGTTCGCTGTGGATGGTCTCCTCGGTGGAGCGGCGCGTTTCGGTGATGTCGCGCAAAATCACGGCATACCCCACAGGCTCGCTTTCGTAGCCGTCCTTTTGCCGGGTGGCGGAGGGTTTTTCGAGCCGGATCGGCTCGATGTAGAAGTTTACAAACCGGTGCTGGGGATAAAAAATCTCAACGTCGCGCGAGACCACCTTGCCCACGCCCAGCAGGTCCGCCCAGGCGATCCCGCGCAGGCACTCGCCGATGGGCCGTCCCATGCACTGTTCGCGCTGGAGCCCGAACATGTCACAGGCGCCGCGGTTGAGGTAGTTGACCTCGCCGCTGAGGCCCGTGACCAGCACGCCCTCGTGGATGGCGTTGAAGATCGTCTCGAGAAAGCCCTTTTCGTCGGCCAACCGGAGCAGGTACGCCTCCAGATCCACCGAGCGCACCTTGCCGATGCGCTCGATGAGCTTGTCCAGGAATCCGGAGTTCATGGGCGTCCCGCCTCTCCTGGCTGGCTGTTAGCGGCCTTCCAGCAATCCCCGCACGTAGGCGCTGGGCACGTAGTCTTCGATGATGGAGTGCACCTGCCCGTCCCGGTAGGCACGCGCTTGAGTGACCCGGATCGAGGGGGTCTTGGTCGGGCTGAACAGGATGTCGTCGTGCGTGGCGTTCAGGCGGCTGGCGAAACGATCCGGGGTGAGGGTGCCCCCGAGATGGTCGCTCCGGCCTGTGGCCACGTGTAGCGTGCCAAGAATCTTTTCGTCCTGAATGTCTCGGCCGCTGGGGGGCAGTTCCTGCGTGCCAAAACCCAGTTCCCCGAGCTCTCCGGTGACCGGGTCCGAAACAAGCTTGGCGTTGTGGGCGGCGATGACCGCCGCATCGCCTGAGAGCAAGCGCGCCTCCACGATCCTACCCGCCTTGACCGTCATCATTCCCAGGGTTCCGTCAATGTACTGCATTGGAAACTGGCCCTCCGCCGTCTCCGGTACAAAATAAACCTCTCCGGCCGGCAGGTTGGCGACGTCGGGCTCGCCCTGGCAAAGCCCGTGGCTTTTCTGCGCCTCCTGATTGCCCAGTTCCAGGCGCAGCGAGGCGGTTTCGCCCGCCACTGCAAAGTCGATTTCCACCCGGTCCGCGCATGTGAGCCCAAGTCGGAACCGCTCCGCTAACACGCTCACCTCGTTGTAGTCGACCGAAAGACCGGTGCTCAGAATGATCGGGTTCAGGCCGTGGAGCGTCGCCCCGCGGAACCCGTACTGTTTGGCAAAGGCCGTGAGTGGCGCCGTGGCGGAGTAGGTCGAAACGCACAGGATCAGGTCGTACTTGGTGTAGACCGCATCCCTCAAAGAGAGGGTCGCGCCGGAGGCGTCTACGCCGGTCTCGGGCAGATCCAAATTACTGCCGCCGGTCATTTGGTAGGCAAACATGTCCGCGCCCTGCATGCCGAGTTCCTGGAGGACTCCGGCGCGCAGGCCTTGGTAGAAGACTTCATAAGCGTGCCGTTGAATGGTGAACTTCGGCTCGGCAAGGAACCCAAAGTCCTTCATCTGCGCCGTGTCCGGGAGGTCGATCAGGATGCACACCCTCTCGCCGCCCTTCGGCGCAAATACTGTTTTCAAGAGCCGGCTCAAACTGAAGGGCGGAAAAGTGCGCTCGCTGTAGGCGTTGGTGAGTTTGCCAACCGGAGGATGGGAGTGGTTCACGTCGTGCATGGGTTGCTGTTAGGTTCAGGTCTTTGGTTTACTTGAGAGGGAAGAAGGGGGGCGGGGCAGCGAAAAAATGCCGGTGCCTCGGAGCTGTGGGCGCCGCAGCACGGGGAGGGGAGGGGGCCGTCAGGCGGAGCGCGGGAAAGACATTGGGGGGCCACCCGCCTTTGGGCGAGCCCTGTTTTTGGGGGCTGCCGGGTGTTCGGATCCGACCCCGAGGGCGGGCGCCACTCCGGCGGTGGGCCGGGTGAGCGCCCCTGCAGCGGCGCTCCGGAGCGCCAAGGAGGAAGGCTCCCCGTTCATGACTTGCGCCCCTCTTCACCTGGGAAAAGATCCGTCCCGTGTTGCTCTGCGGGGGCGTCCGGCAGGCCGAAGTGTCGCAGCAAGGCGCCCCGCCGGTGGGCGAAGATCTTTTCAATATCGGGCGTTACCAGAAATTTTTCTATCAACTGAGAGCCGGGCATCCAACTGAAGGGAATGGCGTATTGCACGTCGTCGGTCACCAGAGTGCCGCCGTGTCGGGCCTCAAACCGGTGCTCGTGGTGCCACACTGCGTAGGGCCCCTTGAGCTGCAAATCCGCAAAGCGAAAGGGCGGCTCCCACGCGGTGATTTCCGAGCGCCACTTCAGCGGTATGCCGTGCACCCGGATCGCGTAATCCAGGAGCGCCCCCGTTTTCATTTCGACGGGCAGCTTGCTCAAAATCCGGAAGCCGACCCAGGGTGGCGTTACTAGTTCCAGATTCGCTGGATTGGAGAAAAAACCGAACACTGTGTCCAACGGCAGCGGGACCCACATTTCACGGTGGAGTTGGCGGAGGCGTGGCGAGAAAAGCATGGGCTTTGGTTGGAAGAATGGGACGCCCGACAGCCGGCAGTTCGTGAGACGGCTGCTAACGGCTTCTGGGCTGGCGTCTCATGGAATCGAGTTCTGAATCCAAATCATCCAGAGAGCCCAGGACCCTGGCACCCATCGACTCAAGCGCGGGGAGGTATGCCACGCTTGCCTGGCCGCCCACGAGCACTTGGATGTTTTGCGGAAGCAGTTGGCCCAGCTTTTCGAGTTCCAAGGGTAGGGTTGGATCGTCCTGCGGAAAAACAATGCTCAGCACCAGCGCTGAGGCTCCGCTCGCCTGCACCGCCCCGGCCAATTCAAAGGCGGGCAGGCTGGCGCCCACGTAGGTTACGTTCCAGCCGTGGTTTGCCGCCACCGCAGACACGATCCGTGCCCCGATTTCGTGGTGCTGTCCGACCGGCGTCCCCACCACCATCTTCGGGGCACGCGCATCGGGCCGGTACTGCCTGGTCATGTTCCAGATGAACACTTTGGCCATCGCCGAGAAAAAGTGTTCCTGCGCTGCCGTGATCTGCCCCGTCCTCCACAGCATGCCGAACTCACGGGCCATCGGTGTGATCACCCGGCGCAGCAATCCCTGGTCTCCCAACGACACCTGTGCCCGCTGCAATACATCGTCTAAACTCAACGTGTCTAGGCGGCGCACCGCTTCCAGTACTTGCGTGCAGAAGGCTCCGTCGCCGGCTTCCCGGCTAAAAGCCCCTCCCTCTACCGCAGTGGGGCTCGGGGCGCGCCCGAGCAGCAGCAGCAAATGTTCGTTGCTCATCTTTGCCAAAGCACTGATCTGGCGCCCTGTTCTGCAGGCCTCGGCCAGCAGGTTGAGGCGGTGCAGGTCCGCCTCGGAGTACATCCGGTGGCGCCCCGGGGAGCGGGCGGGGGCGATGGCGCCGTAGCGCCTTTCCCAGGCTCGGATGGCATGGGCACTCAAGCCGGTGCGCTCTGCGACAGTCTGGATGGGGAACGTGTACACGCGATCGAATTAGACGGGTGAGCGAGGCTTTGTTCAACTTTAATGCGAAAAAAAGAGCATTTGGGAGGTGGAACTTTGACAGATCGGCGTGTTTGTCAAAGTTGTCCTTTCTTTTATCCGCTTTATAACAGACTTTGTTCACTTCGAGTTCTCCTCTCTCATGAAGCTCTTCGCACCAAATATCGGCACGCCGGGTCGCATCGCCCGCGGACTCTGTGGCTTGGCAGCTCTCGGCGCAGGCTGGCTCAGCAGGGAAAGCCTTGCTGCCGGGACCGCTCTGGCGCTGGGCGGGCTCTTTATGCTGTTTGAAGCTTTCCGAGGGTGGTGTTTAGCCCGCGCCTGCGGTCTGAAGACACCCATGTAAACGAGGGCGTTTTTTCTCCCATGGCCATGTTCACTCACATTGAGCCCCTCCGGTGGGGTGGTTCCCGCCCGGCGGGCAGGCTTGCTTGCGGACCGACAGGCTGTCTTTGGCGCTGCGTGTGGAGGCTTGAAAACTGGCTCAAACAAAGTTTGCGTGGCGAGTCAGCCTGTGCGACTAATTCTTCGCCAATCGGCCTCCTTGGCGGGTTCCCGTTGGTTTTAGTCTGCAATAATGAGTTGGCATCAAGCCTCCGATTGCGGGTGGAAGAAGGGCTTGATTGAGGAAGTCGCCGCAAGCCGCCGTCCCGTTACGG